>CAZZPM010000030.1:7201-8102 GCA_964655535.1 uncultured Pseudomonadota bacterium
CAGATCACCTGCAACGCCGTGTAATTGAGCATGAGGCCAGAATACATTGCTATGCCAATCAGCGAGTTGGTCTCCCGATTTTTCACCAGCAACATAATATATTTTTATATTTTGCACGGTAAAACCGTTATATTTTTTTCTTTATTGAAAAACAGGTCGCTCGATCAAGACTGTTTTTTTCAGTCTGATCAATAATAATGTTCACCATCCGCATCCCTTCATGAAAATGCGTATGTAATGCATTGATCGTATTTTCAGCCTGCACCAATGATTCCTTAGATGCCTTTTTAAACGGCTCTTTATTTTTAAGCATGCTGCTGCCCGCTTTGAGTAATTTTTGCTGTGTTTCAGAAAGTTTTTCAAGCAATAATGCGGTCTGTTTTTGCAACGCAGTAATCTGTTTCAATGTTTTTTGAACCGAATCACCAAGCTGCTCTTTTAAGGTATTGGTCGATTCTTTAATAGACTTTTTTGGAATAACAAATGATTTTTTTTCTTCTGCTGAAGCAGATATTTGAACACTCAAAAATAATACTAGTGATAAAAAAAGATTTCTTTTTTTCATAACAAAACTCCTCAAGAAATAAATAACAAGCTGAATCAAGTGTAACGCACTTTTTCCAGCTTGCCTATTTTTATAATCAAAATTTATTGAGCAAAGTTATCATTAAAAAATTGACTCTCTATTCCTTGTTCTTGTAAAACCTCTTTTGCAATCTGTTGATGTGCCATTCCTTTTTCAATCTTGTATGTACGTTTCAACTTACCATTTTCTTCTTTAACAAAATTTCCTTTTTGATCCGTTGCAATTGAAACTTTATAATTTACAAAATGACCTTTAGTATCAGTCTCAAGCTGCGTTAATCGCTTAAAATGTGTCGCCACTGCACAAATACAATTT
>CAZZPM010000030.1:8112-9704 GCA_964655535.1 uncultured Pseudomonadota bacterium
CAATTTGGATATGCGGCAAAACCACGTGCAGTACGATACCCCCACTCAGCACCTTCTTCAGGCGAAGTTCCACTAAAAATCTCATCAAAAATTGCAAAGCTTAACTTATGCTGCTCTGCCATTGATCTGATCAAATCACCATGCGCAAAAGCCTGACGACCTTCTTTTTGAAATCGAGATTCTTTATCAACGATGCTATCGCCAATATTCATATACAAGGCAAGATGACTAAATGGCGTCAATTCAGCTTTTTGTGCCGGTGCAATACCGATACTTTGACCAAGAACAATTGAGAATGCCAAAGCTTTGAGTGCCGTTGACTTACCTCCTGAATTGGGTCCGGTAATAATAATATGGGGTGTTTGATATGCTTGGCCAAGACGTAAAGAATTTTTTACCACTAATGCAGGATCAAGCAGTGGATTCCAAAAATTATCAAGTGCAATCGATGGATTTGTATCGATACAAAAATCAACAAAACTCCAGTGCTCTGACTGCTCACACATTATTTTTGCAATCGCATTATAAGCATCAATCTCTCCAAGTGCTGCAATAATCGGCTCAATATGCTGCTTAATATTTTCTAAAATTCTAAATGCTGCAAACATTTTTCCTGTTCTAAATAATAAATTAAATTTTTTCGGATCTAAATTTTTTGGATCAAAAGTCCAACTCTCCATCATATCAACAAAGTCACCCACGTCATCATTGTCAACGTATAAATCAACAAAAAAATGTCGAATAGATTTAAAGAAAACCAATTTTTCTTGTATCTCTACAGGAATAATCTGCATCATATTTTGAGCAACACGCAAACACTCCATGACTCGGATCATACGCCGTAAAAAAAAGTCATCATACCAAGATCCAATTCTTATATTATCCCATTGACGTGGAAAATCATACATCGTTGCAGCTGTCCCCGCTGTCCCACCAAGAACATTAGAAACACATGTTGCTTGATATAATAACAGAAACGCTGCCCACATTTTTGGATCATACAATGAATAACTTTTTGCTGATCCATAGGCAGACTTAACAACATCTTTTGACTTCAGGATTCCAAATTGATCATAATTATCTGTATTATCTTCTGCCCATCCCCAGCCAGGAAACATAGAGACCAATTTTTTTAAACCATAATCTTCAAAAATATTAATACCTAATGCTTGCTCCGTTGCACAAGTCGCAAAAAGCATAATACTTCCAATCGCTGAAAAACTTCGTAACAAACAAGTTGCACGATTTAATACTTCAAACGTATCCATAAATAAAGGGCTTTTATTACATGCTTCCACAAAACCATCTAATTTTTTCCAGGGAGATTGTGCATAACAATCTGCTTTGATAAATTGCATCAACTGCTCTTTACCCCAAAGTCCGGTCAACATATGTTCATGTTCTTGAAATATTTTTAATTGCGCATCAAGATTTTCACTGATCTTCTCATTCATAAAATATTTTACAATATCTTGTCGGTGATAAATTAATCCAACATCATCAACGGGACGAGCAATCAGACTATTAAAAACCGCTTTGCCCATTTCAGAATATGCACGATCTTTTGTTAAAATTTCACCTAAGAAAAAACG
>CAZZPM010000031.1:0-9667 GCA_964655535.1 uncultured Pseudomonadota bacterium
TTTAAAAGACACAACAGCGCGTTGATATTCATCATATGATAATGCTGCGTCAATAATATGTTCACCGGTCATGTCAGGAAATGTTGATACTGAATAGAAGCTACGTGCTTCGCCATCTTCTCTGCCTGAAGGTGCAATTATAAGATCATTAGGTAAGTAGCCATCATACTTATCAAGAAGGCTATCTTCTGATCCTGCATGTTCTTCAATTAATTTAAATTCAAGATTAGCTGTTTTCATGATGGTTGACTTAATATCATCTGAATCATCAAGTCCAGGAAGTTGTACGACAATTTTACGTTCACCATGTTGTTGAACGATGAGCCCTCGAACATTAAATCCATCAAGTCGGTTGCGAAGCACGGTAATTGATTGTTCTGTTGAAGCCATGCGAATGCGTGTTTCTTCGATCGCATTGAGCATCATTTTGACGCTGCTTTCACTTGTTGATACTTTGATAATATTGTTCTGTTTAAGGATATCAGCAACTTTACGTGCAGTTGGTGCATCGGTAAAATCATAGGTAATTATTGTTGGAGTGATATCTTTTTTGATAGGTGCTGGTAATCCTTCATGTTTGATCGCTTTGTCAATCTGCTTCATTTCAATAAAAAGTCGTTTTTCCAGTGCTTTTTCAATTTCAACTTGTATGACTAGGTGTGTTCCACCACGTAAATCAATGCCAAGATTAATGTTTGGTAATTGAAGCCCAGAAAATATTTTTTCTGTAATAGTTTTGTTTTGATCAGAAAAGACTTTTGTATCAATTGAAACAATGAAATAAGCGCCGAGTAATGTTGCAAGTATCCACCAAGTCAGTTTTGCGCGGAACATATTTGGGAGAGAAATTGCCATGATAAATCCTCTTTTTAAAGTAACGAGAAAACATACTACAACAGCGTTGCAATTAACATTGTAGAAACATAGTTTTAATTATTTTATTAAGACTTCACCGCTTTTTAATGATGGTTCTGTCTACGTTAAAACTTTGTCGTGACATCACGCCATAACGCTCTATGCGAAGGCGGATGGTACCGAGAAGGGGACTCGAACCCCTATGGGTTTCCCCGCTGCCCCCTTAAAGCAGTGCGTCTACCATTTCGCCATCTCGGTACATATGCATCTATATTTAACAGACTTTTTTGTGATAGGCAACTTTTTTTTAATTTTATGCATTTAAAAAAAAACGGAAAATTAAGTTATTGCAAAGAGATAATTTTTTGCAAAAGGTTATTCAGTTCTTTGATGAGGGGTATCCAAAATCGAGTCTGATTTTTTTTTTCTATTTCGCTTTGTTGGGAAAGAGAAGTTTGAAAAAGATTATTTTTAGCAAGTGGCATTGGTAAAGGAGTAGTGATTTTTTCGGGGGCATTTTTCTTATTCCATGCATTGATCTGTTCAAAATGACATAAAAATTGATCAGTTGTCCGTTCATTAAATAAGGTTTGAAATCGTTTATAAAGGGCATCTTTTTGATTTGGATTATCAGTGATACGAATATGTTCTTCATTAAAAAGTTCAGCAGAGTTAGTCCAATTAAAAGATCCTTCAATACTTATTTTTTGGTCGATAACTGCATATTTTGCATGCATGAGTGGGGGGAATTTTTTATTACTTCCCGATGGATAATAAATTTTAACGGGGATTCCAGCTTGCATGAGATGATATGCTTTACCATAAGGGCTTTGTATGCATCCATGATCAGTTACGATTTTGACAGTAATGCCATTTTTATGTGCAGCAATAAGAGCATCAACAATTTTTTTACTGGTGATCATGTAGACAGCAGCGCAGATTTCTTGTTTTGCTTTTTTAATTTCCTTTACAATTCGTTCTGTAATATTGCCTCGAGGAGAAAAAAGATATTCGCTTTTGGGGTATAATATTGAAGTGTTTAATAAAAAACTCAAAAATAGATTGAGCAGGGGGAATCTCATGAGTATCTCCTTTTTAAAAGATATTGAATCTCACTCTTTCTATTGCGTACAGTAAAGAGTATAGATTACTGTATTATAATTAAAAAAATAAAAAAACTAACAAAGAGAGAAAAATAATGAAGAAAATGCTGATGTTGTTGATGCTGGGGGCAGTATCTTTTTTCTTACAGGGGCGACAAGCGCTTGAGAATGTTCAGGAAATTCATAAGACTGTTGGCACATCTCTTTTGAGTATTCGTAAAAATTTTCCTGGTAGTCAACAACAAGTTTATACAACGATTGATCAAGTAAGTAAGTTGTGTGATATTTCAAAAAAGCAGCATGCAAAACGAAAATCATTTAAAGAATCACTACAAAAAGAAAAGCAAAAAAATGAAGAATTATCTGAAAAGGCTCATCGTGTTGCACAAAAATTAATTGAAGTTCAACAACAAGTTGCAGAAAAAGATCAAAAAATTATGCATCTTTTACAACAACAAACAGCTGCGGTTGTATCGGCTCATGAAGCCGCTCTTTTGCCCATTGTAGAAAAACCATTTATTCATCATAATGAGCAATCAATGCAAAAAAATACTGTTTCTCTTGAACAAGTTGATAAAAAAAATATTTCTCAGGAGTTAACAGAAAAATCATAATAAAAAATTGGGGGGATTATGACTGTAAAAAAAAATATTTTATTATTCTCTTGTTTAGTCTGCTTTTTTTTTATTGATCGACTTCAAGCATCAAAAGCAACGATGGTTGTTGTTGATACAGCAATGGCAGATCCATTTATTTATAATCGTTTTTTTACCCTTGCATCAGAAGCAGGATTTGAAGTGGTGTATAAGAGCTTGAGTTACATTATTGATACGCCGCTTGAAATTATTGATTTTGAAAAGTATGATACAGCATTATTTTTGATTGATGATTCAATGGCAGCAGCATTAAAAGATTCACCGTTAAGTCAAAAAATTATAACATTGATTAAGCAATTTACAAAGCAAAGTGGTAAAATCAGCTCTCTTTTTTTACCAGGGTTTGGAGGTTTTGCTTATAAAAAAGTAAAAAATGCACATCCAGTTACTCTGTATCAACCGTTATTTTCATTATTCGGATTGTCAGTTGATAATGTAGGAAATTTTCAGATTGATGCGTATCGATCACGAGAAGTTATTGATTTTTCAGGCATTGAATATAAAAGAAAAACAGAACAATTACTTAAGAATCCTTCAGAATGGCTTGGTAGTTATGCAACATCATTGATGCCTTCTTCTGAAAAAAAAGGATTTTTAATGCATGTGCAGGGTGATACTCTTGGTTTTTTTATTCCACTTGCACAGAGAGATCATAAATTATTTCTGGGAAATCTTCGTATTGCTTCGTATGCATCGATTACTGAAAATTTTCGCATAGCACCGCTTGATCTTGATGTTCAGCGTAAAATTGATGAAGATATCTGGCATGGGTTTTTAAAGTTGCATGAATCATTATTGCAGTTGCGAGGAATTGAGCAGAAAGATAATCATGAAGAAAAAAAATTAAATTATTTGGTTTTAGAAGGTGCAAGGGGCGTGCAAGAAAAAAAATATGAAAATAAAATTCTTGCGTGGATGGATATTGAAATATTTAAAGATGATAAACTTATTGCAGATCAAGATCGGTTGATTGCCGCAATTGTTCAAGGTAATTTTGATGGGCTTTGGTTGAGTATTGCACCGAATCAATATTTTAGTCCGCGTGCAAAATTTGCAAATCATCGCGATAGTCTTGGTAAATCAATTAAGAATTTTAGTAGTCAATTAATGACTGCTCTCAATAAAGCAGATAAAAAAGTTCCTGAAATTTTTATTAGTTTTGAAATAACTAATAATTTTGTTGATAAAAACAAGTATCCTGATCGATGTATGACTGATTTATATGGCAACGAATATAAAGATGTTCCTGAACCACTTGATAGAAATTGGTGGCGTGATGAAGTAGTTTTATCAGCAGAACGATTTATGCCATTTTGGAAAAGTTATACGCAAGGGCTTGATGTTGCAGGTTTTTTTCTTGATTTAGAAATGTATTTGCGAAATGAAACCGGATCGGGTGAATTTGTGAGCACTGCATTGGGAACCTCTTTGCATGAAAAATTTTTTATAAAAAAGGCTTCTTTAGCTGATAAAAACAGAGTAATATTAGAATTGATGCAGACAAAAAAAGGTGCTTTATATCAAAGTTTTTTGATGAAAGAAGCAGAGAACTTGGGGGTATGGATTAAAAATTCGTTACAAAAAGTTATTCCTGGCTGTCGTGTTGCTTGTTATGCAGCAACAGTTTCGCTTGATTGGTTTTATCAAGGTTTTTATCGAGGGTTATCATCAGAAAAAGATTCACTTTGGCTTTGCAGTTTTAATAGTCGATTTTCTTGGTTTTCCGCTACTTGTACAGAAAAAAAAATTCCGATTCAATATTTTTCTGCATTGATGCTTTCGCAGATACAAAGTAGTAAGGACTTTGGTCTTCTATCAACGTTATTATTACGAAATGATGGAGGGATATGGTTAAATAAATTGGATCGCATGGCGCATGAATATCGACCACAAGAATGGTATAAGCTTGAGCAGACTCCATTATCATTTGCGGATCGTAGTCTCTTTCTGGATGTTGTGGCGAAAAAATGATAAGATTGATTATTGTTTTTATTTGATTTTTTAATAAAGGATATAGATATGGTAACAGAATTAACACATCATCAATACGAAGCATTAGTGATTCAAAGTAAAAAACCAGTTGTTATTGATTTATATGCAGTTTGGTGTGGTCCGTGCAAGCAACTTGCTCCACAATTTGTGAGTGTTGCACATGACTTAGGTGATTCCTATAACTTTTTTAAAGTTAATGTTGATGAAGAGCCTGAGCTTGCGGCAAAGTTTCAAGTAACATCAATTCCAACAATATTATTTATTAAGGATGGCGTTGTTATCGATCGCATGATGGGCTATATTCATGCTGAAGACTTGAAAGACAAAATAACAACAACATTGAAATAAAATTGTTTTTTTAAAATGATTTAAACTGGTAGTTCGTAAAGAACTGCCAGTTTAAATCATTTCCTCATCTCATTCCATAGTCTAAGATACGATCTTTAGTAGGTATTCCCTTCACTTCACTGCATGCCCTACTTCACGCAAAACCCCGATATAAGATAACATTGCTGTTATAGAACCCCGTAAATTTAAAATGTCTTTCGTTTGCATTTTTTCGCCTTGATGTTGCAAGGTAAGATTTTCTTTAAGTCGAATGCGATATTGCCATTTTGCATATTGACACTATTGAATTAAGCGAGCTGCCCGATAAAATTGATTCCTAGTAAAAAGAATTTTCAAGGCATCTGGAATCATTGATTTAACTTTTTCAAGTAATATTTTTTGTTCCTCAAATCCACTATTGACTTCTGTTTTTACTATTTTTCATACAATGGAAAAGTCTTTTTCTGCAATGCGAATAGAGATCATTAAACATTCAAATTTAAAAAATTTTTAAAAAATATCTAAATACCAATCTGATGTTTTTTCTTGAGCTTGATATAGTGATGCAGTGTAAGCGATCATTGCTGCATTGTCTACACAGAAGCTGGGAATTGGGCTGATTGAAAAAAGATGTCGTGATTTTGTGTATTGTTCGATTCGTTGTTTGATGTATTTATTGCAGGCAACACCACCGATAAACGTGACTCCTTTGATGTTTGGATAGAGTGTGAGCGCATCTTTGATGTGATTGATGATGATGTCGGCGATACAAATAAGTAGTGAACTGGCGACTTGATTGATATTTTCTTCGGTTAATAATGAAGTTGGACGATTAATTTCAAGATCATACCAGCCTTTTTTTACCAGATCATATAAAACAGCCGTTTTGAGTCCTGAAAAACTAAAATCAAGTTTTGCATTTTTAAGTCGCACGCGTGGGTATTTAAAAAAATCTTGAAATTCGACCTGTTCAGCCGCTTTTTCGATCAAAGGTCCACCAGGATATGCAAGGCCAAGCATACGTGCAATTTTGTCAAATGCTTCGCCTCCGGCATCATCAATAGTTTGACCAATTAATTCATATTTTTCTGAATCATGAACAAGATAAAGTGCCGTGTGGCCTCCTGACATTGAAAGTGCAAGATAAGGAAATGCAAGTTCTTGGCGTCTGGTTCCATCGGGATTCAGCATCGATGAAAAAAGATGTCCCTCAAGGTGATCAACGCCGATCAATTTTTTGTTTCCTGCCCATGCGAGTCCCTTAGCAAAAGAAAGGCCGACAAGTAGCGATCCAGCAAGACCAGGCTTTGTGGTGACTGCAACTGTTTCGATGTCATCAAAAGAAATATGTGCATTGTTGAGTGCTTGATCAACAATTTCTTTAATACGTGCAAGATGCGAACGTGATGCAACTTCAGGAACAACGCCACCATATTTTTCATGTAATTTTATCTGTGAATGAAGAACATTACTGAGAATTTTTTGATTTTTGCTGTCATAAACAGCAGCGGCAGTTTCATCACAGGAGGTTTCAATGCCAAGAATATACGACATAATGAGTACTTTCAAAAAAAAGAGTTATCATAATTATTATGATAACTCTTTTTGTATAAAAAATTTTATTCGATGATTTTATTTTCTTTAATAAGATTATTATATTTGGTACCAACTATAAAAGCAACGCATGCCCAAATGCTAATCAAGCTTAATGAGGCAATCGTTCCGAAAGTCAGCAGTGACCCTAAATCTTTTGCAAAAAAATTAGTAATAGTAGCTCCTGATCCCTTGGCACCACGAGATCCAAATGCTTCGATCCAGCTCTTCACTTTGAATTTTACATCTCTGCTTGTAGGAATATACATCATTTCTTTAACCGGATTATTTAATGTGTAGCTCAATCCTTTGGTCACTACAGCAGCTAAAAAGAAAACCCAAATTGATGAATGAAAGAGTGTGATTGCAACAATTGATCCTGATATCAATGGAAACATAATTAAACAGAATCGAACCCCAAAATTACGAACTAAAAATCCGGTTCCAATAATGGCAAAAGTAAAAGCTAATATATTAGTTGCTTGAGCGTACATTCCTAAAAAACCAGCAAAGGTTTCTTTAGTGGTGTATAATTGTCGGCCAAGCATTTTCATTTGAAATTCCATAATTATTGAAACTACTTCATAAAACGTAGAGATAACCAGAACGCCTAATAAGTAGGGTTGAGTTGTTAAAAGACGTAAGCCTTCAAATAATCCTGTTTTTTGTTTTTTGATACTAGCGGCATGGCCGTCGCTTTCTAATTGATCTTGAGGGACCGATGAAATTAAAAATAAGATTATAAAGGGAATAAAAAAGATGCCAATTGTAGCTAAAATCCAAAGTTTTTGAATCCCAAAAAATGATGCTTGTGTAACCATGGTTGCTGCACCAATAGTCCCAATTTGTCCAACCGCATACATCATTGGATAACCACGTTTTGCTGAGACAGATGTTGTGGTGCTTGCCATAAATGCCCAAAAAAGACCAATTGATAATGATCCAAAGCTTTCTACGGTAATAAAAGTGATCCATCCGAGTAAGTTTCCTTGAATGCAAGAAAAATAGGAGTGGGTAAAAATTCGAATAGGATATGTATAAAAATAAGCAATAAGCGCAAAAAGTATAGAATATGTCGTACAGATACAATAAAATAATTTATGTCGTTCAATAGTATCAACTAATTTTGTATAAATAAGTATAAGTGGAATGATTACAAACATCGATAGGATTTTTACTTTTGGTTGATGAACAATGCCAACTAAATCATCAAATAATACATCTTTTAAAATGCGTAGCATCCAATATCCACCAATAAGTAGCATGAAAGCAAGGGAGCAAAGGCTAAATTTTTTTATTTCAGGAGCTGACATTTCACCAAAAAATGTACGAAATATTCCAGAAAACATTCTGTTCCTTTCAATAATAAAAGGGTATTTTTAAAAAATACCCTTTTGTAAAGTATAAAAAATTATCTTATTTTTTTACTCAATGATTTTATTTTCTTTAATCAAAGTATTATAAGTTGTACCGATTAAGAATGCTATGCATGCCCAAACGCCGATTACACCAAGTGATGCAAAGGTTCCATAAGTCATGAGTGCAGTTAAATCACCAGCAAAAAAGTTATTGATAACTGATCCACCTGCTTTTGCAGTTCTGCCGCCAAATGCTTCAATCCAGCTTTTTGCTTTGAATTTAACGTCTTTAGATGTTGGAATGTACATCAATTCTTTAACAGGGTTGTTCAAGGTATAGCTTAATCCTTTAATCATAAGCACTGCAAAAAATACAGGCCACAATGTTGGATAAATTAGAGTTGATGCTACAACAACACCTGAAAGGACTGGATACATTACCAAGCAGAATCGAACACCAAATTTTCTGACGAAAATACCGGTTCCAAAGAATGCAAGGAGCAAAGCAAAGCCATTGGTCGTTTGACCAAATGATCCTAAAAATGCTGCAAAAGTTTCTTTTGTTGTATAGACTTCTCGTGCAAGTAATTTCATTTGAAGATCCATGATGGTTCCAACGATTTCATAGACGGTTGAAATAACGAGTACACCAAGAAGATACGGTGTTGTGGTCAATAAACGAAGTCCTTCTAAAAGTCCGGTTCGTTTTTTTGGAGCCGCATTTGCATGAACATCAGATTGCATGTCTTCTTGAGGAATAACACTCATCAAAGTGAAGATTAAAAAAGGAACTGCTAAAACAGCAGTTGCACCGATCATTAATAACATTGGCAAACCAAGTACTGGTGCATAAGTTACTAATGTTGGGCCACCGATTGAACCGATTTGTCCAACACCGTAGATTAATGCATAACCACGTTTTGCTGATGCAGTGTTGGTTGTGCTTGCCATAAACGCCCAAAAAAGGCCGATTGACAATGATCCAAAGCTTTCAACGGTGATGTATGTAATCCAACCAAGTAATTTACCAGGAACATTAGCGACTAATGCAGGAGCAATATTTGGCATTGGGTTAACATAAAAATATGCAATCAAGGCGAAAAGAACACCATAAGTTGTACAGATAAAGTAGAACAATTTGTGTCGTTCAACGGTATCAACCAATTTGGTATAAACTAAAATCAGAGGAATAATAACGAGTAAAGAAAGCATTTTGGCTTTTGGTTGATGCACCATACCAACAAGGTCATCAAAAAGAGCGTCTTTAAGAACACGAAGTTCCCAATAAGCGCCAATTAAAAACATGAAAGTGACTGAGCACAAGCTAAATTTTTTAGCTTCGTTTGCGCTCATATCGCCAAAAAGGTTTCGTATAAAACCTGGTACCATACGAAAATCTCCTCGTATTAGTTGAGACATTTTTGTCTCTGGTGTGAATATTCTGAAAAGCGTATGGTCCGTTCTGATTAACGCCTTTCGACTAACAATATACCGTATTCTACTGTTTTTTTTTTATCTTTGCAATAAAATTAAGAAAGGACATTTGTTCGATCGTAATAGTGGATCAACTTTTTTTTACTAGATTTTCTATTAAAGTTTGATACGATAATGAAGAGTATTTTTAATAATTTTAAGATATTATTGGAGAGGTGGCTGAGTGGTTGAAAGCGGCCGTCTCGAAAGCGGCTATGCTGTAAAAAGCATCGAGGGTTCGAATCCCTCCCTCTCCACCAGGCTTCGCTCGTTGAGCTACGCCTGGCAAGCTATATTTAAGAATTAAAAG
>CAZZPM010000032.1:0-9633 GCA_964655535.1 uncultured Pseudomonadota bacterium
GCACAGTAGCGTTTAATCAAACGAGTTTTAAGCACTGCATCTAATGACTTTGGTTGCTTGATAAGCGGTGGCAATAAAACAGGAATTCTATCAAAACCATAATGTCGAACCACTTCTTCTAGAATATCTTCTTTAATGCGGACATCTTTACTTGCTCGAAATGAGGGAACAGTGATTTGATACAAAACTTCTTGCTCTTCATGTAAAACAGTAATCAAAAAACCCATTGCTTCAAGCGGGTTTATGACATCATCTTTTGTCAAATCGATACCTGATCGACTTTGTAAAAAAGCATGGCTTACCGTGATAACATGCGGTTCAGGAATTTTACCAACAACAACTGCTTCATATTCTTTCTGATCAATAAGTCCTTGTTGCTGGGCTAAAAAAAGAAAGCGCTTGAGAGCACATACTGTTCGTTTTTCATCCAATGTTTTTTCAAAACGTGCTGAAGAATCGGTTCGTAATTTATGACGCAATGCAGAACGACGAATGGTTGCCGCATGAAACGTTGCCGCTTCAAGAAGCACCGCATGTTTTTTCTGGTCCATTGAACCATGTGCTGCACCTTTAATCCCCGCCAAACAGAGTACTTTTTTTTGATCAGCAATGATAAGATCTTCTGAAGTCAATGTCGCTTCAAGATCGGATAATAATGAAACTTTTTCTTTATCTTTTGCTTGACGAATCACCAGATCCCCAACGATTTCATCCGCATTATATGCATGCATTGGTTGACCTAGATCATACAAAATATAATTGGTTATATCGACCATCGCATGAATCGGTTTACTGCCAACACGAATCAGACGAAATGCCATAGCAATTTCAGATGCTTGATATGGAGCTTCAGGCAGATAAACTGCTGAATAAACTGAACAATAATCTAAAGCTTGATTTTTAATAGTAAGAGAAGCTCCTTGAAATTTCCCTTCATGTTCATAGATTTTATCTTTAATCGACCCACTTATTAGATCATACGAAATAATTTCTTTTTTTAAAAATGACCCAATTTCACGTGCACATCCATAATGTCCCCACAAATCAGGACGATTGGTAATCGATTTATTATCAACATCAAAAATAATATCTTTTTGATCAATTCGCTTTTTCCATGATCCATCTTTTTCAGATTCAGGGATAAAAAAAGGCGGTAACTCAAATTCTTTTTCGCTTAATAAATCACGTGCTGTTGCAAAACGAACTCCTGCTTCATCTTTAAAAACTAGATGTCGCTCGCCAACAGTAATAACTCGTGTTGTCTTTAAAGGCAGATTAATTTGTTGATTCCATTCATCAATCGTCAATTCGACAACATTACTTTTAACTGCTATCACCTGAGCTAAAGCAAGTTGATTCATCGAATATTCAACAACATCAAAATGTTCAATTTCTGCCGTCACTTGATTAAATCGGCTCTGAATCTCTTCAGGTGAGACTGACGTTAAACTCTTATTTTTAAAATATTCTGATATCCATGCTAATGAAATTTTCATCGATCAAACCTCTATAAATATCTTTTTACACACGTTCACCATAGAACTCTTCATTTCAAAATAAGCATAGCAATAAAAGGAGCGGGATACAATCTTAAAAATTCTTGTATAGCAACAATCTCTTGTTCAAAGCAGTTCAAAAAAATTATTATTAATAGTATATTAAAAGAAGGCATAATGAAGTAAGGAAAACAGGCATGCAGATTCTCAATCAATCATGGAAAGTAATTCTTGGTGGAATTGGAGCACTCATCATAGCACAATTCTTCTTCTTAAGTCCTTTTTTTCTTTTAAAAAAACAGAAGTATAAACCAAAAAAACAGATCACCTTGCATGTTTTTATTCATGGAACATTCGGAAGCTCTTTAGGGCTTCTTAGCTTTTTTCCTGTTATTAATGATGATTTTAAAGGTTCTCATTATGTTAAAACCACACGACTTATGCGCAAAGATCCTTTTTTTTACAAAGATCAACCGATGCTTAATCGAGGACTTTTTCATATCAATCCCGACTATACCATGCCAATAAATGATCCTTTTAAAAAAATTGCTCCCGCTTTAATTAAAGCATATGCCGACATCAATTCACTCATGAAACAGAACAATGTTTCACAGTTTTATACCTTTGGTTGGAGTGGACTTTTAAGTCGTCAAAGACGCCGTCAAGAAGCATTGCGTCTTTATAATGCATTGTCTGAAGAAATAACAAAATATGAAAATCAAGGATTTAAAACAAAAATTATTATTGCTGCACATAGCCATGGAGGCAATGTTGCTCTCAATCTTGCAGGCATCAATCAAGCTCGATCTCTGCTTGTCGCAAAACAGAAACCTGCAGCTGAGCTTCATGAAGAAGCACTCAAAATGTATCACTTCTTAGAAGAGTGCAACCCAAAAAAAATACACCGCGCTCAAGGAGAAAAAAAATTTAACTACTTTCCCGAAGGAAGAATACTCTCTATTGATCGACTCTATCTTTTAGGAACCCCCATTCAACCAGAAACTGATCACTATGCAACTGATGCAAAAACCTTTAAACGGATCTATAATTTTTATTCTGATAATGATCCGATCCAAAAAATGGATTGGGTTTCAACGTCACGTTACTACAGTGATCAACGTTTTAAATATAATGAAAAACCGACACACATTATTCAAATAAAACTAAGCTATGATCTTACTAAAAAAACAACCGAAGACAAAGCTAATCAAACGTGGGTATCAAAAATTATTCCATCACTCATAGCAGGCCCTTCACATACCTTAGATCCATCGCATCGTGATTTTTGGTTTATTGCGCATCAACAAGAACAGAGTAATCAATCATTTTTATATCCACTTCCGCTTTTTATTTTTTGTCCACTCATGCACACTATAATCAAAAAACAGACTCTTAATGATCTTGATATTAATATTTCTCCCATGCACAATCATGTGCGCTTTGTTGTTTCACCGCATCAAGATGAAAAACAACTGACTACAGAATTATTGCCGCTTTCCTTTATTAAAAATATACAGAACAACATTCTTCCCTGGCAGCCAGATCATACCTGTAAGAAACAAGAATTTGATATCATTGCAAATCATGTCAAAAGAGCAGCTTCTTTAAAAGAATAACAAGAGATCCTTGCCCCAAAAAATAATCTATGGTACATCATAAATAGAATAAAAATATGAATACAGAAAAAGGAGTTTTATGTACCATCTATTTTTATATGTCTGTGTTGGCGCTACCGCAGCTCTTGTTGATTTTGGAATATTCTTTGCGAGTCTGCCGCTTGTTCAATACAATTATATTCTCGCATCATTTTTTGCCTTTATTGGCGGTGTTTCTACTAATTTCTTTCTTTGCAATTTTTTTATTTTCACGCGCAACAACATTTCACTCCCACTTGCTTACGCACGACATGTCACAGCAAATATGTGTAGCTTTATTGTTGGACTCGGCATTTTAAGTTTTTTCATCAAAACGCATTACTTTTCATCATTTGTTATTCCTAAAATTTTTACCACGGGAATACTAATGATTTTTAATTACAACGCTGCTCGCTATTTTTCTTTTAATAACTCTTGGAAAAAATAAGGAACTATAATGGAAAAAAAAATTGTTCTTATCATTGGCGCGGGTCCCGCAGGACTAACGGCTGCCTATGAGCTCCTCATTAGAACCGATTATCAACCAATCATTCTTGAAGCGACAAATATGATGGGAGGACTTTCCAGGACGGTTAATTATAAAGGAAATCGGATTGACATTGGCGGACATCGTTTTTTTTCAAAATCAGATCGTGTAATGAACTGGTGGTTCTCCATGATGCCGCTTGAAAAAACAGCAGAAAATTTAACCGGCCCTGAAGCAAAACAGACTGATCATGTTTTGATGGTTAGAAAAAGACTATCTCGCATTCTCTTTTTAAGAAAATTTTTCGATTACCCTATTTCAATAAGCTTACGCACCATCACCAATCTTGGTTTTTTTCGCATGCTGCGCATTATCAGCAGTTATCTTAAAATCTGTATTAAACCGATCAAAAAAGAAAAAAGTCTTGAAGATTTTTTTATCAATCGATTTGGCAAAGAATTATATAAAACATTCTTCAAAGATTATACACAAAAAGTCTGGGGAGTTCCTTGCAATGCTATTAAACCTGAATGGGGTGCTCAACGAGTTAAAGGCGTTTCCATAGCAGCTGCACTCAAAGATGCATGGAAAAAATTATTCACCAAAAGCAGTTCCCTTTCCCAAAAAGAAGTTGAAACAAGCCTCATTGAACAATTTTTATATCCTAAATTTGGCCCAGGCCAGATGTGGGAACATGTAGCAGAAGAAGTAAAAAAAAAAGGCGGCATTATATATACTGATCATGAAGTAGTTGCCATTCAAGGAAATGGACAAGCAATCACTTCAGTCATTGCGCTCGATAAAAAAAATAACAGCACCGTTACTTTTAATGCTGATCTCTGTATTTCAACGATGCCAATCAAAGATCTTGTCCATAATCTTCATGGCTTTGCAATTCCTGAAGTTGTGAGTGATGTTGCATCAAATTTAACCTATCGTGATTTCATCACCGTCGGATTATTGCTTGACAGCAACAACAGCGAAATGCAAGCAAAACTTTCTCACTTTACTATGAAAGATAATTGGATCTATATCCAAGAAAATGATGTCAAAGTAGGACGACTTCAAATTTTTAACAATTGGTCTCCTTACATGGCAGCTGATCACCTTAAAACCTGGGTTGGCCTTGAATATTTTTGCAACGAAGGTGATGAATTATGGAATATGAATGATGAAAAATTTATTCTTTTTGCTGCTCAAGAATTAGAAAAAATAGGACTAATCGCTGCAGAACATGTTTGTGATGGAACCGTAATCAGATCTCCAAAAGCGTATCCCGCATATTTTGGTAGCTATGCACATTTTGATACAATCAAACAATATTTAAATCGAATCAAGAACTTATATCTCATCGGCCGAAACGGCATGCATAAATATAATAATCAAGATCATGCAATGCTGACCGCTATGACCCTCGTTGACAACCTTGTTGCAGGAACTGCATCAAAAGATAATTTATGGCTCGTAAACACTGAACAGACCTATCATGAATCAAAGCAACAATAAACAATATTATTGGATCTATCCTCTCATTTTTTATCTCAGTGGTTCTGCTTTAATCTGGTTTTTTATTCCAGCTTTTTCATCACGCCTTGAAAATGATTCTTTAGCCTATTTTCATCTACTCAAAACCTATGAAAAAACAGGATCTTTTTATGATGCACCAGCAAAACTTTCAACGTGGTTTGGACTTGGATATCCATTTTTTATGTCTTTTTTTCGCATGTTTTATAACAGTAACTACATAATTATCATTGCACAAATTATACTTGCCTGCTGTTCAATTTTATTATTATATGCAAGTGCAGGATATTTTACCTCTGCATCAAAAAAAGTAACGATCTGGCTTGCCAGCATCAATCTGGGATATATGATATATCCACACTTTTTTTTAACTGAAACGCTCATGGTTTTTTTGATCACCCTTGGATTTTTTTTATTACTCAAAAATTATCATGTCAAAAAACCAAACAATATTTTATTCTTTTTTGCTGCTATTATTTTTGGTTTTTCAATGCTCATCAAACCATCAATTTTATATTTGATTCCTTTTTGGATCATCAGTTTTTTATTACAGAATAAAAAAAAAATGAACACCAAAATTAAATCAATATTTATTTTTGCTTGCAGCTTCGCACTGTTGCCACTCATCTTTATGCACTGCCATTATCGCATATTTGGATACCATTATTTAAAATCAGTTGATAAAGTAAATCTCTATTATTTTTTTCTGCCGCACCTACAAGCAAACATTTCTGGTACTTCTTTTGACGAAGAACAAAAAAGATTACATGAACAATATCCTATTCAAAATTATGCTGATCCTCATGCATTTAATCAAATTCAAAATCTTTGCATACAAACCGTGCTCACCCATCCCGTAGCAGCAGTACAAGTCTGGATAACTCAGATGCTCAAAACACTCATGGGGCTTTACACTAATCATCTCAAAGTTCTACTTTCGACTGAGATAAAAGGAGGAGAATGTTCTTTTTTTAAATTTTCAGGAACACTCTATCAAAAAATTATGCAATACCTTGTCTACAAAACAGATTCTTATTTTCTTATTTTTTTAGGCATCTTTGAACTTATTATTCGACTGATCTGCATATTTTTTGCACTCATTGGAATCTATCAAATAATCATACAAAAAGATTGGTGTGGATTCTGGTTTTTAATCATTCCAACAGGATATTTTTGGGGCATCACGGGAGCTGATGGATGCGGTCGTTTACGCATGCTTGTCGAGCCTTTTTTTATTATTCTTTCAAGCGTCGGATATCAAAGCATAAAAAATTATTATAACCGACCTTGATAATCATCAATATCAAGGGTATCATAGAGCTCAAGAATACCTTTGAAAAATATTGGTTGCTCAATTAAAAAAAAAGGAAAGAGATTTACATGATGTACAAAAAAAAGATTCTTAAAAAAAGATCACCACTTCTCTTCGTGTTACTAAGCTGTTTTTCATTACATACCATCTCTGTCTATGCTTCTTCTACAAACGCTCCCTTGATTAAGAATATTATTATTCAAGGATCAAAAAGCATCGATGAAGCTGCTATCAAAAACAGAATTCCTTATGATATAGGAAAACCTTTTGATAAAAGCCTTTCACAACAAGCGATTAATCAACTCTATAATCTGGGCATTTTTAGTCAGATCAGCATTAATGAAGAACCAATTTCAAATGAAGAAACAAATCTCATTATAACACTTGAAGAATATGCACCAATCGATGATTTTGTTTTCAAAGGAGTTAATCATTTTGAAAAAAACAATCTGCTTGAAAAATTACATCTCAACGAAAATGATCGATTTGATACTGAAAAAATGATTCGCATCGCTCATGATCTAAAAAAATTATATCGCGAAGCGCAATATTTAAATGTTCATGTCAACACAGAAATTATTCCTGATCCCGAAAACCCTCAAAAAAAATTAGGTGTTTTTACCGTGGATGAAGGAATTCAAGTTAAAATCAGAAAAGTTAATTTTCATGGTGCAGATCAAGTTCCTTTTTATGCATTCTGTAATCTCATATTCACTCGTCCACAATGGATCTTAAGTAGCACTGATGACTCAGGTAAAATCGATGAAATTATGCTTGAACAAGATAAACATCGCATTGAATATTTTTATCAAGATCAAGGTTTTTTAATGGCCAAAGTGACCGGCGTTGATATTACGCCTGTCAACGACAAACAACGCGATGTCACCTTTTACATTAAAGAAGATCATCGCTTTAAAATTCGATATCTTTCAGTCGAATGCCATGATGATGAATTTGATGAACATGAACTAAAAAAAGAGCTTGCCTTTGAAGAAGGTGATCTTTATTCACGCACCAAAGTGGTTGATTCAATCAATCACCTTAAAGATCGATTAGGTGAATATGGTTATATTTTTGCCGATGTCTATCCACAATTAAAACCACTTGAAGATCAAAACCTTGTTGATATTAATTTTGTTGTTGAAAAATCAAATAAATTATTTGTCAACAACGTTAACATCGTCGGCAATAAAATTACACGTGATAAAGTTATTCGTCGCCAAGTTACTTTTGAAGAAGGCGATCTTATCACCAGCCGCAAGCTTCAAGAATCAAAAATGAATGTTGAATATTTAAGTTAC
Source organism: uncultured Pseudomonadota bacterium (assembly GCA_964655535.1). Lineage (GTDB taxonomy): Bacteria > Babelota > Babeliae > Babelales > CAZZPM01 > CAZZPM01. The sequence continues at coordinate 7,755 of CAZZPM010000032.1, forward strand.
TTTGAACGCGGATCAGTCAACTGGAAAATTAATAAAGTTACCGAAACACTTGCTGATCTTGAACTTTCAGTGCATGAAGCAAAAACAGGACATTTAAATTTTAACATGACTTATGGGGCCGATCGATCATCTGCCGATGAAAGTCTTAAATTCGGACTTGATCTTGGCAAAGCAAATATTGCAGGACTCGGTTTTGATGCAAGTGCCATCATTCAAGCATCACCAAAAAGTTTTCAACGTGCAGAATTAAGAACCTTTGATCCCTACTTTTTAGACAGCAAAATTTCACTCGGTGCTTCAATCTATATTAAACGAGATGAATACCAACAATGGAGTTATCTTCAAAATCAACCACGAGAAAAACTCTGGGGAATCTCGACACAAATCGGTTCTGCACTTGACTGGATCGATCCTAAATTACAATGGTATACCGAAATCGGCACTGAACATGTTTCGTACAACAAACAGAATCTTGTTGTTGAAGGAATGAATGCTAAACTTTTACAACCAATTGTAAATGGACGCTTTATTGAAGGAACTATTAATTGGTTCTCATTCACCCTTGCCAAAGATACCCGTAATCATAAAATTTATCCAAACCAAGGATACAAACTTGAATTGGTTACCAAATGTGTTTTTCCTTTTGTAAACCAGACATTCAGCTTTTATAAATGTGAAGTTGAAGGAAGTTGGTACACACCAATCATTGGACCCGATTCACTCGTGTTAATGCTTCATGGACGAGGCGGATTTATTGATAAATTTGAAAGTGATAAAAAAATTCCTTACAAAGAACTCTTTCAAATGGGTGGACAAGGAACCGTTAGAGGCTTTTTATGGGGCGGCATTGGGCCAGCATGGTCATTGACTGAAGCGCCACTCGGCAGCAAAAAAGCATTACAATTTAATGCTGAACTTATTTTTCCTCTCGTACCTGACTATTCCATGAAAGGACATTTCTTTTATGATGCAGGTGCGGGCTGGGATACCGTAACTGATGGTATTGTACCAGAAGATTTAGGATTAATTAAACGTAATAACTTCACTATGCGCCACTCAGTCGGATTTGGACTTAATCTTGTTCAACCCGTTCCTGCAAAAATCGATTGGGGCTATAAACTTGATCGTAATAAAAAAGCTGGGGAAAGCGCTTCAGAATTTCATCTCAGCATGAATTATGCCTGGTAAAATTATAAAAAGGTTGTTTGAACTTCAAGCCCCAACCGCTTAAATAACAAGTCCTCTTCAAAGGGAGATTCAATTGATATTATTTTGAATCTCCCTTTTTCTCCCTCTTGAATACTGATATTTTTTTTAGCGATCCCTAACTTTTTAGCACACAGAGCAATCACTGCCGCATTCGCTTTACCATCAACTGCTGGGGCCATGACGTATATTTTTATCATGCCTTGCTCATCATACAAAATACGTTCACGCGATGCATTGGGAGTCACTTTTACTGATAAATTGATCTTCATAAAAAACTTTCAAAAAAAACAACCATAAAATTTGACACTTACAAAGAACCAAGATAACATAAAGAGACTTTTAAGGAATAGATTATGCGCGCCCATAGCTCAATTGGATAGAGTACCAGACTACGAATCTGGCGGTTAGAGGTTCGACTCCTCTTGGGCGCACCAGCCTTCGCTCCCATGGAGCTACTGCCGGCAGGCCAACCAGCCAACACGCAAAATTCTCAGGCAAATTGCGCGTTCAGAACAAATACTTACAAGTAACATAATCGTCTGTTTTTCTTGAACAACGATTGATTGAAAAATTCTGCGGAGAGATGGCTGAGTGGCTGAAAGCACCTGCCTGCTAAGCAGGTATCTGGAGAAATCCGGATCGAGGGTTCGAATCCCTCTCTCTCCACCAG
>CAZZPM010000033.1:0-9522 GCA_964655535.1 uncultured Pseudomonadota bacterium
TTTATATGATTTTTTTTAAAAAAAATTGATAAAAAAGGATAGAAAAAGAATCTATACAGAAGCAAAATTCTTGATAAAAAAAAGAAATTTTCAAATAATTAATGAGCACACATGCTTAAAAGAGCAGAAAAATTATTAAGCAAATAATTCTGCCACAAATCAAGTTGCTTCTCTTTTTCAAAAATTAAAAGTCCATGATTTCCGTGCTTCATGTGCCAACAATGAAATGAAGGATTTTCCATCCCTAAATCATGCCCTAAATCTTTAATGTCCTGTGCATTGTGTAAATCAATATCTTTTTTCTTAAGGCTATTTTTTAAATACCCTCGAATTTTATTATGATATTCAGCACTTAACATGTCTTGATTAAATGATTCTGGACTTTGCCACACATCATCTTTATGAAGCGAACACTCTTCTTTGGTAAAACTGGAAACACCTTTTAAATGATCAAAGTCAGGATTATCCATTAAGTACGTCGCTCGTTTTAAGCCAAAACAATGATTATGTGATAATGAATGAAGAACGATATCAGCTAAATTATCTATTTCATGATGTTTTAAAATACGCTGTGGAAGTGCCACCAGCTGTTCCATCATAAGTTTTTCATTGTGTAATACAGCTGCAGAATCTGCATTATTATTGAAATCTGCCACAATCCCCTCCTTCCTTTTGGTGATGGATTTTATACAAGCGAAACCTTCTTACAGTATCGCTTACCCTTTTATTTTAACCTTACTACTTTTTTAATCATGAGACAACTATGAATGTAAAATAAAAAAAATTACAAAATGAAATGTTTATAATAATTTTTGAGCCATCTTTGAAAGTCCTACCGATTTTGATGATTTTAAAAGGACTCTACTCTTTTTATACTGCAATAATTGTATTAACAATTGCTCTGCTTGATCAACCTCTTTGACAAATAAACATTTTATTTTTGTATCGACTATTAATTGCTCACGCTGAAACTGATCTCCTACAAAAATACAAATTTTAATTGATGATAATGTTTTTATTTTTTTTACAACTTGATCATGTCCCTTTTCTGCATGTGCACCTAATTCGTACATAGGCCCCAAAACAGCAATTTTGTCTTCTTTAGACTGCATACGATCAAACGCTTCAAGTGCAACGATCATACTTTCTGGATTTGCATTACACGCATCATCAATTAAATATCCTCGATCATCACTCATTTTTTTTTGTTCAAATCGACCAATACTATCTTGCCATGTAAATGCTGCTAACAAAGCATCATCAATAATGCCTCCCAAGGCTATCGCAAAAGCAGCAGCTTGCAAACGATTATATAAACGACCTGAATGAAATTCAATGTGCTCCCAGATCATCATCGATCCAAGGCCATGAATAATTATTTTTTTTGGCTCAAACATAATTTCTTCAAACCAAATGTCTGCATCAGGACTTGTTCCAAACGCGATCACTTCACTTTTCAATTGATCTGATAAAAAAACATACGCCGCACTGCCCACTATTTTAATGGCATCAGGCCTCATCAATGAAAATATTTTTTCTTTTTCACGAACAATCGTTTTAAAATCATACAATCCTTCGGTGTGCGCATGTGCAATTGTGGTGATCATACCGGCCGTAGGCCGCACGATAGCAACCAATTCATCCATTTCACCACAGGCATTAATTCCCATTTCAAAAATTGCAATCTCATGTTCTTTATTCAATCGTAATGCCGTCAATGAAACACCGATCAAACTATTTTGATTTCCTTGATTTGCAAGAACTTTTTTGCCGCTCTGCACTAAAATATATTTCAAAATCTCTTTGGTCGTTGTTTTACCCATTGATCCCGTAATACCAATCACAGGAATCTGAAATAATGAACGCCAAAGCATAGCCGTAGTAATAAGCGTCGCTTGAACATCATCAACTAAAATCGCTAAAACTTTTTTTTTAATTGCTTCATCCAATTGATCAAAGAACAATCGTTTATTATGATCAAGCACTAAAACTAACGCTCCACGATCAATCGCTTCAACTAAAAAATTATGTCCATCAATTGATGCTCCCTGCAAAGCAAAAAACAGAGAAGCCTTTGCAATGCTTCGTGAATCAACAACAGGGTCAAGATCAATGCCTTGATGCTCCGCAAACCAAATATCCAATGACTCTTGAACAAATACAGCTTCTGCAAACAATGTTTTAAAAATCTGATAATCGATCCGCATTAAAAACTGACCCCCACTTTAAAGAAAATTAAGTAGCCACTGAGCTCATTTTGTGGATTATGTGCATGCTCATACAATGCTCCCCCTGCAAGCGTCAGCGGATAATCGGATTCAAAAGAAGTGTGTGAAAAACAAGCATACAATGAATGCGTTAATTGCTCTTCAGATGTCGCTGCTTCAAAATCAAGAACATCTTTATTAAGTGGTAAATAAATATCAACATTGGGTATCGGATCATTACTTTTTTTATCTGGATTTGGAATCATATATTCATTGTCTATCCAATCATCTTTAAGCGAAATTTTTTCTTTAGCTCGACTATACAAATTATAGCCACAATCAAACGTAAAACCACAATAACCATACGCAAACCCTACCGCGCCCTCAACTACATACAAACCATTCACTTTAACTTCTCTAGTCAAAATTTGTGATGCTGGCAAAAAAGCAATATCAGTCGTTCCACGGCCTTCTTGTTTGCCACACAAATAATACTGCCCAAATGGACGCTCTTTAACACCCAAAGTTCTTGTTTCAAAGCCTTTCATCACCCAATAGCCAGTTACATCAAAATATCCATACAATCGATGTTTTTTACTATGAATCATACGACCATAACCACTGAGGCCCAAACCAAGAGCATAGTGACGTGAGCCAACAACCGGTTCAAATAATTTCTCAGCCGTTTCATGGGTTCCTGTCGGAAAAATAACGGTAAAATCAAGCCCCAAATGATGGGGAGAATCATACAAAAAATTATAGCCCAACACCCATTCTAAATCAGCAATACCATGCGTAAAATGATGTCCTGGAAGAATTTTACCAAACGAAAGTGGCTCTGCAAGATTGGTTGCAAGACGCTTACCTTCTTTTCCAGCTAAATAATCAACAATCCCTTGTTTGCCATTTTCATCAATCACTTGATGTAAAACTGACATTTTAATCTGTCGATGATCGACAACAATCGGCATATGAAATGAGGTATAAAAACCCTCTTCAACCCCATCAAGTCGTTGAAAATAACTCAGCATCACTCCTGCACGTTTTACCTGACACGCAAGATCGAACGTCAATTCAGAAGTCGGCGCTGTTGTCGGAGTCCGAATCAAAAATTGACTATTAACACCCTCAACAGAATTTGGTTTTATCGTAATCACTGAAGTATTGTTAATACCAAGCGCTTGCCCCAAATCTTTGCCATTCAAACCATTATAAAAAAAACCGGTTCCCAAAATACTTCCATCAAGTCGATCTTCAGATTTTAACATCCAAACATCACTATACGCTGCAAGCATCGCACGACGCGGACGTTGATGTTGTAAAGTAATATGTGTTTTATTTGTTTGTGCGAATGCTAAAGAAAGAAAACAGTAGAAAAAAATAACAGCATAACGGGCAAAACCCCTATAAAAATGTTGCTTCATCAAAACTCCTTTAATTTGCTTGAAATACTGATCAGTTTTAGATAAACATTAAATCTAAAATGAATTAAAATCAATCTAAAAGTCTACGAACTTTGAGGTTTTTATGTCAAAAAAAAATGTATATATTTTTTTATTCGATCGAATCAGCGCCTCTGTAATCTATGGATTTTCGTTTTGTATGCTTTGCTTGAGTAGCATCAGCATACTTTTTTTTAATCCAACAGAATCAGTCTGGCTTAACTTCTCTGACCAAACAGTATTTCCCTCTCCCTTAGGACATTTTTTTGAACGAATTTCATTATCGCTCTGGTTTTTATTCGGATCATTTAGTTATCTTTTTTTAGCACTAATTTGGAGTTGTATTATTCTTATTTTAAGCAAACAACAGACGAAAAAAAGCATTTGCTATGCTATATTTTTTTTCATTGCGCTCGTCATTCTTTGCTCCGAAGATCCTTGTGCATTGTTAATTCAAGAATATGGCAGAATCAATCAACAGATAATAGAACGATTAACCGGATTTGTAGCGCCCTTCCTTCAATCATGCATAGCAGTTGTTGTTGCAAGTATCGCGCTGTTTAAATTGTTTAATTATTCTTTTTTAAACAGTATAACAAGCAGCATCAAAATATTTTTATTTTTTCTTCAATACTCATTACGATTTGGTTTTTATGGTTGTAAAAAAATAATACAGCAAATTTTTTCATACTTTTTTTCATCTGAAACGAAAAAAGAAATGGGCAATCAAAAAACAGAAAAAAGTCCCATCAAACGGCCTGCAAAAAAATCTTTTTTCTCATTTTCAACATCAAACTATTCTTTACTTGATTGCTTTGTAACCACAAAAACAACAGCGCTTAATAATCAAGCAGAACTTGAAGATTTAGGAACTATTTTAACCGATACACTAGCTTTTTTTGGCATCTATGGAAAAATTGAAAACATTTATAATGGGCCCGTCGTTGCCCTCTTTGAATATGCTCCTGACTTGGGCAGTAAAATTAGTAAAATTATTGGGCTTGAAAACGATCTTGCCCTTAAACTCAAAGCGCCAAGCATGCGCATCATTGCCCCGATTCCCGGCAAAAGTGTCGTCGGCTTTGAAATTGCACATCATCAACGTGAAACGGTTTTTTTTGGCAACATTATCAGAAATCAAGAGCTTGATTTTTCGACACAACAGATTCCTCTTGTCATCGGCGTTGACACCATGGGCAAACCAGCAATCATTGACCTGATCAGCATGCCTCATCTTTTAATCGCTGGATCAACAGGATCAGGAAAATCGGTTGGGATGCACTCTATTCTTGCCAGCATCATCGCGCTGCATAGACCAGAAGAGATAAAATTAATTATGATTGATCCCAAACGACTTGAATTTAGCTACTACAATGATATTCCTCATCTTCTTTTTCCTCTCATCAACGATGCACCCAAAGCAATTGGTGCACTCTCATGGCTCGTTAAAGAGATGGAGCGACGTTATATTATTCTTTCAAAAAATAACGTTCGCAACATTTCCGATTTTCATATAATAAATCCCACAACAAAAACTGAGATGCCCTTCATTGTTCTTTTAATTGACGAACTTGCAGATCTCATGATGGTCGCTGGAAAAGAGATTGAACTCGAGCTTGCACGCCTTGCACAGATGGCTCGCGCTGCAGGAATTTTTCTCATTGTTGCCACGCAAAGGCCTTCAGTTGATGTAATCACCGGACTAATCAAAGTTAATTTCCCCAGCCGCATTGCATATCGCGTTACTTCAAAAATTGATTCACGAACAATTCTGGATCAAATGGGGGCAGACAAATTATTGGGCAAAGGCGATCTGCTTTTTTTACACGCAACATCAACAACGCTTCAACGATTACATGGTGCTTTTTTATCAAATAAAGAAATTATTACACTCGCTGAACGCGTCAGAAAATACGGATCACCGACTTACATTCATCTTGAAGAAGCTTCAATTGATCATGATGTTCACATAGATGAGATGCATGATCCTTTATACGAAACGATTAAACTCATGTTAAGCACCGCCCAAGAGATTTCAATTTCAATGCTGCAACGACAATATAGAATCGGCTTTAATCGCTCCGCACGAATTATCGACAAACTAGAAAAAGAGGGAATTGTGGGGCCAGCTCAAGGAAGCAAGCCCCGAAAAGTTTTATAAAAACATATAAAATTTATGGAAGATGAATATAAGGAGCAATGTCTGTCATCATATTATTAAACTGTGTTTGATGCTGTTCAGTCGGAACTGAAAGAAAAGCATTACGATAACAAAGATTATAGGTCGTTCCATTCATGATAAAAAGAATTTTAGCAACATACATATAAGGCAATGTTCCTTGATCTCCAATAAAAGCACGAAGATTTTGAGGCAGACATAATAAACCAGCATCTGCTTGAACTTGTAATGCTGCAGTTATATCATATTGTATCATGGTTTCAAAATATGGTTGAGTAACAAATGCATTAACGATAACAAATGGAACATTATTATTATTTTGCAATATATTTTTCAACCTATTCATATGTCCTGGTTGAAATGCTTTTAAAAAAGTAATATTATGTGTTACCGCTCGTGTCACTAATAAATTTCGTCTTGCCTTAATATTATCATCTGTCATAACACGCTCTTCAAGTGCTCTTGTATTTGGTATTGTCCATTGATCTGAAACTTGCACTTGATACCATTGATCAGTAATTTCAAAAATAATCTGTATTTTTTTATCTGCCTCAGGAGCTGGATCTTTTTGACAAAAATCAACACCATTTTCAGGAAGCATGAATATTCCTGTCCGTGCATATAAATCTAAATTTCGTGTAATATCAACGGTCTTTTGTGTATTCAACTTACCGTATTGCCCATTAATAACTTTAAAAGGCTTTTTATTATTTGCTTCTAAAATAACCATTAAATCATCAAGTGAACATTTTTTTGCTTGCAAATAAGGATCACGAACAACCATCACTTGTGCTGTTTCATCATGTGCAAAATTATACCAAGCAGGTACTTGCCATGCTTCATCAACGGTTATAGCATATGTTTTTTGATCTGCTGTAGCAAAAATAATGTCTAAATTTTTTGCTTTTTCAGGAGCAGGATCAACCTTAAAGGCAGTTTTCATGTTTTGTGGAATATACAAAACCCCTTGTACCGCTTTTCTTGCTAATAATGCCGTCACATCAACTGATTGTTTATCAGCCCCTGTTCCATAAACAGCTTTAACAATTGTAAGCGGTTTTTTTTCATTTTTTTTTAAAATATTGCCTAAACCATACAAGCTTGTTCTTGTTGGATTTTTTGCTGCTCTAAGTAGATTTGCATTGCATAACAAAAGCAATCCACAAACTATATGCCTTGTTGAGATCATCATACATTCCCCTTTTTTTGACCTAAAAAATAAACCTTCACGTCAGGCTAATACAAAATAAAAATTAATATCTATCAAATAATTTTTTTCATTTAAAATCTTTACTAAAAAGCTCATTTATCGAATCTAAATATGAAGATTCAATCGCAATTTTGACTCTCTTTAAATTCGATGATATACAATGTATATTAATAAATAATAATATAACAAAGCATAGATTTAATCATGAAAAATAAATTCGATATTATCATCATTGGTGGCGGCCATGCCGGCATTGAAGCTGCATATGCAGCTTCAAAAATGGGCCAAAAAACAGCTCTCATCACTCAAAGCAAACAGAGCATTGGATCAATGCCTTGTAATCCTTCAGTTGGCGGCCTAGGCAAAGGACACATCGTCTATGAAGTAAGCGCTCTTGGCGGACTCATGCCTCAATTATGTCATGATACCTATCTTTCAGCACGCATGCTTAATACATCAAAAGGACCTGCAGTTCAAGGGCTACGACTTCAAATTGATAAGTACGCCTATCAAAAAAAAGCTGAGTTGACCCTTTCAAGTCTTGAAAATTTGACCATTATTGAAAACAGCGCAGCTGAGCTTTTAATCAATCAAAAAGAACAAAAAATTACGGGTGTTAAAACCATTGATGACAAGCAGTGGCATGCTCATGCAGTAATCATCACGACAGGAACTTTTTTAAAGGGCGTCATCCACATCGGCCTTTCACAATCGCCCGGTGGACGCGTTGATCAAGCTCCTGCAAACGATCTTTCGACTTCACTGGCAGCTATTTTAGGAACAGAGTTAGGACGCCTTAAAACAGGTACTCCTCCACGACTTCTTAAATCAAGCCTTGATTTTAACAAAATGGAAAAACAAGAAGCGATGCCTCTTGATAGTTTATACGCGTATGAATCATGCGAAGTTAATGAAAAAGTCCCTTGCTATATTACAACAACTAATGAAAAAACACATGAAATTATTCGTAACAACTTGTCGAAATCAGCAATGTACAGCGGCAACATCAAGGGAATTGGGCCACGCTATTGCCCGTCCATTGAAGACAAAATTGGTCGCTTTGCTGATCGAACCGCACATCATATTTTTGTAGAACCTGAAGGCGGTGACTTCACTGAAGTCTATCCGGCCGGTATTTCAACCTCACTCCCGCTTGATATTCAAGAACAATACATTAGAAGCATTGCCGGCTTTGAAAAAGCTATTATTACCAAACCAGGCTACGCGGTTGAATATGATTTTTTACAACCGACCGCCTTAAAAGCAACACTTGAAACTAAAAAAATTAAAGGACTTTTTTGTGCTGGCCAAATCAATGGAACAACTGGTTACGAAGAAGCAGCAGGACAAGGACTCATTGCAGGAATTAACGCTGCACTCTTATGCCAAAAAAAAGAGCCATTTATTCTTTCGCGAACTGAAAGTTACATCGGTGTCATGATCAATGATTTAATTACTTTAGGTGTTGATGAGCCCTACCGCATGTTTACATCACGTGCCGAACGTCGACTTTTACTCCGCCAAGATAATGTCTTTGCACGACTCATGCCCTACGCAGAAGCATTACAATTAATCGATAAAAAAACCTATGATCAATTTGAAACTGATCAAGCAATTATTGATGCGAGTGTTACTTTAATAAGAAAGAATAAACTCGGCACCTTATTTCAAACATTTCATCGTTTTGATTTTGATGCAACAACGCAAAAACAATGCCATCTTTTATTATCTGAAGCACTGATGCAAAAAAATATTCTTTTCAATCGCATCACACCACGCATGTTACTTTCAATTCATGCTGAAATTCGCTATGATGGCTACATCCAAAAAGAACAGAAAGAAGTTGCAAAAGCGATGAAATATCAACAACTTATTTTTCCCGCAACATTTGATTTTTCAGAAATTTCAGGATTAAGCATTGAATTACAACAAAAATTAAAACGACTGCAACCAAAAAATATTGCTCAAGCTGAACTGATTCCCGGCATGACTCCTGCTGCAATTTCATTATTGATTTTTAAAATTAATGAAGCACGCGGGGGAAAAAATAATGCATGAAATAGGAACTATTGTTTCAGGCTCATTGACCGAAGGACTCACGATGCGCCTTGCGACAGGCCGAGCACTTGAAGAAGTCAAAGCAGGAAAATTTATTTCGGTTAAAGGTGAACAGTACACTTTTTTTTCTTTAATCACTGATATTCAATTGCTTGCTACACATCCTGATATTTTATTATTTCCACCAACTTCAGACGATGCATTGTTTACCAAGACACTTAAAACAAAGGATGTCTATGTTCATGTCAAGCTGCGCCCCATGATCATGCTCAATCATCAACAACAACGACTTCCCGTTAAAACAATTCCTTCACATTTCTCACCTGTCTATGAATCAAACGCTGCAGAAATTAATAGCATCTTTGGATCTGAAAAACCGGATAATTCTTTTTTCTCAATCGGTACACCACTCGATATGGAAACACC
>CAZZPM010000034.1:0-1915 GCA_964655535.1 uncultured Pseudomonadota bacterium
CCACTGGAGTACTTTACTAATTGTGCATTTGTTGCACTTCAGAGTTGAAAATGCGCTTTAATTTTGTGCTCAAGATATGGGCCCCACTTCAAAACTTTGTAGAACACCGTCGAGGGACTGGCCGTGCCAACCGAAGCTCTGAAAGAGCGAAGGTAAATTGAAATTTATACAAGCCCTACTACGCTAAAGCTTCGAAGGGCAACCTTCGCACATTATCTATTTTAATTGTAAAATTTATTCCAAAATATACTGGCCGTGCCAACCGAAGCTCTGAAAGAGCGAAGGTAAATTGAAATTCATACAAGCCCTACTACGCTAAAGCTTCGAAGGGCAACCTTCGCACATTATCTATTTTAATTGTAAAATTTATTCCAAAATATACTGGCCGTGCCAACCGAAGCTCTGAAAGAGCGAAGGTTGGTGCCGAAGAGGGGAGTTGAACCCCTACCCAATTACTTGGACTAGACTCTGAATCTAGCGTGTCTACCAATTTCACCACTTCGACATTGATTATTCTTGGGCAGAGTGTAGCATCATTTAAAATTGTTTGTCAAATGCGATTTGCGAAGAAAGTGCTTTGCAGAGGCGTTGAAAGCCGAGTGGTGATTTTGTTGATGCAATAAAATGGTAAATTGTTTTGGCAGCTTCTTGGGCTGAGAGTTCATGTGTATTAACGATGAGGTCATAGCCATGATGTTGTTTGAACAGTGTATGTACACTTTCATGATGACTTCTGACATGCCCTTCAACAAAAGTAAATCCGCGTGATTTTTCTCGGGCTTCAAGAATTTTAAGTGGTGCATCGATGCCAACGGTGTAAACTTTGTAGTTTTTTAATTGCGTGCAAAGATCGGTAAGCCATTCATCTTGATACAGAATATAATCGACAATGCAATTATTGCCTGTTTTGGCATATGCAGCAATTGATTGGTGCATGCCTTTAATTACCTTGTTTCCTGTGTTACCAATGTTGAGAGTAAACAGTCGATGTCCCTCTGCATCATGTGAAACTTTACCTTCCATCACGTTTGCATGATCAATGTCATGATCAAGTTTGGGGCCGGTGACAAATCGTTCGGGAAGTACGCCAACAAAAAGTGTATCGATACCGAGATTTAAATAAGGTGTTGGATATAATTTTTGTAATTCTTTTTTGAGACTTGATTTGCCGCTTGTAGAAGGGCCATTAATGAGGATAATAATTCCTGGCGCAATTGAAGGAGTATGGTTTTTTTGATTCCAAAAAATAATGCCTGAGAAAAGAGCGATGAGCATCATGCTCGCAATAGAAATTTTTTTTTGCATGAATAATTCCTTTCTTTTTATTGAATAATATAATGAAGAATATTTTGTTCTTTGTATATATCATGCGTGCGTATGATCAAGCAGACTTTTTGAGATGCTTTTTTTGCTTTGATAATTCCAATCTGATTGAGATGTTCGTAGGTAATATTCCAACCGCTTTGAGCAAGCAATTTTTGAAATATAAAAAAAAGTTCTTTGTTATTGCCGACACCTTGGGCGGTAAAACAGTTTTGATTATTTTGTTGAGCCCCGCAGAGAGATTTTTCAGAAAAAGGAAATAAAAGTGTCTTGTTTTGTTGTTGATAATCAAAGGGGGAATATGATAGTTGGGCCGAAATTTCTGCCATACAAGTGGGTAGATTTTTATGAAGTTTGAATCCGATTGGGAGTGGAACACCGAGTAATTGCGTAAGTTGTATTTCATTGGGATCAGAAATTTTTTCTGAAGTATATATATTTTCTGCAGGCATTAGATCAATACTACCAGTTTGATCTAAGCTTTGTTCAATTGCTGCGGTATGATGATTGGAGATCGATTTTTTTTGTGAGCACCCAATGAAAGAAAAAAAACAGAGCAAGAAAAAAACTATAAAAACATTTTGTTTAAAAC
>CAZZPM010000034.1:1925-9446 GCA_964655535.1 uncultured Pseudomonadota bacterium
CACCCTGTTTTTTATAAAAAGTATAGTACTTATTTTGCAGCAGCTTTAGCAGCTTTTTTTGCAGCAAGCGCTTCTTTTTGTACTTTTGTTAAAACTTTTTCTTTAATACGTGCAGCTTTACCGATACGATCACGAACATAATAAAGTTTAGCGCGGCGTACACGGCCTTGTTTGACGAGAGAGATACCTTGAATGACGGGCGCATGAAAAGGAAAAATTCTTTCAACACCAATATTATTAGCACCAATTTTACGCACCGTGAAAGTGCTTGAGATACCATTGTTGTGAATGCCAATAACATCACCAGTAAATAATTGAATTCGTTCTTTGTCGCCTTCTTTAACAATTTGAGCTACTTCAATAGTATCACCGACGTTAAATTCTGCAAAATTACGGTCAACAACACCGTGTAGCATGATTGTTTCTTTAGTTAAAAATGCTGCTTTCATTATTAAATCCTTTGTACTATGTTCTAATGAGCAATATATTATTTTTGTCTATCATAGCAAAAAAGAAGCGGGTTGGCAAATGAATTTTTGCCTGGAAGAATCAATTAAAGTAGTTTAAAAAAGAGGGAAGGGTGATTTCTCATCCTTCCCTCACATGCTATGTAAATCTAAAAAATTAGTTCTTTTTTGAGCATTCACAGTTCTTCATGCCACAGACTTTGCATTTTTTGCTCTGTTTTTTATGCGATGCTTTTTTTTCTTTTTTTACTTCTGATTTTTTACCTTTTTCTTTTTTGTCACATTCTTGTTTGCCGCAGCCAACAAATGATGCACCAATGAATGTTGCAAGCAGTAATCCAAGTATATTTTTGAATTCCATAATATTCTCCCTTTTGAGATTTAAGTACAAGACAACTATAGGATTAAGTGTAAGAAGGATATTATTTTTAATGCAAGTTTTTAAAAAATTTGGCTTATAGTTTATAATAAAAATGATGGCGGCTAAAAATGCCGCCATCATTTTTATTGCTTATTGATCTCGATTATTCGTATTGAGTATCGATGGGTCCTTGATCATTCTTGTCTGATTCTTTGGTGTCGGTTGTTTCTTGATCTTCAGGTTTGACTGAGCTGTACATGATTTCAGCAAGTTTATGTGATGCTTGCATTAATTCATCATGTGCTTTTTGAAGAGCATCAGCGTCATTTTCTTTTTCTTTTAATGTTGTTTTCGCTGCTTCAAGCGCTTTTTCGACATTATTTACTTCAGTGATCGGAAGCTTTTCTTTGTTTTCAGCAAGATTTTTTTCAATGGTTGTAATGAAGCCATCAAGTTGATTTTTTTTGTCAATTGCTTCACGTTTCTTTTTATCTTCTGCTTCATGCTGTTGCGCTTCTTTGACACGTTGATCAATTTCATCTTTTGAAAGGCCTGATGCATTGGTTAAAGAGACGCGTTGTTCTTTGCCAGTTCCTTTGTCTTTTGCGGTGACATGAACAATGCCGTTTGCATCGATATCAAAAATCACTTCAATTTGTGGAACACCGCGAGCCGCCGATTGGATGCCTTCAAGGCGGAATCGACCAAGTGTTTTATTGTCTTGAGCAAATTCACGTTCACCTTGCACAACGTGGATGTCAACTGCGGTCTGATTATCTTCAGCGGTTGAGAAGACTTGTGATTTTTTGGTTGGGATTGTTGTGTTGCGATCGATTAATTTTGTTGCAACGCCCCCCATGGTTTCAATGCCAAGAGAGAGGGGTGTAACGTCAAGTAAAAGAACATCAGTCACATCACCAGCGAGCACGCCGCCTTGGATTGCTGCACCGATAGAAACAACTTCATCAGGATTAACTGATTTGTTTGGTTCTTTGCCAAAAAAATCTTTAACCATCTGTTGAACCTTAGGAATACGGGTTGAGCCGCCGACAAGAATAACTTCATCAATTTTGCTTGCATCAATGCCAGCGTCTGATAATGCTTTTTTGCACGGTTCAAATAAACGAGTGAAAACGTTGCTACAGAGCGATTCAAATTTTGCACGACTGATTTTAATAACCAAATGTTTTGGGCCTGATGCATCAGCAGTGATGTAGGGAAGATTAATTTCAGTTTCTGCCGTTGCTGATAGTTCAATCTTAGCTTTTTCTGCTGCTTCTTTTAACCGTTGCAATGCCATACGATCTTTGTTGAGATCAATCCCTTGTTCTTTTTTGAAGGTATCGATGAGAAAATGAATTAATAATTCATCAATGTTATCGCCACCAAGTTCTGTATCGCCATTTGTTGATTTCACTTCAACGACGCCATCGCCAACTTCAAGAACTGAAACGTCAAAGGTACCGCCACCGAAGTCAAAAATTGCAATGGTTTCATGTGCTTTTTTGTCCATGCCGTAGGCGAGTGCTGCTGCTGTTGGTTCATTGATGATACGCTTTACATCGAGTCCTGCAATGCGTCCAGCATCTTTAGTTGCTTGACGTTGAGCATCGTCGAAATATGCAGGGACGGTGATAACTGCTTCAGTTACTTTTTCGCCCAAATAATCTTCTGCAGATTGTTTCAGTTTTTGCAACACAATTGCTGAAATTTCTTCAGGAGCATATTGACGACCGGATATTTCAATTGCTACATCTCCATTTTTTCCTTCAGTAATTTTATAAGGAAAGCTGTTGATGACTGCTTGATTGAGATTGCTAAATTTGCGTCCGATAAATCTTTTTGCTGAGTAAATTGTGTTTTCTGGGTTTGTTATTGCTTGTCGTTTAGCAATAGTTCCGGCGAGTCGCGACCCATCTTTGGTGAATGCAACAATTGAAGGTGTTGTTTGATTTCCTTCTTGGTTGGGGATAACTTTAGCTGCTCCACCTTCCATGAATGAAACAACGGAATTAGTTGTTCCTAGATCTATTCCTATAATTTTTGCCATAATAGCTCCTCGGTTTGTTTTG
This sequence comes from uncultured Pseudomonadota bacterium, assembly GCA_964655535.1. Taxonomy (GTDB): domain Bacteria; phylum Babelota; class Babeliae; order Babelales; family CAZZPM01; genus CAZZPM01. The sequence continues at coordinate 4,826 of CAZZPM010000034.1, forward strand.
TTAATTATCAATTAATTGTTGTTTTTATCTTATTTTTTTTAATCAAGAGTGTCAAGTTATTTTTAGATTTTTTTAGTGTAAGTGACTCATATTTTGATTCGCATAATTAGCCCCCCTCTTTAGCGTAGTCACGCAACAGCGAACGAAAGGAAGTAGGGTTTTCTGCCCCTCCCACCTCCACTTCCCGCTCTTTTTGTCATGTCTTCACGCTTTGGATATCTTTTTTTGTACTTTATTTTTGTGAGATGAGAGTGGGGTGATCGGGTTGAAAATTCGTCTGCGCTTTTATCGATGAACTTCGCCGAGATTAAAATAATGCAGTTTAGATTAGAAGGTTTTTAAAAGAGTCGTCGATTGGTGTACCAGGATAAAAAGCAGGCAACTATTGCTTTAATGCTTGCAAGGGTAATGATGGTCTGGATGAGAGAAGTCTGAAAATAAAACAAGAAAGTTGCAATCAGTATTTTGGTAGTTGAGATGCAGATGATAGAAATTGGTTTTTCTTGTGAAAGAATAATTTTTTCATAAAAGAAATTCCACTGATCGATCCCTTTGATGATCAAAAAAGCAAGAACTAAAAAAAGTGAATTGCTCAGCCATGAAAGAGGTGTTGTTTGTAGATAACAATAGATGAGTATTGCTGTAATTAAGGCGATAGAAAGTGCGAGGATAAGAAAGAAATAATACTGCGCATACAAAAAGAAATATTTATATTCATTGGTTCTCTTATCATTGGTGCTGTTCAAGAAATCTTTCTGTAAGGTGATCTGAGCAAAGGCGGGCAAAACTGAAAATTTGACCAGGGCTTTAATGAGAATTTTAAAGCTTTCGGCTAAGTAGGCAGCAAATTTAGGCAGAGCAATCTGGGCGAGTCCGAGAGTTGGCATAAAAGAAACAATAATCATGTTGTCGCTTAAAAGTGCTTGCGCATAGAAGCTTAGTGTGTGTGCGAGTGAATCAAGAATAAGCTGGCGTTCTTGCTTGCTTGTTCTGGTCTGTGGAGATTCATGTTGTTGAGAGAGGCTGTTTTTTTTTATTTTCAAAAGCCACGCTGTAAAAAGATATGCAAAAAGAGCAGTAATAATCATTGAATCAACTAAAAAAGGAGCAAAGATATGATAGAGAGAAAAATAAGGGCTGAAAGCTAAATAATAAAAAACCGCTCCTATGTAAAGAACCATGCTGACCAGCTCAAGGGGGACAATGATGTAGGTCTTGTTTATCATATGTAAACAAAACCGTAAAAGTAATCGAAGTCCTTCAAGGAAAATAAGCGCAGCAGAAAGAGGTAATAGCAAAGGATACTCGATCAAGAGCTGATGGACGGATGGAATGGATTGTATATGATTATAAAAAAAAATTGTTGTACCGATCAGTAAGAGACTCTGTATAAAAAACAATAACACGTATGATCGAAGCAAAGAGAAAACATTTTTTTGGTTATTGATGATATGTGTAGGCATAAAAAGGGTAGGAGCAGAAGCAATATTAACCATCAAAAAGATATAAGAAAAAAAATATCCCATGCTTCCATAAAGTATTGGATCAAGTTTATAAAAAAGAAGTGTATAGAAAATAAACCGCAAAAATATATAAACAAGACTCCCTGAAAGGTTAATAAGGGTGTTTTGTTGGAATTTTTTAAAAATTATATCAAAACCTTTAAAAGCGTGGTCTGTATACATATATAAAAAGCCTTTCAAAATAGGTTGAAATTGAAAGAAAATGATTTTATTAATGATTGTATTGCTCAATACTATATAGTTCATTATAAAAAAAAACGAGAAAAATGGAATGTAATAATCGAATGGAGATCGAAAAAACAGAATGATTTCTCTGTATAGGTCAAAAAAAGTTAAAAATCTTTAAAAAAAGAGGAGTTGGCGCTTGGCTAAATTGAAATAGCATGCTACAATTAAGAAAGTTATACACAGAAAGAATTAACATCAAATTTTTAAAATAGGCAAAATAAACATATATTTATAAAGTATATGTTGAGAAAATTTTTAAGCAAAATAAAGCGTGGAGAGAGGGCGTCACTTTATTTTGTGAGAAGGTGTAATTATGTTTAAAGTTGGTGATATCGTATTCTTTCCGGGACATGGAGTTGCTGTTATTGAAACATCGGATGAGAAAACAATCTTAGATAAAATCGTTGAAGTCTTCAAACTTACTTTTTTATACAAAGATCAAATTGTTTGGCTTCCTGCGTATTCAGTTCGTCAATCAGGTTTACGCTATTTAAGTAATGAAGAAGAAATTGCGGATGCTTTTTCTGAGCTTTTTTTAATGCCTGAGCGTCCATTTGAAAGTATAGATTTTACGCCCAGTGGATGGAGTCGAAGACATAATCGATGTCAAGCACTCATGCAGACAGGAAACTTGAGAAATTTGATGAAGATCTATCGAGACTTCATGTATATTACTAAGCAAAAAGAACTTTCTTTCGGAGAAAAAACATTATTAACGCTTGTTGAAGATCTTATTGTTCAAGAGATTGTAACGGTAAGAAAAGTAGAAAAAGAAGCAATAGTTCAAATACTGAAAGCTCCTTTTATTGAACAAGGTTTTGGTTTTGGCGTTGCACCTAAAGAAAAAATGACAGAAAAAACAACGACTGTTTAATTATATATTCTTTATTCTATTTCGTTAAAGATTCGTCTTTAAGATCTTAAAATACCAATTATTTTATTAATTTTTGCAAAAACAGTATCCTTTATTATACTCATCTTTTGTATTTGTATATTTCTATAAAGAGATTAACCCTCATGATTTCATCTGATGCCATACTATGCATTTCTGGCCCCACAGCTTCTGGTAAAACAGCACTTGCCGAAAAACTAGCCTTACATCTTGACGCTGAGATTATCAACGCAGACATGGGGCAATTTTACACAGTATTATCGATTGGGACCGCAAAGCCCGATTATAAGGTCACACCATTCAATCAGCATTTATTTGATATTTGTGATGAGCCGGTCGACTACGACGTGATGAGGTATCGCACTCTGGTCCTTGAAACAATCAAAGAGATTCAAGGGAGAAATAAAAGAGTTATCATCGTTGGTGGTTCATTATTTTATATTAAATCATTATTCTTTCCTCCTCATGAAGGGATTGAAGAAAAAAAAATGATTCCTGATGAAGTATTGACGATGCTTAAGCAAGAGCCGACAGAAATTCTTTGGCAAAAGTTATTTGAAATTGATTATAATCGTGCTTCGGTCATTCATCAAAACGATCGATATCGAATTGAACGGGCGCTTGAGCTCTTTTATATGTATGGCAAAAAACCATCATTCTATAAGCCATCATTCAAACTTCCCTTCGATCCATTTTTTATATGGGTTGAGGTTGATAAGTATCAGCTCGCACAAAGAATTACGCAAAGAACTGAGTTGATGCTTAAAGCTGGCTGGATTGAAGAAGTGGAAAAATATAACTCTGATGCATGGTATTCATTTTATGAACGAAAAGGATTGATCGGCTATCAAGCGATTGCTGATTGGATCAGGCGTGGAAAAAAGTCAAACGAGCTTGAAGCATTAAAAGAGCTTCTGATTCAATCAACTTGTTTGTATGCTAAACGGCAAAGAACGTTCTGGAGCTCGTTTTTAAAGCAGCTACAAGAAGAGCCTTTGATGCGGGCAAAGAAAGAGGATTTTTATATTTCATTTGATACAACTGAAGCGGCGCTCAGAAATCTATTGTCGCTCTTAAAGCATTAAAACAGATATTATTTTTGGTAATAAAAATGAGGCCCCATTTTTACATGAGGCCTCTTCTATTTTGTTATAGTATATTCTTAGGCTTTGCCGTATCGTGCACGACGATATTCATCTTGAGCGCGCGCCATATCTTTTATATTATCTTTCTTTTCTTGAATTGCTGTTTTGATTAAATCAAAATCAAGCGTCATGTTGTTAACATTCAAACGACGCGCAACTTCTTCTGCGATTTCTTGGATATCACGGCCAGAAAGTCCGACCAATACTGAACTCATGGTGGTAACGTCTTTTTTCATTGTATCAGTAATGAGAACATCGCGTTGTTCAAGATATTGTAACAAGATTTGCATGCCATTTTTGTCACTTGGGCGCTTAAATTCATATGCTTCAGAAATACGACTTTCAACTGCGATATCGAGTGACCCACGATTGTTCGTACAGAAAACCCACATAATCTTATTGCTTGAAGGTTTTTCTACGCGTGACAAGAACATGTTTGTTAAAGCACATTGGCGAGGCGTTGTGTCAGGAAATGTACGTTCAACTAAGAAACAGTCAGCTTCGTCAACAAATAAAATAAGCCCTTTGTCGGAATTTTCGCCCCATGAGATAATGTTATCAAGTTCTGCTTGTGCTTCTGCTAAGCTTTCGAAGTTATTAAAGTCAGCACCTGAGAACATTGCATAGTGAACGCCTGATGCACGAGCTAATGATTTTGCGAACATGGTTTTACCGGTCCCCGGAGGTCCGTATAATAAGACGTTTTTAAATGATGATTCAGCTTCTTTTGCTTGGATGGTCTGTTCAATTAAAAATTCAAGGCGTGTCTGAAGTCCATCAGGCCAGACGAATTCATCAAGTCGACTCTCTTCAAGTTCCTTGCCAACAATCAT
>CAZZPM010000035.1:0-8982 GCA_964655535.1 uncultured Pseudomonadota bacterium
AACATATTTTTTGTTGTTCCATAATATCATCAAGAAGGCTCTGAAGTTCATACTGATGAGCCTCTTCTTCTTTTAAAATTTCAACAGCAAGATGATAAGTTGCTGGATCTGATTTATCAGCAGTTGTAATAATTTTTTTATACACTTCAATTGCACAGAGTTCACCATCAATATTCTGTTTTAATAATTGAATGACTCCAGGAACCGATGGCGTTTGATAGCCACAACTACTTTTTGTAAACCAATCTTTTGGATGAGTCAAAATTTCACCACCAAGTTGTAAAATACGATCCGCAAGTCTATTTGCATGATCATACTCTTGTTTAGCATGTTCACTAAACTCTGCAACAATACTCGGCCTTAAAGGCCCCACTGCAATTTTTGACCCGACCCAATATTGATAATGCGCAAGCCATTCATCAGCAAGTGCACTCTGAAGCAATTGAATTATGGGTGATTTTTGTTCTTTGATTTTTTTTGAAACTACTTTCCTTACTATTTTCATCCCTCTCTCCTTTTTTTGTTATTCTACTCAAAAGAAAAGAGGGAGATCTAGAATTTTAATTTTTAAAAACGTCGAAAGGTTTTTTCGCTCAATGTTGCATCGTATCGTGTTTCAGCCACATCCCAATTAATATTTTGCATAAACGCAGCAATATAATCAGCACGACCAGATGCTTTATGATCTACCATGTATGCATGCTCCCAAACATCGAGCACAAGGATCGGATTACCACTTGCAATCGTCCCCAAGTGATGCTCTGCAATAAAATGATTTGAAAGCTGTTTAGTTGTGCTGTCAGCATATAAAATAGCCCAGCCAATGCCTCGCATTTTGCCTGCTGCTTCAAAATCTGATTTCCAAGCTTCAAAAGAACCCCAACTTTCTACTATTGCTTTCAAAAGTGAACCTTGTGCAAGATCTTTATCATTTTTGTAGAGATTTCCAAAATAAAATTCATGTAAAATCATGCCATTATATTCAAAGCCATAACTGCGACGACGATCCGCATACGCAAGAGTCCCACCTTGTCCATTTTCACGCATTTCAGCAAGCTCTTTATTAAGCGCATTAGTCTGATTAACATATCCTTTGTATAAATTCCAATGATCATCAATCTGATCTTGAGAAATATTAATTAAATTTTGCGGCTTTAATTGCTCTTGAATAAGATAATTCATACAATGCTTCCTTGAGTTTAAACAATAGAATATCATTCTTGATAAATAAATAATAACCTTGATATCGTAACAATTTTTTTATCGGATGCAAACATGTTTCCAATGAGAGAAAAAAAAAGATTCTCTGAAAAATTTAGCTTACGCTACACTTGAAAAGCTTGATAAGTTCGCTACACTCAGAAATAAAAGTCTTTTTATACATAAATAATGAGTATTCTGTATGAATAAAACAACCAATCTTTTAACGATTGCCAACATGTTAACTCTGTTTCGCGTCATTGTTACCCCCTTTTTAATGTATGCCATCTTTCAAGGAGATTATTATCAAACCTTTGTTTTACTTGTTTTAGGTGGACTCAGCGACCTCTTTGATGGGTTTTCAGCACGTTATTTTAATGAATGTTCTGAGCTCGGTGAAATCTTTGACCCGATTGCTGACAAGATATTTTTATCAGGACTCTGCCTTGCACTCATTTTTACAAGTCGACCTCTCTTTATCATTCCAGCCTGGTTTGTCACTTTAGTTATTATTCGCGATGGACTTTTACTCTGGACAGGACTTTTTATCGTAAAAAATGGATTTCGCGTTTCGCTCAAACCAAGTCTTTGGGGAAAGCTCAGCACAGCACTACTCATGATTGGAATCAGCTTCTTATGCTTTCAACAGATCATTTCATGGCATATCATAGAATTTAATACATTTTTTTGGATACTCTGCGGACTCTTTAATGTCAGCTCAGGATTACATTACCTTATCCGTGGTGGATTGATGCTTTTGAAGCGAGCATAGAATTAACAACTCATAATCTTAGATTATCTACAAATAAAAAGAGCGAATATGTTGTAACATTCGCTCTTCTATTCTTTTCTAATTTAATTTCTATTTTTTAGATAGAAACCACGCGCAAAACGGTAATCGGTTGACGGTGACCTTTTTTAACGCGGTATTTTTTACGACGTTTAAATTTGTATGCTATCAACTTTGGTCCACGCATTTGTTTGACAATAGTTGCAGTCAATTGTGCGCCTGGAACATACGGTGCTCCAATTTCAAGACCGTTTTCACCTTGCTTACGCAATAAAACTTCATTGATAGTAATTGTATCGCCAGCTTGACCTTCAAGAAGCTCAACAGCAACAGTCTTACCAGGGATCCCTTGGTATTGTTTGCCACCAGTGGCAAAAATAGCATATTCATTAAAAACAGGGAGCGATGTATATTTCATATATAAAACCTTTCACGGAGTACTAAAAATTTAATTTTCTAAAGAATCTCTTTAAAATTCACAAAAAAAGTATACCACGTCTATCGTTTTTGTCGAGTCTCTCGTACAAAAAAATTTAAAATGGCAAATCATCTTCAAAAGGAGCCTCTTCTGGCAACTCGATTTCACCGATTGCATCGATATCAATGCTTGTTACTTTTGCACGGGGAGCTCGTGGAGCTGACTTTGCAGCAACTCTTGCTGGTTTTGCTTGATCCAATGAAGCTGTTCCGAAATCATTGCCGCCAAAACTATTCTCTTTGTCAACACTGTTTTCTGAGTTCTGAGAACCAGCTACTGGCATAAAAGTAATTTTTTCACCTGCGATAGAATGCTTACTTCGTTTTTGACCATCAGTTTCCCATGTATCAAGTTTTAAACGTCCTTCTACAAGAACTAATCGACCTTTTTGCAAATATTTATTACTTGATTCAGCTTGAGCGCCCCACAAATCAACATCAACATAGCAGACTTCTTGAACCATCGCACCTTGATTATTTTTGTATTGGCGATTAATCGCAAGTCCCAAACGACAGACTGATTGGCCTGAATCAAGCTGTTTAAGCTCAGGATCACGCGTTAAATTTCCCATTACAATGACGCGATTAAAACTTGACATAACAATTCCTTACATACTAAAAAACGAATATTATTTATATTGATTCTAAAAAAGTGTAGCGAAGATTTTTTTATTTGACAAATCAATTTACAAAAATCGATATTATAGCTTTTATTTTTTTTACTGTTAAAAAAAAGATCTTTTGCTATTCTTAGAAAAGATATGAGTTAAAAATTACCTTTTGTTCATTATATTTTAGAAAGTCTGGTTTTATTATGATTTCGCTTAGCAATCTCTCACTCTGTTTTGGTAGTCAACAAGTTTTTGACGGTGTCTCATGTTCTTTAGGACGACAAAGAATCGGGCTTGTCGGCCGAAATGGTGCTGGAAAATCAACATTGCTTAAAGTCATTTCTGGAGAAATTCAACTTGATTCAGGATCGGTCAGTATCGAACGCGGCAAAAAAATTGCCTACATGCCTCAAGAAGTTGTTTTACTTTCTGATCGCACAGTACTTGAAGAAGCAATGACTATCTTTCAAGAGTTCATTGATGCTGCAGAAGAACAGATTACCATCGAAGCACAACTTGCCGAAGGTGTTGATGATATTGAAACATTGCTTGAACGATACGAAGAAGTTTTAGCACTGGTTGCTCGCTTTGACAAAAATAGTGCTGAACAAGAAGCAAAAAAAGTTTTACAAGGTCTTGGATTTTCACCAGAACGTTTTTCAAATCCTGTTCAAGACTTGAGCGTTGGCTGGAAAATGCGGATCGTGCTTGCAAAGTTATTACTACAAAAAGCAGACTTTTATTTATTTGATGAACCAACCAATCACTTAGATATTGTTGCTAAAGAATGGTTCACTGAATTTTTGGCTCAAACTGATTCAGGATTTTTGCTCGTCACCCATGATCGCTATTTTTTAGATCATGCTTGTAATGCAATCTTAGAACTTGAACGAGGCAGAGGAACCTGGTACGCAGGCAATTTCACCAAATATATTGGGCTCAAAGAAGAACGACAACAAGTTACTTTATCAGCTTACAATCGCCAACAAAAAGAAATCGCTCATAAAAAAATGATCATTGATAAATTTAGAGCTTCAGCAACAAAAGCATCAATGGCTCAAAGCATGATTAAACAACTTGATAAAATTGAGTTAATCGAAGTTGATCCGCCACTTCCAAAAATTAAATTAACGTTCCCTCCCGTTACTCGAAGTGGAATCATTGTCCTACAAGTAAAAAATGCGACCAAATCATATGATGATAAACTTATTTTTAAAAATGCTTCATGCGAAATTCAACGGGGTGAAAAAGTTGCACTCGTTGCTGCAAACGGCGTTGGAAAAACAACTTTTTTTGAATTAGTATCTAACGCATATCCTGATGAATCACCCTTTGTTTCATTTGGACATAATGTTGAAATCGCTGTTTTTGAACAGGATCAAATGAAAGTTTTAAATCCACAAAAAACCATTTATGCCGAAGTCAGCGATGCTATTCCATCCGCTACTGAATCAACACTTCGTGCTTTTTTGGGATCATTTTTATTTTCTGGCGATGATATCAAAAAAAAATGTAGTGTGCTGAGCGGTGGTGAGCGAAACCGTGTTGCAATGGTTAAAGTACTCCTTAAAAAAGCAAACTTCTTACTCCTTGATGAACCGACCAACCATCTTGATTTATACTCAAAAGATATTCTACTTCAAGCACTTAAACAGTATGAAGGAACTATCTTTTTTGTTTCACATGATCACGATTTTGTACAACACTTGGCGACCCGCATCATTGAATTAACACCGACCGAAATGCATAGTTATCAAGGTGATTATGAATCATATTTATACTTAAAAAAAGAACAAGAAGCACGTTTTGCAGCAGCTAATCCTCAAACTCAAACAATAGAAAAAAAAGAATCAACAGCATCAAAAAACAGTAAGCCTGAACCAACTGCTTCAGAAAAACAACGAAAAAAAGAAGCGCATGCAGTTGAATCAGAAATTAATGCTCTTGAAAAAAAGATCGAAAAATTATCAAACGAGTTTATTGGACTGACCTACGGCACCCCTCGATATCAAGAGGTTGAAACCAAACTCGCCACGCTCCAAAAAGAAGTCGTTCAATTGACCGCGCTCTGGGAATCGTTACAATAAATTGACTTAATTCTAATAATTAAATTTTTGGCAGGATGACTAATTAGTCATCCTGTTTTATGTTTTCTATTTTGATGCTTCTTTTTTCAATTCGATTTTTAAATAAGGCTTTGAATCGATAATCGTAATAGGAAAATTACGTATCAAATGATTTTGCCAATCACTTCTGTTGCTCTTACAACCAGGACATGTGCTTAAGCTTTTTATTTGATTATCGGTCATTTTAACAGCTTTTTGTGAAAACAAACAAAAAAATACAATATCACCTTCTTTAAATGAATAATTTTTAACTGGAATTCGAATGCAATATTTTTTTTCTACTTTACGAAAAAAATTTAACCACGAACTAGATGTAACAGAAACATGTTTATCTTGCTCTTTATAATAAACAGCTTCTAAAATATGATTCGCATGAGGACGTCTACAATATGCACAAAGGGCTTCTGGTTTATCCCAAGATATATATGAATCTTGAGCATATATACTATGAGTCCAAGGACAATAATAAACAGTTGTATTTTCTTCTAAAGCTCCATACGATATTGAACATGCAGGCAAGCCTTCATCCTCATCCCAATGTTCATAAACATTATTTGATCGATCAGGAATTGGTGATTGTTCTAAAGAAATAACATTACTACTCGTTCGCGCTTGATATTGATTCCTATTGCCTTGAGGGTAATATGAAGATCTGAGATCTGAATCTCGAGATGATCCATAAGATGGTGTATGAATGCGTGGCTTCACACAAAAATCTATCAGAGTGGCGTAAGCCGTAATAAGTAACACCGCTAATAACGGTCGATCTTTTTTAAATTGATCCCAAATCTTTTTTCGATGCTCATCATATTCCAACTTGCTATTGAAACGTGTTTTACGATCAGCATGCGCATGATTTAATAATCCAAGAAATCCAGCCTCTTGTGCTGTTATTTCTCCAGTTAATTGTTTATAAAATATTAAAGGCGTTTTACCATTTTTTATTATTAATTCAATAAGATTTGGAGTCGCTCCAAAGTCTCTTATAAGCTTTTCTAAAATTTCAGTTGTTGCACCAAGTTCCATGCACTGTTCAATCAATTTACCTGACATACCAGCTTTTTTTAATCTTTTTATAACTTCAGAATACAATTGCTGTTCGACTTCTGACATGGCATACAATTGGATTTTTTTATTTTTTTGTTCTTCCGCCCATTTTTCATTATCTTCTTTGTTAATCAATTTTGTAATAACTTGATTACGATACAAAACTGTCCCTAGACAACCAATCCACGAAACAATAACTCCAGGATGTGGAGTATATGCATGCATTGATGGAATAATCATTAAAAATGAAAGTCCAAAAACAAAAAATCTATATCTTTTATACATCATTAAACCTAGTTTTTAACTTAAAAATTTTTCTATTTATTGCCTTGTCTATTTTGCAACAATCTTCATCCACTTATAATAACAGGCTAAAATAAATTGTAAAATACTCATAGTCATATAAACAAAAAAATGAGCTTTTTTAAGTCTTTTAAAAAAAACAATGTATAAAATATAAAATTTTTACTTAAATACGGGGCGTCGTAATCCCCCGTTGATGCATATATTTTCCATGCCGATCAGCATAAGAAACATCACACAATTCTTCAGCGCGCAAAAAAATCACTTGGGCGATTCCTTCATTTGCATAAATTTTAACAGGAAGCGGCGTTGTATTTGAAATTTCAATGGTCACATGCCCTTCCCACTCAGGTTCAAAGGGAGTCACATTAACAATAATACCGCACCGAGCATACGTCGATTTACCCAGACAAATAGTTAAAACATCACGGGGAATGCGAAAATATTCAACACTATGCGCAAGCGCAAATGAATGAGGGGGAATAATAAAAATTTCTGCTTGAATATTAACGTACGATTCCTTCGCCATCTCTTTTGGATCAACAATGGTATTATGTGCATTAGTAAATAATTTAAAAAGAGGAGCAACACGCATATCATATCCATAACTTGAAACACCATAACTAATACAGGGTACCGCTTGATTAGTTGGGTCAAGAGCCCGCACTTGTTTATGTACAAATGGTTCTATCATGCCCTTTTCTAGCGCCATGTATCGTATCCAATGATCTGGTTGAATGCTCATTATTTTTTCCTCTTTTTATATTTTTAATCCATCCTTTTATTACATAAGCGTATGCTAACACAGCTTGAATCTGAATGCAAAATATTATCATTTTTCACTCATCACAATCTAAGTACACTTTAAAAATAGATGCCAATTATAATGTATTGCTTTTCAAAAAAAATATGTGTCAGACTCAAGCACATTACCTCAACTATTTACTCTTACATATATTTTGTAACACGGAGCAAAAAATGCCAAAGAAAGGTCTTATTCAAGTTATAAAAACAATCTTTTTTATTGCTATCTTTTTTGTCTGTCCTGCGCTACAAACTAACATTAATTTTGGACATAGATTATCAGGAATTACGGTCAATGGTGGAACCTTAACCTTTGCTCAAGCAACCAGTAACTGGACAGGGACACTCGACGTACGATCTGGCTCTATTGCAGGCAATAATCTTTTTTTTGACAATGGCATTTATCAAAAAAATAATACTGCAGTAAAACTACAAGGATCTTTAGCTACAACAGGACTTAATGAAATTACTTTAAATACTAATAAAACACTTATTGCTGATCCTGCAATGCGACTCGGGCCACTTCTTGTGTTGGGCGGAGGGAATATTTTATCTGGCCAACCTGATTTTATTGGAACCACAACATTGCTCAATTCATTTTCTGAATTACAACTCAATATTAATAATAAATTGGGCAAATCAATTGCCATGAACAACGGACTTATCACCTTATTAAATGATTTATCACTTGGTGACAACAGCACATTGACAGGATCAGGTCGCCTCAATTTAAATTATAAAACATTACGCATGCCTGCCAAAGAGACAACGTGGACATCACAACTCTATTTTATTCAGGCAAATGATGTTGTGTTAAATGCAAAAACTTCACTTTCAGGAACATGGACATTTGAGGGATCAGGTGCAGTTTTACAAGGAAATGGAAACATTTTAGATTTAACTTCGGGCGGAACGCTTTGGATTAAATCGGGTGCTGATGTTGAATTTACTGATATTCATGTTCGTGGGCTTGGAAATATTTATGGATCAATTATTTTTGAAGATGCAACTTCACGCATTCGACTTTCAAATGCAACACTGCAACTTGCATCAAATTATAGTGTGACGCAGGGAGGCATTTATGTTGAAGGGGCAAATAGTTCAATCATTACCGGAACAAGCATACTCACACTCGCAACAGGTGCGTCGATGACGATTGATCAAGTTACGTTGTTTGCCGATGCACTTGATGCAACTTCAACAGTAAACGTAAGTCCAAATATTCCTGATGGATTAAAATTAATTTATAAAAATAATGGTATTTTAAAAGCAGCAGGTGGTGGTGGAACAACAGATAATAGTTTAGCTATTGCTAACTCAAATGCAATTACTGGTTGGATTAAAGATACTTCAAATGCGGTAGCTGGACTTCTTGTTGTTACGTCAAATGCAGTCGTTTCTTCACGAAATTTACTTAACTTCACTTCAGATGCAGTTGTTTCAATTAACGCCCTCAATATTGCTAATAGCGCAGCAATCATCAATAACAGCAACCGCATCACTGCCAATTCTCAAGCAATTGTAAGTCTCTCTCAGGGCATAACAAATAACTCAAATGCAATTACTGGATGGATTAAAGATACTTCAAATGCGGTATTTAACTTTGTACTTCATAATTCACAAG
>CAZZPM010000036.1:0-8930 GCA_964655535.1 uncultured Pseudomonadota bacterium
TATTTTATTCTCTCTTCGCCAAAGCTTATGAGGGACAAGCCGTGCCAACCGTAGCTTGTAAGAGCGAAGGTCTTGAAAATCATAACAGCCCCACTACGCTCTATGAGCTTCGAGGGGCAACCTTCTTACTTCTTCACCACAAATTCTTAACTTCAAATACCTTAATTCTGGCCGTGCCAACCGTAGCTTGTAAGAGCGAAGGTTGGTGGGTCCCCAGGGACTCGAACCCTGAACCTGCAGATTAAGAGTCTGTTGCTCTACCAATTGAGCTAGGAACCCGACTTTTTAATAATCATTTTTTATGATACCAGAAAATTATTTGAAATGAAGTAAAAAAAGTATTTTTTTTTATTAATTACGTACCGTTAATAAAACAACAAAATCAGCATAGCACCAATAAAAGAAAATATATGCATACAAAAGAATAAATAGATTCCCTGCATGATGCAGCCAACCACGATGTTCAAGTGGAGTAAAAAAATCTATCAAAAAATGATATTGCAATTTTAACAAACAACAAAGCATCAAAGGCCAATACGTTCTTTGATGCGTTAATAAAAGGCCTAACGCTGAAGTTATAAAATTTTCTTGATATAAAAAAGAATAAAAATTAAGCATAATGCCATTATAAAAAAGAGCGGAAAGCCAGAGTAAAATTGGCCAATAATGCGTTTTAATCGCCGTCATTCTATATAAAGCATGTGCAAATTTTTTCCCCCGTAAAAAAAAGGGGGTATATAAAATCCAGAAAGAAAGCCACAAGAAAAAGAGTAACGTTCCATAAAAAAGCCCTTTTGAAAACAAAAATAAGCCATACAATAACGCAAATAACGTCCAAAAAAAATAGCCCTTTTTATTGTGCTGCTCAATCATATTTTTATTCTCCTTTTTTTGACATCAATCACATCAAAATAAAGTGTACAAAATTTTTTATTTTTTTGCTACTTGAGGGATAAAGCATAGCTATGGCCGTGCCAACCGTAGCTTTATGCGAAGGTAAATTGAAAGTCATACAGTCCCACTACGCCAAGGCTACGAGGGACAACCTTCTCGTTTACAAAGAAAATATATGTAAAATGTGAATTCATTAAGTATTGGCCGTGCCAACCGTAGCTTTATGCGAAGGTAAATTGAAAGTCATACAGTCCCACTACGCCAAGGCTACGAGGGACAACCTTCTCGTTTACAAAGAAAATATATGTAAAATGTGAATTCATTAAGTATTGGCCGTGCCAACCGTAGCTTTATGCGAAGGTTGGTGGAGTTAACCGGGTTCGAACCGGTGGCCTCATGAATGCCATTCATGCGCTCTACCAACTGAGCTATAACCCCCTATAGAAGAAAAAATATCAAGAGTTGTATGCAAAATACAGTATAAATTGTATAATAAGCAGAAATAAAGTACAAGTTTTTTGTAAGGATCCAATCATCATGAATCAAAAAGCATTATTTCTTGCTATCGCACGTGTTATGCCAGCACTTCATGGCATTCATAACATGGGTGGAATCGCTTATTTAGTCGGTGGATCAGTCCGTGATTTTTGTATGCAAAAACCACTTTTTGATATTGATATTGAAGTACATCAACTGACTGAAGAACAATTAATTAATTGCCTACAACAACAAGCAATCGTTCACTTTGTCGGAAAAAAATTCGGCGTCTTTCGCATCGGATCTATTGATATTGATTGGTCACTGCCACGCACTGATAGTCTTGGTCGCAAACCCACAGTTACCATTGACCCTTTTATGGGCATAGAAGCTGCATGTAAACGACGTGATCTCTCTATGAACGGCATGGCAATACAACTCACTGAAAACGAACAAGAACAATACGGCATATCAATTGAAAATATTATTGACCCTTTTGCTGGCATTGATGCGATACAAAAGAACCAATTAAAACTGATCGATGCAGAACTTTTTGTTCAAGATCCTTTACGGCTCTATCGTGTTATTCAATACATCAGCCGCTTTGAAATGAATCCAGATGAAGAACTGACAAACACCGCACAACAGATGTCTCTTATCGATCCACTGACCAACCAACCAATCGCTTCTGAACGAATCGGTAAAGAGCTCAAAAAAATGCTTATTTTATCAGAACAGCCTTCCCGTGGATTTCGATGGCTTATCAGCATTAATCGCCTTAGTGACCTTTTTCCTGATCTTGCTTTACTACAGAATAAAAAAAGTTTCTTTTCTGAAAAAAATGGACTTACTGCAACACTTGATTGTCTTGATCAACTCGCCTATATAAAAAAAAAATATGCTGATCTCTTTGAAAAACAGATCTCTGAAAAACAATACTTCAAATTAATGCTTATACTTTTTTTTGCTGAACAGATTCTTTCTTCTCAAAATCACTGTAAAAAACTTCTTGCTGCCTACAATAGTGGATTAACTCATAAACAAATAAATACTTTTTTAACCATTACAATTTCACTTTCTAAACCAACTGATGACATCGATTATCAACAAAAAATTACTGCGTATCATCTTGCACCAGACTGGAGACTTCTTGATGCACTCATCATCATGCAAATTTTGTATCCAGATCAAAATCTTGCATCACTCATTGAATGTGCAGAAAAAAATAATGTTTTATATGAACCGATCAAACCACTTTTAACGGGCAGTTACTTTCTTGAACAAGGACTGACTGACCAAGCAATTGGCAAAGCACTTGAACAGGCATATCTTCTGCAAATCAAATCAAATATCATTGATACAGAAACATTAAAACAGAAACTCACATAAAACAGATGCAATCTTCATAATTTACAAAACAGCAAGAAACAGATAAACTATTAAACTAAAGAACTTCGATTATTACGTTAACAAATAACAGGAACAGATATGTTTGGATTTTTAAAATCACATCTTGGGGCACTTTATAATCATTTTACTCAAAAGGCTCGTTCACTTTTTAGCAAAAGCAGTATCGACGAATCACTCTATGAAGAGATCAGAGAACTTCTTCGTTCAAGCGATTTAGGCGCTTCTTTAAGTAAAAAAATAGTTGAACAGATTAAACAAAGCGCAGAAAAAAAAGCACTCTCAAAACCAGAAGAACTTGAAGCACTGCTGCGTGATGCATTGCAGCAATTGGTCTTGTTATCCGACCAGAAGACAACAGAAGAGCCTCACGTCATTATTCTTGTTGGAATCAACGGTGGTGGCAAAACAACAACAGCGGGCAAACTTGCTTTCAAAGCGACTCAAGAAGGAAAAAAAGTTTTACTAATAGCAGGCGATACTTTTCGTGCCGCAGCAAAAGAACAACTACAAAGACTTGGACAAAAAGCTGGCGTTGATGTTTTTTGGGATGATCAACAAAAAGATCCAGCTTCGCTCGTATTTGATGGATGTAAAAAATATAAGGATGAACAATACGATTTTTTAATCATCGATACGGCAGGCAGACTCCAAACAAAATCACATCTCATGGATGAACTTTCAAAAATTAAACGCATTGTTCAAAAACAACTCCCCGAATCTTCTACTGCAACATTACTCACCATCGACAGCATGCTCGGACAAAATTCACTTGAACAAGCACGACTTTTTCATCAAGCAACCAAGCTCGATGGACTGATCGCAACAAAAATGGATGGAACTGCAAAAGGTGGCGCGCTTATTGCGATCATTCATGAATTAAAACTTCCGATCTGGTTTTATACTTTTGGTGAATCACTCGATCAAATCGCCCCCTTCGATGCTCAAAAATTTGTTAATGGATTTTTTGAATGAAAACAATCAAAGCATGGCTACTTGAAGCAGAAAAAAAACTTTCTGGTCTTACAGAACAAGCAGCTCAAGAAGGGATTTGGATTGCTGAACATATTTTAAAACAACAACAGCAACATCTACTCACCACTGAAATACTTACGCCTGAAATTGAAGCTGAACTTACGACTTGTTTAAATCGAAGAATGGCTGGAGAACCTCTTGCATACATTCTTGGATCGATCCCTTTTTTGCAAGCAAACATTCATGTTAAAAAGCCACTGCTCATTCCTCGCCCTGAAACGGAAGAATGGGTTGATTGGCTCATCAAAGAAATTAAAAAAAATAAGATTGAAAAACTTACCATTGCTGACATCTGCACCGGAACTGGATGCATTGCCGTCGGACTTGGCATCGCATTGCCTGATGCAACAATCACCGCTGTTGATATCATGCCGCAAGCAATTGCCTGCGCTGAAAAAAATAAAATAGTAAATCACGTAGATAATCTGCACATTAAGCAAGGAAATTTTTTTGAACCACTTGAAAAAAATTGCTATGACCTTATTGCCTGCAATCCTCCTTATTTAAGCCAACAAGAGTGGGAAACGTTAGATGCATCAGTAAAATTATGGGAAACAGCAACAGCATTGACTGATCATCAGGATGGACTCCATTGGTACCGCATTCTTGCTACAGAAAGTCATCAATATTTAAAAGAAAAAACAACATCTCATATTCCACGTATTATCTGTGAATTTGGCTATGCACAAGCAGAATCAATAAAAAATATTTTTATCAATGCTGGCTGGAAAAACATCATTATTCATCAAGACCTTTCAAAAAAAGATCGTTGGATTGCTGTTTACTAAAATCTATTATGATTGAGATTTCATAAATACAGAAACGCCTTGAACTATCCCTTCAATCAATGAATCTTGATAGTGCGCATTAGTTAAATTCTGAGCCTCTTTTTGATGCGTAATAAATCCCAATTCAATAAAAACTGATGGTATAAAAAGATGCAGTGGCGTTCGCTTCAATCCTTGTTGTGGACGACGATCTTTAACATGATGTCGCTCGGCATGAAGTTTTTTTATCACCGCATTTTGAATTGATGTCGCAAGAGAAGCACTTAATAAACTGGTGTTGTAATCATGTGCATGCAGAATATCGAGAGCATGCAATGGCTTTTTATGAGCAAAAAAGAGCTTTGATGTTCGATTACAACAATCAAAAAACTTTTTTTTCAACGACCAGACTTCAAAACCTTCAATACGAGTATCATGATTAGCGTTCGCATGAATCGACAAATAAAGCGCACCTTGATGAGCATGAGCTCTTGTTGTTCGTGTTTTTATTCCTAAAATATCATCATTATTTCTGGTTAAAATAACTTCATACCCTTTTTTTTTCAATGCTGCTGTTAATTTACGTGCATATAAAAGACTGATGTTTTTTTCGATCAGATTATTGCAACCAACAGCCCCCTGATCATACCCACCATGCCCAGGATCAACAATGATAGGTTTCTTTTTTTTGTTGGCGAGTACTGGGTAACTCCAAGTTGTGAGCCGCACGATACGCCATATTTAAAATATCAGTACTATTTTTTATCTGCTCAAGAATTTCTCGTTGATAACAATCGATACTCAAAATATAAGGACTTGCACGCTTTTGAATCTTTACAATCGCACTGTCAGGAATAAAATTAATTGTCATTGCAATTCGATTAATCGGCGTTGTTTCTTGGACAACCTGAACATTCTTAACATATGAAACCGCTGACCAGGCTTGTTTAAAACTCTTTGCTTCAAAATCTTCTATGCGCATTCCAGGAAAATAAAGCGTAATTGTTGATTTTTCAGGATCAGAAGTTTTTTCACATTCAATCGGTTTTTGAAAATGTAATAAAATTTGATAAACCGCACCTGTTTTTTCCTTGGCAGATAAATAACGCGTGATCAGCATCGTATTTTCAAGATGATTTTTTTCATGAAGCAAACGAGTGTCTCGAACAAAAATACTTGGCTGATTAATTAATCCTGCCAAATTACGAGCACCCAATTGACTATAAAGCCCACTCAATAATATCAAACTTATCTTAAAAAATTTTTTCAATTGACAGATCATTGTAAAACTCCCTTTTTCAAAGCATTCTGATCGTTCATCGCTCTCATATTTATTTCACATGCTGTATATTCTTATCATACATTAATTATTTTCAATCAGTCAATTATGATCATTTTAGGTGCCTAATAAGGCATATATTATCTATATAAAAAGTTTTCAAAAAAAATATTTGCATTGAAATAAAAAAATGATTCCTGAGAAAAAATATGATATAATCAGCTCATCAATAATTTTTACCTCTGAAAACAAAGGAAAAACATGAGCGGACAGATACTTTTATTTTATCAATACACCGATATTGAAAACCCTGAACTCTTAAAACAGGAACAAGAAACCTTTTGCAAAGCGCATTATTTAACCGGCCGCATCATTATTGCATCAGAAGGAATCAATGGCACCCTCGGTGGCAGCATTGAAAATACCGAAAAATATATGCGCTGGATGAAAGATCAGGAATTTTTTAAACAGATGCCTTTTAAAACAAGTAAGGGCGGAAAAGAAAATTTTCCTAAATTATCAATTAAAGTTAAAAAAGAGATCGTTAATCTCGGCCTTGATATTCACGAAGTGAGTTACAAAGACAGAGCAACACATTTAACTCCTGAAGCATTTCACCAAGCAATTGCTCAAGCAGATGAAAACACTGTGATTCTCGATGGCCGCAATGCCTATGAAGCACGCGTTGGAAAATTTACCGGAGCACTTGTTCCTCCCGTCAATCATGCTCGTCAATTTTCAACGTACGTTGATCAAAACCTTGAAACCTTCAAAGATAAAAAAGTTTTAATGTATTGCACCGGCGGCGTCAGATGCGAACGTGAAAGTGCCTACATGATAAAAAAAGGAGTCAAAGAAGTCTATCAACTTGAAGGTGGCATCCATGAATACCTCAACAAATATCCAGACGGCTACTTTCGCGGCATCAATTACGTTTTTGACAGCCGCATCGGCACCAAAACCAATGATGATATTTTAGGTAGTTGTGATCTGTGCTCTCAAGCATGCGAAACCTTCACCAATTGTCGCAACGCATCATGCAACAAACATTTTATCTGTTGTGACACATGCGCAACTGAATACACCAACGCATGCAGCAGCACTTGCAAAGAACTCCTTGAACAAGGCAGAGTAAAAGCACGCCCAGCATTGAAAAAAATATATGAACATAGCACTATCTAACATTTCTTCTTACATCCAAAAAAATATTTCCCTTGCCGACAAAAATTGGTTTAAAACAGGCGGCAATGCAGAATATTTCTTGGCACCCAAAAAAACAGAAACACTTCGAGAAGGACTTGCCTGGGCAAAACAGAACAATATTGCTGTCACCATTATTGGCGAAGGAGCAAATATTTTAATCAGCGATGATGGCATCAAAGGACTTGTAGTTATTTTACAAAATAAAAAGATGCAGATTATCGATGGCCGAATCACCATTGATGCGGGAGTTTCAATGCATGATGCTATTGAATTCGCGCTCAACAATAATTGGGGCGGCCTTGAAGACTTTGGAGGCATTCCCGGATCGGTCGGTGGCGCTGTCTGCATGAATATTCATTATTTCAATGCACTGCTCAGTGACTTCATCGAAACCGTCACGGTATTAGACCAAGAAAGTTTAGAAATTACTGAACACCCAAAATCGTGGTGCAACTTTGGCTACAACAAATCAATCTTTTTAGAAAAAAAACAGATCGTCATTGCAGTCACTTTACGCCTTAAAAAATTAACTCTCGAAGAAACTGCCTACGCACGTGGCCGTCACGATGAAATCGTCAGACAACGATCACGTCGATATCCACCAGCACGCACCTGTGGCAGCTTTTTTAGAAACTTTTTTCCTCATGAATATGAACACGCGAAGGGAAATACCAAAGTCCCCTACATTGCCTATTATTTAGAATCAGTCGGCGTAAAAGGCCAACTTTCATCAGGCAAAGCTTCGGTATTTTCGCTCCATGCAAACATGCTTGTTTCACACGAAAGCGCCACAAGTCTCGACCTTTGTTCACTTGCACAGATCATGCAACAGAGAGTTTATGCCCAATTTGGGCTTTGGCCAGTCCCTGAATGCCAACTTTTAGGCTTTGAAAAAAACCCTTTTTTACAAAAAAACAATTAAAAATATCGATTTTCAGATAATTTTGTGTCAAGCAATTGCGCTTACATGAAAGCCTGCTATAATCATTACTAGTTTGTAAATAATTCCGCGGTCGGCCCAATAAAACAGGTCGGCCCAATAAAACAGGTCGGCCCAATAAAACGAAGGACCGACTATGAAAAAACTTTTATTACTCCCTACATTATTACTTGCTCTCAATCTTGGTGCAGCAACAACCGAGCAGAACACTGAATCTCAAAATGATGCTTCAACAGCAGAGCAAACAAAAATCACAGAAACAACAATAGACAAAAAAACTCCATCTTTTTTGATTCGTCATGCAGACAAACTTAAGAAAGTTTCATATGTCGGTGATGGCGTTTTTTACGCAGGCATTGTTGGGATGATCGCTGCTACCATTGTAGAGAAAATTGGAAACAATGATCTTCCAAGCCTTATTGGTAAATCTTCTTTTTGGCCCTTCTTAATTGGTGCAATAGCAAAACTTATTCTTGATACCCCTACTAAATATGCAATAAACAAAAAACATACGTTCGAACTTGAAGCATTACAAGCAAAACTTGATGCAGCACAAGAAGAAAAAGTAGCAACTGAACAAAAATAACAGCACGTATAAAATTAAAAAAAATCTAAAAGCCCTTGGTTCAACATCAAGGGCTTTTTTAATACTCTTCTTTTGAAAAATTATAAAAATCGTGTATCCAGAACTTTTCTGCTATAATCTCTATTAATACATAATTTTTAATATTTTCAATGAAAGTTATAAACTATGAAAAAATTACCTTTGGGGCTCCAGACCTTTTCAAAATTGCGCGAAGAAAATTACGTCTATGTCGATAAAACTAAACATATTTATCAATTAATCCAAGGAAATTACTATTTTTTTGCTCGACCACGTCGCTTTGGCAAGTCAATTTTATGCTCAACGCTTTCATCGTTATTTCAG
>CAZZPM010000037.1:0-8765 GCA_964655535.1 uncultured Pseudomonadota bacterium
TGTTCAGGATTTTGTGCTAATTTTCCGAGCCATTGAGCGCGTTGATATTGATTTTCAGTGGTGACGTCTTTATTGTGAAAAAAGATTGATCCAGAGTCAGGCTTTATAACGCCCGATAATAGTTGAAACAAGGTTGTTTTTCCTGCGCCGTTTGCTCCCATAACCATGATGAAATCCCCTTGATTTACCGAAAGGTTAATATCATTTAAAATGGTCTGGTCATGATATTTTTTATTGATATTGGTAAGTTGTATCATGATTGATGTTCCTCTAGTACAAAGCGTTTGATGCTTAATAATGCAACAATACAGAGTGCGGTAATCAGTTTATTCCAGTCAGCATTACATTGTAATTCAAAGGTGAGTAATAAAATAAGTTGATAAAAAAGTGCACCGATAAAAAGATGAACACCTATTTTTTCTGAAATGAGCTCTGCAAGCATGAGTCCTGCAAGCGTGGTGATCATGATGCCAACCGATGACCAGATTGAATAAAAACCAAGATATTGTACAAAGAGAGAACCAGCAAGTCCGGTAAGCATGTTTGCAAGAACAATGCCGATGATGGTGTAGCAGATTGGTCGTTTGCCAAGAGCAGCAACCATTGAAGGATTTGCTCCTGCGGCGCGAATAAAAAACCCGATATTTGTATTTAAAAAAATCCTGATTAAGAAAATACTGCACAATGCAATGTTACTTAAAAGCAGTATTTTATGAGTGCTTCCGTACGAAAAAATAGTTGTTTTTTGTGCAAGTGAAAGATTCGCTCCCGCAATTAATAAGTTACAAGAAAAAATTCCTGTTGAGACAATAATGCTGCTCATGAGAACAGAGATACGCATCGTTGCATGAATCAATGCAGTGCAGAGTCCTGCACATCCTGCAACAAGTATAGCAATTATCACTGCAACAAAGGGAGAAGTGTTTTGCCACAAGAGTGTAGCAGTGACTGCGCCAGCAAGTCCAAAGCTCCCTTCGATGGTTAAATCATCAATGTGTAAAATACGTGAAGTGAGATACATACCGATGATAGGGAGCATTAAAATTGCTGCTGATTCAACACTGGGAAGAAATAAGGCAAAAAAATTCATGATTCAATCTCAAGTCTGTCTTGGTATACGTGTTGTAGTTTTGCAAGATCGATACCAAGGTGCTCAGCAGTTTTTTTATTAATATGAATGGATTGATCTTGAGGTAAAGAGAAATCAAGTTCGTTAAGTGATTTTTTATTGATTAAAAGATCGATGATGCGTTCTCCTATTAATTTTCCACTTGCATAATAATCAACGCCCGATGCAGCGAGTGCTCCATGAGAAACTAATAAATTATCACTGACGATAAGAGGTATTTTTTGTTCATATGCTTTTTGTGCAATTAAATCAATAGTTGATGCAACAGTGTTGTCGATGGGAGTAAAAATAATATCAGATTTTGTTGTTGCAGCAGCAATCGCTTGTGGAACTTCTGCTTCAGTGGTTACTGCACAATGTAACAGTTTTAATCCTGCATCTTCAAAAAGTGGCGTCATGTTTTTGATCATGCTGATCGCATTAATTTCACCTTTGTTGTAGATGAGTCCAATCGTTTTTGCTTTTGGTGCAATAGTTTGAATTAATTTCACTTGTTCTTCAAGATTGATGCTGTCAGCAACGCCTTTAATCTGATCATTGATAAGTCCTGCTTGCAGCGGATCAGAAACAGCCGCATATAAAATAGTTTTGTTTTTTATCACCTCATTACTTGATTGTGCAGCAGGTGTTGCAATAGCAACGACAAGATTAATAGATTCATCACGAGCAAAACTTTGTGCAATAAGATGGAGTGCATTACTTGAGCCTTGTCCATTTTTTTCAATAATATTAATGACATCATTCTGTTTTGCTTTAATGATCTCTTTGCATCCTTGAGATACTGCATTGAGTGCAGGGTGTGATGCAGTTGTCATGATGCCGACAGAGTAAGGATATTTTTTTTGAACGACCTGTTTTTTATAGAAAAGAATACCAACAAAAAGTGCAATCATTGGCAATCCAACAATAAATCGTGAATACATATTGTTCATAAAAATATCCTTTTTGTTAAGCTGTTATTCTTCACCGATCAGTTTATCATTATCAATAGTTTCTTGATAGGTTTTTCCCAGAGCTCGTGCAACAAATATCCATGAAAGTGCAATAATGAAACTGACAATTCCTCCCATGTACATTATTGAATATCCTGTCTGCGACATAAGATTGACGCTTGCGCTTGAGACTTTTGAAAAACTTCTACCAAATGAAGTAATCCATGACTTTGATTTAAATTGTACCGCTTTCGTTGTTGGAATGAAGAGCATTTCAAGGACTGGTGCATTAAATCCATAAACAAGTGCACGTAAAATTACTAAAACAACAAAGACAACCATGATATTTTTAATTGAAATAAGTACTGCTAAAAAGAGCACTGCAATGGGTGTAATGAGTAAGCACCGTTGTAATTTAAAGTGATGCAGTAATTGACGGATACCACCGAGAGATATAAGGAGTGCTGTCATTTGAAAACAGGCGGTATAGGTAAACATAAAGGCGCTCATGCCGCGCGCATTGTTATGGAAAAAATCTGCGATCATTACATTCATTTGATAATCAAAAATACCATTGATCATTTCGATTGCAAATACGGTCCAAAAAATACCAAAAACATAGGGTTGTAAAAGAATGGTTTTGAGGCCGGTTATAAAGCCAACACGTGTTTTTTTCTTTACTTTTTTTTCATGAGTATCGCTGTACCCTTCCATGTATTCTTCAGGGATGCTATGCATGCCCCAATACACTATTGCAGCCATGCCTAATAATAATAATCCAGCTAAGGTGAGCATGCCAGCTGCAATATATTGTTCAGGGATTTTTGAATATGCAAAAATAGTGCCACCAAGTCCAGCAGTGAAAAAACCTGCAATGCGGCCACCTGCATTAATAAGTCCATATCCTTTTTCTGCTGAATGAGGAGTGCTTACCGAATTGATAAAAGACCAAACGGTGCTTAAAATGAGTGATGCATAAAGTTCAAAAACAAAATAAATGATCCATCCAATGTAACGATACGGACTTGCTTGAGTATTTGCAATTCCATAAACGGGATGCATAATAAATCCTGATAATATAAGACAGGTGATGCCATATAAACAGAACCAAAAATATGCAACGCCGGTAACAGAACATCGATCAACAACTTTAGAATATAGATACATGACAGGTATAATGAGTCCCAGCATAAATATTTTAGTGAGTGGTTGATATTCAACGCCAATCATTGATAAAAAAATTGATGTTTTAAGTGAGCGTACAATTGAATAAACTGCAATAGCAGCTGAAAATAAAAGCATTAAAATAAAAAATTTATATCGTTCAACAGGATGAAGCTCAGA
Source organism: uncultured Pseudomonadota bacterium (assembly GCA_964655535.1). Taxonomy (GTDB): domain Bacteria; phylum Babelota; class Babeliae; order Babelales; family CAZZPM01; genus CAZZPM01. The sequence continues at coordinate 3,406 of CAZZPM010000037.1, forward strand.
GATAAAGGCAAATGCAGGGGGAGTTTTTGTCGTAGTTGCTTTCATGATAAATAAGTACTTTCTTGTTATGTGCTCAATTATTATTCGCCAATGACTTTATTATTATTGATAGCGTCTTGCATTGTTTTACCAATAAAATAAACAACGATAATCCATGCTGCTAGGAGTGATGAACTGATCGCTGTGCTTATAAATAAAGCATATATTGGTGTAGCTCTTTTCATGAGCAAAGTCAAGAATGCGCCTGATCCTTTTGCAATACGTGAACCAAATGCATCGGTCCAAGCTTTTGCTTTAAACTTTACATTTTTTGTTGTAGGAATGTAGAGCATTTCGCGTGTTGGATGATTGAATGCATAGTTGAGTGCACGTAAAAAGACTAAGATAATAAAAAACATTTCTGCGGTTGGAAAGGTGTATGAGCAAAAAATAAGTCCCAAACTAATGAGAGGAAATACAAATAATAAGGCCTGAGGGCTTGCCCATCGTTGTAAGGGAAGTGTTCCAAAGAGTGCAATAAAAAGACCGACACCATGCATACACAAATAATAGAGTGCATAATATGCAGTTAATTCACCTGCGGTTGAATGGGCTGCATCAGCAATCATGAGGACACGATAATCAAAAATAACAATCATGATTTCATAAAAAAGAACGAGTAAAAAGATACCCATCACATACGGAAATTTAATCATGGTAATGATTCCATCGAATGCACCTTTGAATGATTCCCACATGGTTTGCTTGACATGTTCTTTCTGTTTTTCTTTTTGATATGCTACTTCATATCCATGGAGTGCGTGTCCGGGAACTGTTTTTATTAGTAAATATACAACAACTGCTGCAATGCAAAGCATAATACTTCCGCTTAATAATGAATAAGGAAGGATGATTGTATCGGGCCACCGGCCCCAGGTTAAAACAGAATATAAAATTGCTGATGAGCAGATGCCGCCAACTTTTGATCCCATAACAAAGAAGCTATAACTTTTTTGTGCATTTTGTGGATCATTGATTGAATCGGCAAAAGACCAGAATGATGTTGATAAAAAAGCTGAAAAACTTTCCATAAAAAAATAAAAAGCCCAACCAGTGAATCGATCACTTGCAATGAGTGTATTTGATAAACCGAGTATTGGATGCATAAAAAGAAGGGTGAATATTAATCCACCAACGCCATGAAATAAAGTAAAAACATAGAGGAGTTGATGGCGGCGAAGCCAATCCACAAGTTTTGAATAGATAATAATTAAAGGAATGAGGACAAAGAGTACGCCGAGTTTTGCATCAGGGGTAAATGTTGCCCCGACAGTTTTTGCAAATATAGATGTTTTGAGTGGCCGCCAAATTGCTTGACATGCAGATAATAAAAAAAAGATAGAAGATAAAAACCAAATTTTTTTTTTATATAATTGATATTCTAAACTTATAGTCTCAGGATTAGTTTCAGTAGTATGCAGAGCGTCCATAATAAGGTACTTCCTTTAAAGTGTAAAAAAACGATTCTATTGGTAGGCATAAAAACAAAATATGTATTTAATTGCTAGGCACTCAGCATGAAAACCGCCTTTCCACTTTTAGTTCTCCTTTTTTTGGGGTAAAAAATATGTATGATACTGTTCATACAATGCGCTTCTTTCTACTATGTATAACATGATTTTTTAATGATCTATTCTGCTACTTCATTAATTTTTGAAGCAGGATTACTCACAGTGTTTTTATTATAAAAGACATGCAGGTTAAAGTCAATGAGCGCTTTTTGTCTGTTTTGTAAAATGATTTGATGTTCAATGCTTGAAACTAAAAAAGAGTCGCATAACGACGGAAACTAATTTATATCTTTTTTTTAATGAAACAATGTCCTAGATTTGAAAATTTATCGTTTTTTGATCTTTTTTTGTATTTACCTTGGATATCTTGCAATATGATCTCCTTGCTTGTTTTGATCGGTGTATTTTAGGCAAGATGGGACATTTTTGATCACTTTCTATTTGAAATTATCAATTTGGCCTCATTGCTTTAAACTTAAGGCGTTCGAATAATTTCTTATGGAGCTTGCAAAAGGATTCGCGTCCGATAATAGCTATTATGTATCCTTTTTGGTCTCTTTGGTTTTAGTCGGTGGATGGTCGAAATGATGGGGAAAGAAAAAAACCAATGTTTATCAATAGAATTAATGATAAAAAATTCCCCGGCTAACTTGCGCTAACCGGGGAAAAAAGGAGAAAGGAGCTTATTAAAGACGCCATCTTAATTTCTGATAGCATCGAATTTTTTGATTCTATTTTAGAATAACCTGATTATTGGAAAAATCAAGTATTATTTTAAAACTTTTTAAAATAGCCTCTTTTTTTATATATTTTTATTTTTTAACGGTATTTTTATATTATTTTCTTGGTCTAAGAGAATAATTTGTTGGTCATTATTTTTGGTAAAATAATGACTTGGATGATGGGGGCAGGTGATAATTGTTTGTAAATTTTCTTTATTGATAATTTCAAGTGCCTTGTTTAAATTATTTGAATCAAAGTCGGTTATGAAGTCATCGAGAAGTAAAATGCCTTTTTGTTTGCACTGTTCTTTTATGTGAAGGTATTGACTAAACTTTATAAGAAAAACAATTAATTTTTGCTGGCCGCGCGACGCGAAGTTCTTTGCTTTTTTTGATTTAAATGAAATAATAATGTCGTCAAGATGTGCGCCAAATAGGCTGCGCTTGAGTGCTACTTCGGCTGGAATTATTTTTGAATGTGCTAGCCAAAATCTTTCAAAGTCATTTTTTATATACGGTTTTTTTTCTGTATAGTCTATCGTGACGCATAATCCTTCGTTTTCAAATGTTGAATCAAGCAATGCTTTAATCTTTTTTTCTAATATTTTAATAAACCCGACCCGCGCTTCCTCCACCTCGATGCTTTTTTGCCAGACTAAGTGAGTCCAGGATTTTAAACTTTTGTGGAGCTCGCTTGGGTCGCGCAGCAAAGAGGCTGCTTGATGGTTCATCTCTTCTTGTTTGTTTATTTGCATAAGTAATGCATTGCGTTGTATCAAAGCTGCTTTGAGTGCCTTGAGTGTTGTAATAAATTGTTTATCAGAAAATGAGATTGCTTGGTCAACAAACGTGCGTCGATATTCTGGATCACCTTTTATCAGTTGTAAGTCATCTTCAGTTATTGAAAAAAGTGGAAAGTCTAAAAAAATATCGCGACGTGATGTTGGCTTTTTATTGTTACATAGAATCTGTTTTTTATTGTTATGTACACCAACAGAAATTTCATAAGGAATATCTGTTTCATAAGGAATATCTGTTTCATTATGTGCTCGCAAAGCAATAAAGAAATTGTTTTTCATATCGGTTTCGGTTGATGAAAAAGTAGCATTATTATAGGTCTTATCGATATTAATATTAGTCAGTTGTTGTAGATTTTCTTCGTCATCTTGTTCATACAATGCCAAATCAGAAATTTGTGCTGTCCTAAAAGACTTAAAAAAACATAAAAAATAAAGAGCTTCAATGATTGATGTCTTTCCAGATCCATTTTTTCCAATAATTATAATCTGCTGTGCATTAAAATGAATTGTTTTATTTTTAAAACAACGAAAGTTTCTCATAGTTAAAGAATGGAGTTGCATCTATTATTGTCTCTTTACGTGTTAATTGGACGATAGGATAGAAAGTAGCATCGTCCTGATTATATTATTGAGTTATTGAGCTTGTGAAGAAACAGGCATAACGAGATACATAAAAGAAAAACGATCATTCTTTGATTCAAATATCAAAGGTTTACGATTCCCCTTAATCTTACAAGTAACTTGTTTCTCTGAGATAACTTGTAAGCCATTTAAAACATAGGGCGTATAAAAACGAGTTGCTAATGTTTCACCATCAAATGCTTGAAGAGGTAGCGATTCTTCGAGAGTCCCTACCTCTTTGTTTTCCAATTTTATGCGTAAAGATTTTTCAGCATGATTAAAGTAAAAATCTGTTGCTACAAAATTTCCTGCCAGTAGACACCCAGCTCGCTTCATGCTTCTTAAAAAGCCATCCTTAGCTACTGTGGCTACAAAGAAGCCATCATTCTGTAGAATGGGTGCATATTGAGGAAATGGATCTGCAATAAGCCGAGTAAAAAAATTAAAACCAGGTCCTGAAAAAACAAGGTTTCCACTACAGGTTCCTAAAAAAAGTGTGTCGGGCGCAACGGTGTGTGCAATGTTCTGTACTGAAACTTCAAGTATCTTTTTTAATTCAACTACAGCGCGCTTAGGAAGGAGCCATGTTTTTTTTGATGCAAGCTTATACTTTTCTGTAATGACGCGCGCAAGGCAATGGCCATCAGTGGCGATCATGCTTAATCCTTTTTCATCACATTCTAAAAGCATTCCATTGAGTGCAGGATTCGAATTATTGCTCGGTATTAAAAAAGCAACTTTGCTTACACAATCAATAATATCAGCACTTTCAAGTTGCATCAAGTTTTCGATGCGTTCAGGAAAAGGAGGGAAGTCAGCAGTATCTTTTATAGCAAGTACAAATGAAACACCGCTTTCTGTTGTTATATATAAATTCTGTGTATCCAAAGAAAAATGAATTAATCCATCAAGCTCTTTGATTACATCATGAATGCGCTTGCCAGAAACAAGAAACATATTGGTATCATCATTGTCTGTTTCAATAATCAGTGTCCACTGGGCACTGATTTCTAAGTCGGTAGACTTTATAATTAATTCGCGGGGTGTTACTTCAAATAAAATATTTTCGGTATGAGTAACGGCTGTTTTTTTTGTACACATTGACTGCAAAGAAACAAGAATAGGGAAGAGCGTTTCCTGCGTTAAAGAGAACTGTGTTTTCATATCAGAGTACCTTTTGTAAAATGCTTTCTATTTTTAAAAATCATTATAACGATTATTATGAGTGTAACTAAAAAGTAAGAAAATGAAAATCACTTTTTTCTTTATTTCACATCTTTTTCTTTCTCATTGCGCGGATGAAAATTCTGATATCCCTTTTTTAATCTTTGTATATCAAGGTGAGTATATAAAGCGACCGTAGTAATCTTCTGATGTCCCAAAAAAGCTTGTAGGCTGCGAACATCCATTCCAGCGCTGAGTAAATGCGTAGCAATAGAATGTCTAAGAGAATGTGGAGAATAGTTCTTTGCTGGAAATTCACGTCGCATAATCAATTTGATTTTTTTATAAACATACCCCCTTGATAAATTTCTCTCTGTCCTTCTTCCTTCTTTACTTACTCTAGAAAAAATATATGTCGCTTCGCTTTTACGTGTTGAGAGATATTCTTGCAAAAAAAACATACAGGTTTCGGGTATGGGAATTATGCGCTCTTTATTTCCTTT
>CAZZPM010000038.1:0-8679 GCA_964655535.1 uncultured Pseudomonadota bacterium
ATTTTTTTACTTTGGAATATAAGCATGCCTCAAAATACTAGTACTTTTATTACTTTCATAGAACACCTTGAGACAAGGTTTAACGCATTAACTCAAAATCAAAATAAAGATCAGCTTCTTTCAACATTTCAACAGAACGAAGAAGCATATTATGCAAAATTGCTCTCTTTAATCAATCGAGAGCCAACAACAAATAAGAACAGTATCGAATATAAAGCTGAAGTTATTTGTTGCATAGATCCCCGAGAACGAAATGTACGAACTGTTTTTGAATCTTTTTCTTACAAAACATATGGCTACTCTGGCTCACTTGGACTCCCACTTCAAGTTGTTGATACCATTGAAAATCGGACCTATCAATCATGCCCTGGATGGATAACCCCTGAACATACTGTTACGGTAGGATATGACAAAAACAATAAAATAGAACTTATTTTTGAGATTGATATTCCTTTTGAAAAGCAATATCAATACGCCCTACAACTCTGTAAAACAATAGGACTTACCAAAAGCAATGCACCTTTTATTATTTTTATGGGGCATAAAGGAGAGCTTCTTGATTATAAACATAAAGAACAATTACTGCATTGTGGCGCCTGTGAAGGAAATCCTGGAGAAATTAATAATCGCGTTATGGCTTCTATTTTTCAAAATCCTGCAATAAAAAAAGCTTTACGTCTTGATAGCATTGATATTTCTGATCAAACAATCTGTATCGCAGCTGAACATAATACCAACACTGGTGAAATCACCTTGTTAACTGAATGCGAAAAAATTATCGAAAACAAAAAATACACGGCACTTCTTGATACTTTCAAAGAAATCACTGCAGAGTATTTAAAGCAAAAACTAGAATACGCTGGCTTTAACACCAGAGATGAATTATTGCAACCCTCACCTTCTATAAGCCTTGCTGGCAATAAAGGAATGTTGATAGGTCCTGCAGAAATAATAAAGACTTTAGATCAAAAAGAAAAATACTTTTTACAATCATATGATTACCAGAACGATCCTGAAGGAACAACGTTAAAAAATCTTCTTACGGGCCCCTTACGCGTTGCACTGGCAATTAATAGTAATTACCTTTTTTCAACGATAGCGCTGCTCAATAATGAACAAGTCCCCGCTCAAACAAGTATTCCTAAAAGCCTTATTTTTTATGCAGAGAATATTCCACGCCATGAACTAATGAGATTTTTTGTTATTATATATGCTCCCTATGAAATAATAAAAAGAAGTATAGAAACTGACCTGGCACTACAAACACTTATTAAAAATCATTGGCTACAGATTATATCTATTGACCCAGACAGCAAGAATTTGTCAAAAATAAATTGAGTTAAGTGGAAAAAATTCTCTAGAAAACATGTACTCTTTTTCAGATAATTTAAAAAAAGTAGAAGTTATAAAAGGCCCATTCAATAACGAAGTGCAACAAAGAGCTATAAAAAAATAGCCAATAATGTAATCTCCAGTGTAGATCGAACCCTAACACAAGGAGACCACATTATGGCAAAGAAAGTATACAGCAATTTACGATATGAAGATAGATGTAAAATAGAGACCTTGAAAGAAACCAAAATATCAAATACAAGAATTGCTCAACAAATGAATATAGATAGATCTACTGTTGGACGAGAACTAAAAAGAAATAGCATAAAAGGTAAATATAACTGCCAAGAAGCTCAAAAGAAAGCGATGAATAGACGTAAATATGCAAGTAAAAGGCATAAAAAAATGTTTTCTCAAATACTGGTGAGAGTATTTGTTGGATTGCCTGTTGGATAAAGCGATCAAGAACTGTTGGGATTCCTAATTCACGAACTCCACCCTCACGTTTTAGTATTTGAACGCGGCGTACGGGAGTTGGCTTGTAGGTTCCCTTAAGAAGGCTCTCTTTGATCTGTTTCCAGTGCTCTTTTAGATATGGACGCAACTCTTGAGTTTGCATCCTGTCAATACCTGGAGCACCTTTGTTTTTCTCGACCCTCATCAATGCTTTCTTAAGATTTTCAGCTTCGACCACTTTTTCCATCAGGTCATATAATTGATTTGTTAAGATATTTGTCTTCTGTTCTCTCATATGTTTGCTCAGCACCTTGTTAGGTCCTCATAGAATGCACTATTACTCCCTATCAACGGTTCAGTTTTTTTTCCTGATTTTCTGCTTTCCTCACATTCATTATGTAGACCAGTTATATCTTTCACTGTATGTTCAGGCCTTCTCGAAAGCTTTTTTTTCGATACTATGCCCTCTGCTGACTTCTACTATCTCAGTCAGAACTTCCGCTCTGGATTGCCAATTTAATCGGCTTGATAACAGATCTCTCCGGGTAAGAACGCATCCTTTCACCTCATATATCTACTCTATTTACCTGCGATATTCTTGGTAACCATGGCTTTTGTCTTGCTTTGCAGACTCTTCCATATTGCAAGCCTTTTATAGAGTTCGTGTTCCTTAGACCGAGGCTTTGCCACCGACTTCCTTCAGATTCTGCCTCGCGGCAGACACCCTTGTCTTAAGCTAATGACTTGAGTTACCTTCGTCATTTCGGACTTTAACCGAATAGGTTGCGTCCATGCCGGACGCACAAAGAGCGGCTGACATAACATCAACCGCTCTTTTTTAATTCTATTTTTCAGATCAATTATCGACGATCACGAAAGCCACCGCGACGATCATCGCTTCTACGACGGTCATCACGACCACCACCAAAGCCACCACGACGATCCCCACCAGGACGACCACGTGAACCACCACGACGATCATTGCTTCGTTCTTCATCCATGCTGTTTTCTGCTTGAGCAACAACATCATCAGCAACAACTTTTGCTGTTACTTTTTTGCCCTTCATCAAAACATCATTCATCACTTGTACGATAAAGTCAGCTTGATCACGAGGAACTTCAATAAATGACTTGCTATCAGCAACAAGAATAATACCTAAAAGATGCGATGCAACACCGGTTTCACCAGCAACTGCTCCAACAACATCGTTAGTTCTGATACGATCACTTTTACCCAGTGACAATTGAACTAATGCAAATGTATCACTATTTTTAGGGAGTTCTCTGGTTGACGAACGAACGGGACGCTTTGCCTTTGCTGGTTCTTCTTCAATCGTTGATTGAGTAATGCCCATGACATGCGCCAATAACAATGAACCAGCATCAGCTGCTGATAAATTATTTTGTTCACACAAAGCATTGAATGCAGGAATCGCTTTTTGTAAATGTGCTGCTTTCATAGTAAGTAATTTTTCAGCAATTGATTCAACACGAATTTTTTCAATAATAACATCAGAAGGAATTTCAGCAGGAGCAATTTCAACCCTTAATGTACGTTGCAAATATTGCAATGCACTCAACTCACGACCAACAACAAAAGTAACTGAAATACCATTTTTACCTGCACGGCCGGTACGGCCAATACGGTGTGTATAATATTCAGCATTACTTGGAAAATCGTAATTAAATACTGCTTCAACATTTTCAACATCAATACCACGAGCCGCAACATCAGTTGCAACAAGAATATTAATTTTACCTGTTCTAAATTTTCCCATAACTGCATCACGCGATGACTGTTTCATATCACCATGTAATGCATCAGCATGATAGTTTGCCATGTGTAATTTTTCAACCAATTCGCTCACACGACGCTTTGTTTTACAAAAAATAACTGACAAACGATGATTATAAACATCCAAAAAGCGACACAATGCATCAAATTTTGTCTGTTCACGAACCGGCACATAAACTTGTTCAATTTTTGGTGCTGTTGCATTGGTTCGTTCTACTCTAATAATATGAGGATTTTTTTGATATCGTTTGGTCAAATCCATAATTGGCTTTGACATAGTTGCAGAAAAGAAGACGGTTTGACGTTCTTCTGGAACAAAATTTAAAATTTTTTCAATATCTTCACGAAATCCACGATCTAACATTTCATCAGCTTCATCAAGAATAACCATTGAAACATCATTTAAAGTTAATGATTTACGATCAAGATGATCCATAACACGACCAGGCGTTCCAATTACAATATGTGCATGACGACGCAACAATGCAAATTGGCGCTCAATCGGTTGGCCACCATAAATAGGAACAACGTTAATTCCTTTTTTATACACTAAAAGACGTTTGATCTCTTCAGATATTTGAATTGCAAGTTCACGAGTTGGACATAAAACCAACGCTTGTGTTGCTGCAATGTCTGAAGAAACTTTCTCAACCATTGGAATGCCAAATGCAACAGTTTTACCTGTCCCTGTTTGAGCTTGTCCAACAAGATCACGCCCTTCAATAACATGAGGAATTGCTTGTGCTTGAATTGGTGATGGAGTTGCAAAACCCATATCATTGATAGCTGATAAAATTTCAGGTGAAATTGGAAGCTGAGAAAAAGAAGACATTTCCATAAAGATATCCTTATAATACTTATGAAGAAAAATGATAAACCACTCTGCACCGTATCAAACCCATGATACACCACTGCAAAGAGCCCTTCATACGCATACTATAAAAATATCTAGAACATACGACCAGAGGGCGACAACATCTTATTCTATGACAATAAGACATACATTATGTATAGCAGATTTTAGTCATTCTGCAAGTTGTTTTTCAAAAAGAGCCCAAAGTGGAATTTTTATACGACTAATGATTGATATTCTTGAGATAAACAATATTTTCTCCCTTTATCGGCAGGTTATCTGCATAACCTATAATTTTAGTATGCAGATAACCTGCCGATAAATCAATAATCTGCCGCTCATCCAATCTGACTTCCAGCATTATTCAGATGAAAAATTAGCAATAAATTGTCTTTTATCAGAAGTTCTTCTAGAGTTGAACAATAATTATTTTCACTAAAAAAAGAGAAAAATCTATGTTTCATTATCTCAAACGAATCCACCAACTCGGTTTTACTCAAAGTATCACACGCATCGCTCCCTTTATGATGCATCGCTGGAACCAGACAATAAATAAGATTCAATACTTTAATAAAAAACAGATTACGCCCTCTTTGAAACTCTTTGTAGATCTGACAAGTACAACGCCTCGAACTATTTTCAAAGCATCACTTTTTCAAGATCAAATGCCAACAAGCTGGAAACCAGAAACCCTTCTTGCCCTGATGCGACAAAATAAAGCAATTATTTTTAGCCAGACTATCTCGCTCAATGATCCAGAAATCTGGATTAAAGACCCGATACATAATAATTTTCTACTTCCACCGTGCTCACCCGATCAACTGCCTTTTGGACCCACCTTTTCACTTGACTACGCCAAAAAACAAGGCGCTGATATTAGAATCGCCTTCGAACTGGGACGACTTCATCACGTAAGTCAACTTGCCTGCAGCATAACAACAATGGCAGCAGAAGAAAAAAACGAAGTAACGACATACATCATGGATCACGTCAAAACATGGCATGACAAGAATCCTTATTTGCATGGGCCTCATTGGTACAACGGCATGGAGGTCAGTATTCGTGCCACCAATATCATCTGCATTTACCAACATTTGTATGATCAAAAGTTACTGACTGATGATGACAAAAAACTGTTAATCACTCTTTTGTATCAACACAAACAATACATTCAGACTTCATGGGAAACCTCACCAACACCCAATAATCATTATCTTGCTGACTTGGTTGGCTACCTCCACCTTTTACTTTTTTTTCAAGTTCCTTATAAAACAATACAACGATGGATATCAACTACTCAGCATGCTTTTTTAAAACAACTTTTACCCGATGGCTGGGCCTACGAAGGTTCAACCGCATATCATAAACTTGCCACCGAATTATTGCTCCATCTTTCATTGATCAGCTCACTCACACAGCACCCACAAAAGCACCAAATAAATCAGCTCTACCAGAAAGCACTCACCTGCTTGGCACAACTCCAAGGACCGCTCACAACTATGCCACTCATCGGCGATAATGACAGCGGCAAAATAGTTACCGGCATCAACAGAATAAAAAAAGAAGAAAAAGAAAAAAGTTATTTTCATCACTTTCAAAACATGGGACTCACCTGCGTCAAACAGAAAAACCTCTACGTCACCATGCGTCATAGCTTTTTTGAAAAAAATCGCCCGACCGGGCATTATCATCGTGATGATCTTGCGATCACTGCAGCGCTTGGTGAACATCCAATTCTTGTCGATCCCGGCAGTTTTTTATACTCAGGCAATCCAAAACTTCGTCACCACTTTCGATCATGGCAATCACATAATGGACTTTTTTGCTCTGACGAAGCGCATCAAGACCTCAAACAGCCACTTTTTCAGCTCCATAAAAAAGAATGGAATCTACAGCCGATTATTATTCATGAAGCAGAATCGATAAAAATTATTTCTAAACGACCGCTTTATTGTGCCGACGGAATTATCATGCGGACTATTTCGATCGGAACTGAAGCTATCGAAATTAAAGATCAAGTAATTAGTGAAACTAAGCATGACCTGCATCTACATTTTACGTTTGATCCTGCAATCACCCTTGAAAGCAAACAAGGCAGATGGATCATCAAAAAAGAGGACCTCTGCCTTGCAATATTTTCTAGTGACGTTGAATTTGAAATTCAAGATGCTTTTATATCGCCTATTTTTGGAACTAAAATTTCGTGTTTGCAGCTAAAAGCGACTGTTAGCGCTACAATGAATGAATTAAAAATTACTCTTCTTCATCGCTCCAAACATCAGGCGCGTCCAGTACTCCACTACTGAAAACACATCTTGTATCCCTAATTTTGGCAGCAGCATGACAAAACATACTCGCTTGCTCTCTTTGAGTGCTCTCTAATTCTCGGTCTCTCATCACCTTATGTTGGCTAATTAGCTCTTTTTTTTCAGAATTCAAAGATAAATATGCTAATATAAACTCTGACTCAGCATGCGCTAAAATCTTATTGTACAGATCATATGTTAATTCTGTGTCTCGGAAAGGTGCTATTATATTTTGCTTTTTTACTTCTTCTTCTTCTTTTCTTTTTTTTTCTTCTTCTTTCATATTTTCTGCTTCTCTGCTTCGTCTTATTTCTTCTGATCGAGCATCTTCGTGCCACTGATCCGCTAAAAATAATCCACTTTCTGTCGCAATAGTTTCTTGATTTGCTTTTTTCCTAAAAGCATCCGGAATAGACAGACCGTCTGGACTTTGCCTATCGCTAGAATTGTTTTTTTCTACTCGCTTTAAACAATCTTTAGCTTCTGCTACTGATAAAGATTGAGGGGTTTCCGTTTGCGAACCTTTTTCAATTGATTTTAATTTAAAATCTCCAGCACTAATTTGACTCAATAATGATCTTGTTAATTCAAGTGAATTCGCTGATGAACTTGATGAGCTTGATGAACTTGGACTAAGTAAACTTGATCTAGGTAAATTTGATCTAGGTGAAAGCGAAAAAATTCCATTGCTATCTTCTTCTTCTTTTTCTCCTTCTTTGGATCCTTTATCTGAAAAATTTGTTTCTCCTATTACTTGAATTTTTTTTTGCGTATCTACTCTTGTTGGAATCGATGGCAATGCACCACGAACTCGTCCACGAGGATTGGATGCTAATTTTGGTTTTGTTCTAAGTTGCTGATTCAGTTTCCTTATTTCAGCTTCTAGCTCTTTAATTTTGTTTTCCAATACTTGTTTTGCTTCTGGTCGAATCGGCAATGGAGGTTTATTTGAATTCAAAAGCGAATTTGCTCTTCTATATTTTTCTTGAAGAGCTAATAATTCTCTTTGTTGACTCCAAAAATCATCTTCATAATCTTTTTTTTCAAATAAATCTTTTTTTAACTGTAATACCTGTCGATCTAAACCTTCAGATTTTTGACGCAAACGCTCAAGCTCATCTTTTTCTTCATTGCGCAAAGGGATAATTGGCGGCTGCGCCTCAAGATCAATAATACGTTGATTTAACTCTTTAATACTTTCAGACCAAGCTTGAAGATTCTCTTCACATACTGCATCTCGCGCTAATCTCAATGTTTTTTCTTGCTTTGCTTCTGTAACTAATCGTCCACCATCTAACTTAATTGTATTGATTTCACCCTCATAATCACGGCCCGCCTTTGCCTGCAGCAACGAAGCTGCCATCAAGCCAAGACCGACATGAAAAAAGCCAAATTTTTTCATGGGAATTTCTTTGCAATAATAATTGAAAAATTGTTGAAAATTTTTGAACGATGCGATGAACGCTTCTTTATTTTTTAACAGAAAGGAACGATTGCCAGCTGGCAATGCATGAAGATCATGCGTTGCCAGCTGGCAATGCATGAAGATCATGCGTTATAACGTCACCTTGCGCTTTTTCATTGCCCTGCAACTTCTTACGATCTTCATGTCGCTTAAATTTTTTATAATCGCGGCTTCCATCAAGAGCAAATAACGCAAGTCCAGCTCCTGCAACAAGTCCAGTAAACCACGGCTCTGCTTGAACCGGCCTCATAATAAATTGACTTAACAATGCAAAACATACTAATAATTTCTTCATTGTGGTAACTCACTTTTTTCAATATTTTTTATTAAAAACTAACTTGTTAGTAGTGTAGCAAGGGCTCACATAAAGTAAAGTTACAAGCTGAATTTTTTAAGAAAATATGAACAATCTGTCATTTTATATGATTTTTTTTAAAAAAAATTGATAAAAAAGGATAGAAAAAGAATCTAT
>CAZZPM010000039.1:0-2818 GCA_964655535.1 uncultured Pseudomonadota bacterium
TGGATGCACAGGAAAAGAATAATCAGTATTTTTAACAATCCAGAGATCTTTGAATAACTCTTTTTTACCTTGAAATAATGAAACTAATGTTGAACATAAAAGTGATTTTCCAAAACGTCGAGGACGTGAAAAAAAATAATAGCCGCCCTGTATTAAGCGATACACATGTTCAGTTTTATCAACATAAACACAATTTTCTTCACGTAATTTTGAAAACGTTTGAATACCCAAAGGCAATTTTTTTAACATACAAATAACTTTTTTTTAAAAAAAACTAAAAATCAATTTTTTAAAGATACCATCAAAGTATCATAAAAAACGTCTTCGAACAATAAAACCCAAAAAGTCAAACTAGTTATTTACTTATACTTTATTCATCATCGCTGTCACACTCTGCACGATTGCTGCTGCATCGATGCCCATTTTTTCCATCAAGATTTCAGGGCTTGCTGAGCGTGCATAGGTTTTTACACACAAATGATTATACGTAAAACCATGCTCTGCTGTGCTTGCAATAACTGCTTCACCAAGGCCACCAGCTTGATAATGATCTTCAACGATGATGATTTTATTATTCGATTTTTTTGCTTGTGCAATAATGGTAGTTGCATCAAGTGGCTTCACGCTATACGCATCAATAATTGAAACCGATATATTTTTTTGTTCCAACATTTTTGCCGCTTTGATTGCTTCATGCACAGTTATACCGGCTGCAACGATAAGCACCTCTGATGATTTCAGTACTTTTGATCCACCAATTTCAAACATTTCTTCTGATCCATACAAATGTTCTGTTTCTGCACGCGTTGCACGAAGATACGAAATTCCTTCATGATAGTTCGCCATCAAAGCGATGCTTGCAAATGCCGCATGAGCATCGGACGGATACAAAATAATTGAATCAGGAATCGTTCGAAATAATGCAAGATCTTCAAGCCCCATTTGTGAAGGGCCATCTTGACCAATCGAAATGCCGGCGTGCGAACCAATAATGCGAAGCGCGTTTTTACCAATACCTGCCATACGAATTTGATCAGCAGCACGCGTCAAAAAAGCACTAAAGGTACCAACAAAAGGTATTTGATGACGCAATGCAAAACCAGAAGCGATGTTCACCATTGCCTGCTCAGCAACAAAACATTGCACAAAACGTTCGGGAAAACTTTCTGAAAAATAAGAAAAATACGTTGAATTTTTTACATCGGCATCAAGTGCAACAACTGAAGGCTCCACTACTCCGAGTGCAGCAAGTGCAAGCCCAGCTGCTTTGCGCGTTGATTCTTTTTCTGAATTTGTCGCAGACTTGTATCGATCTGTTTTAAGAAAATCAAAAAGTATTTCTGCATGCTTAAAAAAAGAAATAGCTGATTTGATCGGTGGCATCACCAGATGACTCAAAGCAGATGCTCGTTCTTCAACCGAAAAAGTAATTTCTTCTTTTTTGGCAAACGGTTTTCCATGCATCTGTTCATTATTTTCAATGCCTTGATACCCATGCCCTTTAAAGGTCTTTGCAATAATAATTGAAGGCTGATCGACAATGTTTTGTGCTGCATCAAACGCTTCAAGTAAAGCTGCAACATTATGGCCATCAACAATAAAAACCTTCCAACCAAATGCTTCAAATCTTTTTTCAAACGTGGTCAAATCATGTTCAAAAGCAGTCGCGCCCGTCTGCCCTAATCGATTCACATCAAGCACAGCAATTAAACGATTAAGTCGATAGTGTGACGCAAGCGAAGCAGCTTCCCAGACTGATCCTTCAGCACATTCACCATCGCCGAGAATAACATAGGTGTAGGCTGGTTCTTTATTTTGTTGATGTGCAAGCGCCATGCCAACGCCGACGGCAAGTCCTTGACCAAGCGAACCAGTCGCTGCTTCATGATATGGCCACCGTGGTGTTGGATGTCCTTCTAAAACTGAATCATACGTTCGAAAAGAAAGAAGTTCTTGATCAGCAATAACGCCTCGCTGTTTCCAGACTGCATACAACGCAGGAGCTGCATGTCCTTTTGAAAGTATCAATCGATCATTGCTTTCATCATGGGGATTTGCTGGATCATATTTCATCATGTGAAAAAAAAGGACCGATAAAATTTCAGCGATTGATAAACATGACGTTGGATGTCCTGAGCCTGCTGCTGTTGTTGCACGAATGCTGTCAAGGCCGATAAGCTCTGCTCGTCGTTGTAATGTTTGTATTAATGATGATTCTAACATAGAGACTCCTTTACAAAAAATATTCATACGTAGGGATAACCGAAAATAATTATTTCCAAAAATCAGTAAACCAAGCAGCTACTGCAGAAAACCAATTGGATGTTTTTGGCTTATTTTTATCCCCTAATTTTTCTTGGGGGGCCTGACTTCCTTTTATAATGTTTCCCTTTATTTCAGTTGTTTCTCCTGCTTCAACTTCACCTTTTTCATCTTCAAAAATAATAGAGCCATCAATAATCGTTTTTTCTTCTAAAATAATTTTTTGAATTTTTCCATTACTTGGCTTTTTAACAAGAATATTTTTAATGTTGGTATCCCTTAAAATCAGCTTTTCCCCTGACCATTCAAGATCATAAAGCATTGATTCATTCATTTCACAAGCACCAAAAATAGTTGTTTTACCTAAAATACAAACTTTTTTAAATTGCACTGCACCATGCACTTGACACGTTTTTGCAACAGAAAGATCTTCTGCTTTACACGTACCATGAACCAACAATTGATCAACTTTAGAATGATTAATACTTAATGATCCCTTAACATCAAGCAAAGCTACTGTACAATGCTTCAACGAACAAGCCCCTTTAATATGTGC
>CAZZPM010000039.1:2828-8095 GCA_964655535.1 uncultured Pseudomonadota bacterium
TGTGCATCTTTTTCAATTATTAATCTTTTTCCCTTGAATGCTCCCGAAGTATCAATTGAAGGTAATGTCATATCACGTAATGATGTTGCACCATTAAAAACAACCTGCTTTGATTCTGCCATTGATGTTCCTAAAAAACCCAAAAAGAAAAAGAATAGATTTTTTATTATTTTCATAAAAATCCCTTAAAATTAATTTTTTAAAAAGAAGAACCTCTAGAATTATAGAGACAAATTATTTTAAAGCTTATCCGAAATATATGAGTAATAAAATCTTTTTTTTGCGAATGCACGACCAGATGATGTTTTAAGGTATTCTTCAAATGCCTTTGCTGTTGCTTCATGTAAAAATGCAATATAATTTATCAAAATCCAAGGTTTAAATTTATTACTATGTATCGATTTACCTGAATTATGTTCTTTAAGACGACGCTTAACATCAGTAGTTAATCCAACATAATATTTTTCAGGAAATTTTTCACTTTGTAAGTAGTATACATAATACATAATTAATGAATTTTAAAATTTAACTTTACATACTTCTGTTTATTATGATTAACAACACTATAATGGCCGTGCCAGTCCGTCTACGTTCTTTCAGAACTTCGCCGAGACATCTCGCCATAGCGCTTCGCGCGACGGCGGATGGTGGAGAGAGTGAGATTCGAACTCACGATCCCAGTCTCCCGGGATAGCGGTTTTCAAGACCGCCGCATTCAACCGCTCTGCCATCTCTCCATATCAAAGAATCTTTGTATGAATTACAAAGACTGAGTTATTATAGAAACTCTCTTTTTATTTGTCAAAACAAAATTACTTTTTTTTCTTGGAACCAAGCATTTTAAAAGCAGCTAATGCCTCATCACGCTTTTCATTCAAATCAATCATCTGATCTGGATACTTATTTCTTATCCGATCAAAAGATTGCAAAGGACTCAACAACTCTTTAACAGAAACATTCTGCAATTCAGGAACCCATTTTTTTATATATGCTGCTTCTGGATCATATTTTTTTGCCTGAAGTATCGGATTAAAAATTCTAAAAAATGGTGCAGCATCGGCACCACATCCTGCAACCCATTGCCAATTTGCATAATTTTGTGCAACATCAGCATCAACAAGTCGCTCCATAAACCAGGCCGCTCCTTGACGCCAATCAATGCCCAGATGCTTAGTTAAAAATGATGCCACAATCATACGAACTCGATTATGCATAAAACCGGTCTCATAAAGCTCACGCATGCCCGCATCAACAATCGGAAAACCCGTCATCCCCCTTTTCCAACGATCAAAAAAATCTTGCTGCTTGGCATACCAAAAGTCAGTAAATTTTTCTTGCAAAGGCAGATGCGTAAGATGAGAAAAATGCTTTAATAATTGATGACAAAATTCACGCCAGACAATTTCTTGCATAAAACGCGTTCTACCGACTGATGACTTCTGCTTCAAAAGATCATGCCAAATCTGTCGAACACTGATTTCACCAAAGTGAAGCGCCGCAGATAGATGCGACGTTTTATTCTGCGCTGGCAAATCACGTGATCGATCATAAGAAATCAAATCATGATCCAAAAAATGTTTCCATCTTTTTTGGGCCTCTTTTTCACCCGGTTTATTATACTGAGAAAAACTCATATCTGCTGAAATCACTTGATACTGCTTTATCTGTTTCACTAATGCACCCAATGGAATATGAGCATCAATAAATCGAACCTTTTTCAAGGGCTCTTCAACCGGACTCTGTGTGATGTATTTGAAATAAGGCGTGTATCGCTGATACGATTTTTCACTTGAAGAAAAAAGATAATTTCCTGGAAATACTTTTGCGCCTTTAATATCTTTTTCCCATCCAGCATCTTCATCATCCCATACAAAAACAGCATCTGAATATATTTTTTTAACTTCTTGAACCAGTGGTACGATTGCTCCTTCATGATAAAAAAGCGGCATCTGCATTGTTGCTAAATCAAGAGCAAAGGCATTCAAACTCTGATCTCGCCACCATCGATGGCCAAGCCCATTTTGTGCCTCTGCAACATACAAAATAATAATTGGTTCTTGTTGTCGACTTGCCCAATGCAACGCTGGATTATCAATCAATCGAAGATTTTTTTGAAGAAAAATAATAATTGCCATAAAGACCTCTATACGTTAGAGAGCTTGTTTGATAGGACCATCACTTAAGCCGCGAATAAATTGATACAAATAAGGATCTTTACAATCCCAAACATCTTTGGTCGGACCTTTGTAAACAATTTTTCCTTGATATAACATCGCTACTTCGTCGGCATAATTAAACACATCAACATCATGCGAAATAACAATCGTTGTCGCTTTTGATTCATCATGCGTTTTTTTCATCAACTCATGAATCATTTTTACTGAAATCGGATCAAGTCCTGTAGTCGGCTCATCATAAATTAAAATTTTTGGACTCTGCATCAATGTGCGTGCAAGCCCGACGCGTTTTTTCATTCCCCCTGATAATTCATCAGGATATTTTTTAAGCACATCTTCCGACAAACCAACACTTTTAACTTTTGCAAGCGCTTCATCGTACAATTCATCAACTGTTTTTCCCGCTTCAAGTTGGACTATGCCAATGTTTTCAAGAACATTTAATGAATCAAGCAATGCAGCAAATTGAAACACATAACCACACTTTTTAAAAATATCCTGCAGTGGAACACCTGATAATTCAGTAATATCTTGTTGATCAATAAAAATTTTTCCTGATGTTGGTTTAATAAGGCCGATAATCTGTTTTAATAAAACTGATTTTCCTTCACCTGACCGACCAATAATTACTAAGAAAGTACCCTCTTGAATAGATAAGTTGAGATCATTAGTAATTAATCGATCACCAAAAGCTTTTGTAAGATTTTTAATTTCTATCATTTTTTTGCCTGCCTATGTTGATGAAAAAAGTTTAATGATACAAGTAATAATATAATCTGCCATGAAAACAGTTACATTCGAATAAACCACAGCTTCTGTTGTTGAAATACCAACACCTTTTGCTCCTCCATGAGTGAAATATCCTTTATAACAACTAATTACCGAAAGTAAAAAGCCAAAAATTGTCGCTTTAACAAGCCCCTGCATTAAATCACGAATAGTTGCAATCTGTTTGATCGCCGTAATATACA
Organism: uncultured Pseudomonadota bacterium; assembly: GCA_964655535.1. GTDB lineage: Bacteria > Babelota > Babeliae > Babelales > CAZZPM01 > CAZZPM01. Next base: position 5,977 of record CAZZPM010000039.1, read on the forward strand.
TTTCAGCATTAACTTTCAAAACATAGACCGCCATAATATAACCAGTTAAAATACCGCATGCGGTACAAAACATTGATAAAAAAGGAAGAATAAACGTTGTGGCCACAATACGCGGTACAATGAGATATTGTTGAATATTAATACATAACGTTTGCAATGCATCAATCTGTTCAGTAATGCGCATACTTCCCAGCTCTGCAGCCATCGCTGATCCAGCACGTCCTGTTACCATGATTGCCGTTAAAACGGGACCAAACTCACGCGTCATTGACAGGAAAACGAGAGGCCCAATAAAAGTCTGTGTTCCAAATTGTGCAAGTCCACGATAACTTTCAATCGCTAGTACTGCACCAACCGTTCCACCGGTCAAAAGAACAACCGACAAAGAATTAACACCGACATAATTGATATGATAAAAAACCTTTTTTAATTTTAATTTTGTATTAAAAAAGGTTCGACATGCATCTAAAACAAATAAACCAAGATGTCCAACATTGTCACAGGTTTGCATAGCAATATTGCCTACAAAATCAAGAAACGATTGTACTATCTCTTCCCACATGCCTTACCTTTTTATTTGTTTTATTTTTTTATTCTATCGGTTCCACACCTTCATTTTCTGCTGATGCTTCTTGCTGTGGAGCTTCGCTTGAGACAACAGGTTGTGATAAAACGCGTGCTGATTTTTTGGTTGCTATTTTTGAAATATTTGATTTATGTGACTTCATAAATGAAATACCGAGTGCACCAAAAATAAATAAAAAACCTAGCGTCCAGGTAATTTTTTCAAAAAAATCTTGGCCACCAGATCCACCAAATAACATCTGTGAACTAGCACCTAGACCACCAAGACCCATATCACCTTTACCTTGTTGAATTAAAATAAGAAATCCCAACAAAACACAAAGGATAATAAAAAAAACAGTAACTACTGATATCAATGCAACCATGACTTTCCTTTCATCAAAAGTAAAGGCTAATATAAATATACATTCTTTGTTAAGTATCTATTATTTTTTTAAATTCTGCAAAATTTATACTACTTTTTCCTATTAAAAATCCTTGAAGCCCTGCGATACTTTTAAGTTCACGCGCATTTTCTGCATTCAAACTTCCACCATATATTTTAATAAGATCACAAGAAGCGCCATTTTGAGCAAGTAATTGATTTTCAAAAGAAGCTAACACTTCTTCTATATGTTCATGCGGAGGAATAATGCCCGTACCGATAGAAAAAACCGGTTCATAAGCAACAATACAACCCAACTGCGTATTATCAGAAATGCTCAATGAAAACAATTCAAATGCCTTGTATAAAACTTCAAGTTGAGATGCAATAAATGGAATTGATTCTCCTGCTTCAAAAGATTCTTTTGATTCCCCAACACAAAAAATAGGAATTAAACCAGCGGTAAAAGCTGCTATTAATTTTGAAATCAAAGTGTCATCAGTCTCATTTTGATGCAATCGTCGCTCAGAATGACCAATAATAACAAATCGAACACCAACTTGTGCTAACGATGAAGCACTCACTTCACCCGTAAAAGCTCCTTCTTCTTCTGCTGCAGCATCTTGAGCTCCTAACATAATTTTTGCATCTTTCATCATAAAAGAAATCGAACTTAATGAAAGAAATGAAGGGCAAAAAACAATCTTATCTTCTCCACTCATAGCCGTTATTTGATCACGATTTTCAAGAAAAAAACTAATCTCCTGAATCGGACTTTTATACATTTTAAAATTTGCAATGTACCAGAACATTGATCTTTCCTTTTTGCTTACAATAATTACGACAATAACAGCATGAGGATAACAGAGAATATTTTTTTTACAATCTGGCTATAGCAATATTCATGAACTTCATACAATTGTTTAGAATAAAAAATTTCTTGTTTTTTATTGTATAAATTCATTATTGTGGTCTCACAATTATTATCGTAAATAAAAAATATGCTGGCAACAACAAGTGCTGCTATTCCTGCTTTATATCAAACGACCTTAAGCACCAGTGCGCTTCTTGACTCAACCATAAACTATTCTATCGAATCTTTAACCACAGTAACCTCATTTTTAATTACCGGAATTGCTGATGCAGCTCAACCAGTTTTTGATTGGCATC
>CAZZPM010000040.1:0-7840 GCA_964655535.1 uncultured Pseudomonadota bacterium
GGTTGTCTCTCGTAGCTTTAGCGTAGTGGGACTGTATCATTTTCAATACCTTCGCTCGTTGAGCTACGCCTGGCAGGCCATATTCTTTTCGGAATAAATTATCTATTTAATAGCAATAATCTAGAAGCCGTGTCTCGGTATAGCTGAAAGCGACGACGGACCAAAGTAATAATATTTTTTTTAATTTTGATTATCGGGAACGCCGATATTTTTAAGAATTTTTTTTACTTCTTTTGAAAAATCAGCACAAACACTCAAAACTAAATCTGCATCATCTTCATCATACGTATGAACCGTTATATTTCGTTTTTTAAGAAATTCAAACCAAATCTCTGGATCATCAATAAGACTATTAGTTGCAGCAATCCGAAAAATACTTTTTGGAGAATCTGCGCCTCTTCCTTCTTCTTCAAGAATTCTTTTCATCATCTTCCAACATAATTCAAAAGTGTACTCAAAAGCTTGAATAACACCTGCTTTATCTCGCTCAGTAATTATTGGCTCTTGACGAAATATTTCAAATTTTTTAAACGCTTTTAATAAGGCGTCAATGTCTATTTTTCCTATAAACATTTTCTACCACTCCCACTGACAATAGATTCCTAACGAGCCACCAAACAAATTTGTTTTCCAAACTCGTTCGCCAGCAAGTGAAAAATCATACGTACACATAATCAACGGCGTTATTTTTTTAGTACTTATTTTTTTTACATCAAAAGCAACACCCCAATGCAACATGTAATGATGCCATCCTTTTGTACGTACATCATTCAGCAAAGCCTCTTTAGTGAATACTGTCGCATTGCTTGGATCAGAAAATGTGGTAATCCCTTGAGCATAATATGAAACACCCATCCACGCGGAAAGACCGTATGGATCATAAAAAACCTTTAAATACCCATTTGCATCCCACAATGATCCTTGATCAACACGAAAAATACCTTTGTTTAAACGAATCCATCCACGCTCATCTTTATTAATTGAAAGACGCTGTTCAATTTTTTTAGGAAAATAAATACAACTCCCCAAACTTGCACCGAGAGAACAATAATCAAAAAGCCCAATCTCGCCCTGCCCTCGTGCAACAACTGCCCAATGATGCTCAGCACCAAACGGCAATGAAAATGGTTGATCCAAAACAGCCATTTTTGCAACAGGAGCAAGTAGTCCTAAGCGAAGGGTTCCCTCAACATATTTGGTAATCGAATGCTCAAAGCGCTGCTCGCCGCCCCATCCAAAATAAATGCCTACATCACCAACGCTGCTACTATTGAAATCTTTATAGAGATCATTAATTCCTGCATCTACTAAAACACGATTTAAACTTGCTTTCCATGTTTTAGTCACTGAACTATGTGTTTCATCTTTTGAATATTCATCTTTTATTATTGCAACCAAAGCATCATATTTTTCTGGTGCAGTAACAAGACCAGAGGACTTGTATTCTTCTTTGGTTAAAAAAGGCTCTGCGGTAATATTTTGAATTTTTTGTTTTTTAAAAGGAACCATAACCTGAACAAAAAGGCCTGATCGAATATTCTGAATTGCATGAAGAACAAAATCAAGTTGTCGATACGACCCACCAAAAGAAACTGACGCTTCATCTTGAGAAAGCCCTAACAAATATCCTGTAACATAAGCTAATTTTTCTTGCTCTGATTTTAAAGCAGGATCTGCTCCAGGGCCAGCAGGTGCGACTCCTGTCAATTCTTTCAAACGGACCGGCCCTAAGTCATTAAACAAGGGAACACGAAGTCCATCATCATCATATGCTTGTTTTGCTTCAGCCCAACCCATCGTTGCAAAAAATGTACTGCCCCATTCTTTTTTATTATGATCAGGAATTTCTGCCAGACGATATCCTGCATAACGATTTGTTTGTTCCAAAGCATACACCGTTTGAATTAAGCTAAAAAACAATGAACAAAGCCATACAAAAAATATATTCATTAACTTCTCCCTTTTTACTTTTACTGCATACTTGTTGTTGCGGTCAGACTCATGCGATATCCATCACAGACTTGATCATGCAACGGATTATGTATATCAATTAAAACATTAGTATCATCAACTTTACGCTGCAAAGAGTCTAAAAAAGCAAGACATTCTTGTTCAAATTCTTCAGGGCGCAAAGCATAAAGCGTTGTATGTCCACCTGTTGTTGGTGTCCACGTTCGTACAATATTTCCTTCACCTGATTCATATAATGCTCTAAATGCATCAAAAGGAATATAAGAATCATCTTGTGCATGCATTAAAAAAATAGGTATTGCTATTTTTTTAATTGATTTAATCGGATTAATCCGATTAAGACGTACTCCATACATTTTCTGTAAATAAAAACGCGTCGGTTCGCGAAACAAAAAAAATCGAAATGGGGGAAAATTAAATAACGGAATTGTTCGCCGAATTTGCAAACTCAATCGCTCAAAAGTTGATTGTAAAATAAGCCCTTCAAAAAGCTTCATTTTACTTTCTGCTTGAATCAAAACAGCTGCACCCAAAGAAATGCCAAATCCATAAATAGGAAGATTTTGTGTTTTTTCATGCTGTTTCAATACACGTACAGCAGCCTCAACTTCATAAATTTCTTTTTTTCCACATGTTGAATAATGAAGTGCTGCATCTTCACCATGTCTTCTAAAATCAAACCGAATACAATTATAATCTTTAAAAACTTTATCAACAAAAACCTTCATAAATTCTTTATCAAAAGTTGCTGGGTGACAAAGCACCAGATTTCCCCGTGCATGCGGTCGAATAGTCAAAATAGCATTGCGTTTACAACCATCTTTTGCTTCCAAAATAACACGCTCATACAAACCATGTTCAATTGAATCATATTCATGTGTAATAATTTTTTCTTCATTCGTTGCAAAGGCATTCCATCCCATTGAACGAACCGCCCACAATCGAAAATCCTCTAAAAAAGGACTGATTGCTATAAGAATCCAAAAAAAAATACCAAAAAACAGATATTTTTTTTGTAGGCCCCACATCTGCTTTCCACCATATTTTAAAATTGTTACGGTGCTCTTATAAAAAAATATAAGAACACCATCAAACTATCTTGTACTCTCAATTTTGTTATTTAAATTGTTGCAAGCAACAATGAAATAACCGCCATTAACTTAATTAAAATATTAATTGAAGGACCTGAAGTATCTTTAAATGGATCCCCAACCGTATCACCAATTACTGCTGCACGATGAGCATCAGAGCCTTTACCACCAAAATGTCCAGCTTCGATATATTTTTTTGCATTGTCCCATGCACCACCACCATTTGCCATAGCAAGAGCCAGAAGCACACCAACAACGGTTACACCAACTAAAAAGCCACCTAAAACCATAGGCCCTGCCGGACCAAATCCAAATTTAATTGCCACAGGAGCACCAATAGCGATACAGCCAGGAAGCATCATTTCAAATAAAGCTGCATCAGTTGAAATATTAATACAACGCTCATAATCAGGAGCTGCTGTTCCTTCCATAAGTCCTGGAATTTCTTTAAATTGACGACGAACTTCAAGAACCATTTTCCACGCTGCTTTACCAACTGATCGCATTGTTAATGCTGAAAGCAAAAATGGCATTGTTCCACCAACAAACATTCCTGCAATAACGAGAGGATCAAGCGCATCAATACTTGCAACATGCGCTTCTTTGCAATACGCAACAAAAATTGCAAGCGCTGCAAGAGCTGCTGAACCAATTGCAAAACCCTTTCCAAGCGCAGCTGTCATATTTCCTAAAGCATCAAGCTTATCAGTAATTTTACGAACCGATGGGCCAAATCCAGCCATTTCTGAAATACCACCTGCATTATCAGCAATAGGACCATATGCATCAACTGCCATGGTAATACCAACAGTTGATAACATTGAAACTGCAGCAAGAGCTACACCGAATAAATTTCCAAAATAAGTAAATGAAAGATAGATAATGACTGCAAGTGCCCAAATGGCAAGAACAACTGATTCAAAACCAAGGGCTAATCCATAAATCAAATTGGTTGCTGGCCCCGATTGAGAAGCTTCTGCAAGTTGTTGCATTGGTTTACCACTCGTATAATGATCGGTAATTTTTCCAATAATAGCACCCGCGAGTGCTCCTAAACAGATCGCGCCAAAATAAGTCATATCAAGTTGCAATGCTTGCATATATGCATATGAACCACCAACAAAAACTGCAATAGCAACATAGGTTGCATGATGCAATAAAGCACCAATTTCAGAAGGCAACACAAATACTGAAAACAATCCGATTCCAGAAGCTAAAAGTCCAATAGCACTCAATGACAAAGGAAATGCAATGTATGTAAAATTTTTACCATAGGTATCAAATGCAAGAATCATTGCAGCAAGAACTGCTCCCACATATGATTCAAATATATCCGCACCCATTCCTGCTGTATCGCCTACACAATCACCCACATTATCAGCAATAACTGCTGGATTACGTGGATCATCTTCAGGAATACCTATTTCAAGTTTCCCCACAAGATCAGCACCAACGTCAGCTGCCTTGGTATAAATACCACCACCAACACGAGCAAATAGTGCGATTGAACTCGCGCCAAATCCATAACAAGTAAGAATTTGATTAAAATGCGTTATCACGCCTTGTGTAAAGAGATAAAACAATGTTCCCAAACCAAGCAATCCTAATGTTGCAACCAAGAAACCCATAACTGCACCACCAAAAAGCGCAATAATAAAAGCATTTTTTTCAGATTGATCACGTGCTGCAAGCGTTGTTGCAAGATTTGCTTTCGTTGCAGCCTTCATACCAATAAATCCAGCAAACATCGACGAAAAAGCACCTGCTGCATATGCAAGAGCTGCTTGAAAACTAATGCCTAATCCTAATACAAAACAAGCAAAAACAATAACACCCAATAAAATTGTATATTCTTTTTTCAAAAATGCCATTGCCCCACGACTAATTAAAGAAGCAATTAATTCTGCCTTAGCATCTGAAAGCCTTTTCTTTGTTGAATAGTGATATGCAAAACAGGTAATGAGCATACCAACAATTGAAACAAGCATAAAAAACAATAAATAGCTGTTGACATCCATAATCATAATGTCGAACTCCTTAGGTTAAAATAGTGGGTAAATAATATGTATTTTCGAATCTATTATTATCTTAATTATTTCTCAATAACATCAAAATAGTACGTTAAAATATTATTTTTGTAAAGAGTAAAGTTTTTGATTATACGCCATAAATTATCCTTTTTTTCTTTCTAAAATCAAAAAAAAAATTCAATATGTTTGACATTTTATTCAATTTTTATAATAATTAAATCTTATTTTGATTTTCATTTAAAATGGTATATTTTTAACTATTATTACAGAATACAATGCATGCTCAATAATAAAAAAATCTTAGCGCTTGATCTTGGCGATGTCTGGGTTGGAATCGCTATTGCTGATCAAATAGGTATTAGTTGTCGACCTCTTATCACTGTCCAAATAACAGCATTACTCATAACACTACTCTCTCTTGTTAAAGAACATACTATATCAACCATTATTGTTGGATTACCCAAAACCTGTTCAGGCACAGCTAGTGAACAGACAAAAAAAATAATTATTCAGGTAAAAAAAATAAAAAAAGAACTTGATGAAAAAGGTCTGAGTACTGTACAATGGAAATTGTGGGATGAACGTCTCAGCAGCAAATGGGCACAACAATTACAAAAAAAAAAAACATCGCCTGAAGAAAAGAAAAAAGAACATGCACGCGCAGCAGCCTTCATTTTGCAAAGTTATCTTGACAGTCTCGCCTTTAATGCAGAACAGCAAGACGATGTTTAACAGGAACTATAAAAATTAAAAAAAGAGTTTATAGAAAACTGTATCCGAACAAAAGGAAAAGGAGAGCTCATGAAATGCCCAAAATGCGATGGACTGATGTTGAAACAAGCATTTTTTAATCATTTTATCAATTTTGAAGGATGGAAATGCTTGAACTGTGGCAAGATTGTTGAAAAAAAGGAAAACAGCATAAAGGAAACAGCTTTTAGTATTTTTTATCAACGCCAAAAAAATAAAGACCAATCTGATTCATGAAACCATTGCCAACTTTTTTAGCTATTTATGGAAGTTATCAATCACTAGAGCTTGCATTATACAAAGAAAATGTATGCATTGCACAATGCAAAGAAAATAAAGCTCGCGCAAGCTCAATCTTAATTCCACTCATGCATGATCTCTTAACTAACAATAGCATACAACTTACCGAACTTGATTTTATAGCTCTTGACGTAGGACCAGGAGCTTTTACTTCTTTACGCGTTATCATCAGTAGCATCAATGGAATTGCCTACGCAAGCAAAATTCCTCTTATTCCTATTGATGGACTTGACGCTCTCGCGCACACTACACAAGCATTTCTTGCAAAATCAAATTCGCAACTACAAAAATATCATCTCATCACCTTGCTCAATGCATACAATCAAGAAGTTTACCACGCTCACTATTACTATGATGATCAAACAATGACATTAACTGAACCTAATTCTTATTCTCCCGCTTCAGTATTTCTTGAAAGCCTCGCAAACAATACCTATGATGCACCTCTTATTTTCACAGGAAATGGAAACCTACTTCATCAAGAACACATTTCGCATGTTTTTAAAAACAGAGAACATCAAATAATAGAAATTAAACATGCCAACGCAGAAAGCATTGGCCAAATCGGCAAGAATGCTTTTCTAAAAAATCAAAATATTTCTCATGAAGTTCAGCCTCTTTATTTAAAAAAAGAAACTTTTGTAACGATGAAATAATTCTTTTAGCTCTTACATCCTTGAGTCGGACAGCTTAATTTTGTCGATCCATCACGATTTTTTGCAACTAATTTATATTGAGCGTCACATTTTTTACACGGCTCTTCAATGACGTCACTAAAAATAGCAAATTTACAATCTGGATATCCAGAGCAACCCCAAAATTTACCTTTTTTCCAGCTCCGCTGAGTCACTGTTTTTCCACATTGTGGGCACGGCATCTTAAGGGCCTCTTGATGAATATATTTACAATCTGGATATCCAGGGCATGCCAAAAATTGGCCATATCTACCTTTTTTATAAACTAATTTTTTACCACATTGTGGACAAGAAATATCACTCATGACTACTTCTTCTGCAGCAACAAGCTCAACAGAACCTTCTTCTGTTCGTTTAAAATTAGAAGTAAACGTACAATCGGGATACCCTGAACATCCAACAAATTCGCCTGTTTTTCCAAATTTTATAAATAAAGGAGAACTACATGTTGGACATAAAATATCTGTTGGAACTGCAGCACGTCCTATTTTTATTTCACCTAAAGCTTCCATATCTGCTCTAAATTTTTTATAAAAAGTAAAAAGCAATGCCTCTTTAGTCATCGATCCTTCAGCTATTTTATCAAGATCTTCTTCCATCATAGCTGTAAAACTAACATTAAAAATATCAGGAAAACATTCAACTAAAAGCCCACTGACTGCACGCCCAAGCTCTGAAGGAACAAAACGTTTTTTGTCTTTTGCTACATAATTACGTTTTTGAATCGTCGACATAATCGTTGCATACGTACTCGGACGACCAATTCCTTTTTTTTCAAGCTCTTTCACTAAAGTTGCTTCAGTATACCGCGGAGGTGGTTGAGTAAAATGTTGTTTTCCTGCCAATTTTTTTAACTTTAATAATGCATCTTTAATAAGTGATGCTGGAATAAGCCCACCCTCTTCAGTTTCATCTTCTTCAACGTGATAAACTTTTAAAAAACCATCAAAAATCAACGTTGAACCGGTCAATCTTAAAAGATACGAGCCTGCTTTAATATGAA
>CAZZPM010000041.1:0-3020 GCA_964655535.1 uncultured Pseudomonadota bacterium
CACTATTTACTCTTGCACTGGTTAAAAATTGGGTTCCAGGATTAAAAGATTTATAGAATTTAAAAAAATATTAAAGGCGACTACAGAAAATTGTAGTCGCCTTTTTTTTATTTCATCATATTTTAATTATTGCCTCATTTTAACATGGTGCCCATGCAACAAATGAAACCCCATTAATAGAAGTGGAATGCCCGGAATAATTGGTAAAAAAAGTCCAGCAATGCCGACAATGATGCAAAGCAGACTAAGCATTTTTACTATAATGCCAATCATAAACTCTTGCTTAACCAATTTTTTAAAGCCCGCACATTATTCGAAAGCCCATCAATTGAACGATCCCACAAAGAACCTAAAAATCCTTTTTGCTCTCGTGTCTTCATACGATCGACTGGCAAACTATCTTTCGATTGTTGCAAACGCTCAGCACGATTAATATCAGGGCCAGCTGCTGAATGATTCACTTCAAACGAAGTAATATCACGAAGTCTCCATGCTTTTTCCATGCCAGTTGAAAGATCTTCAGCACATAAAATAACTTCATGTGGAATCAACATAACATCGGTCAATTCATTCGGCGTATTATGCACCACTTGGACCTGAACAAAAAAAAGCATGTTGCTATTAGTTGTATGCCGAGGACTTTGATAATGAGGATTTAAAATTTTAAGTGATTTGATATGGGAAAGGCGCAAAATATTGTTTGAGTCATCAAGATCGTTTTTTACTCCTAAAATTTTCGTGATGCCCCCAAATGACATATTAGTCACTTTAAAGGTATTTGCCTCGTCATAAATAACGCCCTGATAGACTTCTTCATCAAGTTCTAATGCTGCAAATCGAGGATCGATATCAATGTTTCTTCGTCCATCTACACCTTGATTAAAAGCAGATAAAAAAAAGGGACTTAAGAACAATAAAAAAGAACTTTTTGTTATTTTTTTGATCATCATTTTCTCCTTACATAACCAATTATTTTTATTCACTCTATCGTAAGAAGAAAGATCAGAACAAGAGTTCAGCTTTTTTGAATTTTTTGCATATTTTTTTCAAGCGCATGTAACTCATCACGCAGATCAATCGCTTTTTCAAAATTAAGATTTTCAGCAGCTTCCTGCATCTCTATTTTCAATGCTTCAATCCGCGCCTGAAACTCTTCAACGGTTCTTGGCTTTCGAACAATCTTTGAAGATTTTTTTTGTTTTGATGCACTGGCGATTGCATGATGCAACTGCGAAATACTTTTAACCACTTCACGCTGAACCGACGTTGGCGTTACACCATGCTTTTCATTATAATCCTGCTGAATCTTTCGACGACGATCTGTTTCATCCAGTGCACGTTGCATTGACTGCGTAATTTTGTCAGCATAAAAAATAACTTTACTTTCTGCATTTCGTGCCGCTCGCCCAATCGTTTGAATTAAAGACCTCGTATCACGTAAAAAACTTTCTAAATCAGCATCAATAATAGCAACCAAAGCGACTTCAGGCAGATCAAGCCCCTCTCGAAGCAGATTAATCCCGACCAAACAATCAAACAGACCAAGTCGTAATTTTTGGAGCAGATCACTCCGCGCTGGTGATTTGATATCGCTATGCAAATAACAGACTTTAATTTTTTTTTGCTCAAGATATTCAGCCAAATCTTCAGCTGATTTTTTGGTCAAAACCGTAACCAACGTTCGAAATCCACGTGCAGTTGTTTCGATAATTTCTTTAAATAGATGATCAAGTTGTCCGATACGAGGAACAATGCTGATTGGTGGATCAATGACGCCCGTTGGTCGAATAATCTGCTCAGCAATTGAAGTGCCCTGCGTTAACTCATAAGGGCCTGGTGTTGCTGAAACAAAAATAACATCATTAAAATATTTTTCTATTTCTTCAAATTTTAACGGTCGATTATCATACGCAGAAGGGAGACGAAAACCAAATTCTATCAATGAACTTTTGCGCGCGCGATCACCTTTATACATGCCGGTAAATTGAGGAACCGTAATATGCGACTCATCAATAATAAAAAGAAAATCTTCAGGAAAAAAATCAAACAGACAATACGGAGCTTCTCCCTCAGAACGTCCTTCAAAATACCGAGAATAATTTTCAATACCAGGACAAAAACCGGTCTCTTTTAAAAGATCAACATCATGCAAAACACGTGTCTTTAAACGCTCTTTATATAAATCATTATCCATTGTTGCAAGCGCTTCATCAAGATCACGTTTAATTAATGCAATTGCTACATTACGCTTTTCTTCGGTCGTTACAAAATGCTTAGCTGGAAAAATAAGAATATTATCAACAATACGTAAAAGATTATAATTAAGCCTATCGACAAACTCGATTGATTCAATTTCATCACCAAAAAGTTCAATGCGAATCGGATCTTTTTGATACGGCAGTCGAACAATAATTGTTCCGCCATTGACTTGAAACGTCCCTGATTTTTTATCTACTTCATTTCGTTGATACTGAATAAAAACAAGCTGATCTATCAATGTTTTTCGATTAATTTTTTGACCAACTTTGAGCGCAATCGTTAAATGTCGATAGTCCCACGGATTCCCCAACGAATAAATTGCTGAAACTGATGCTATAATAATGGTGTCGGGACGATTAATAACCGATGCAGTCGATTCAATCCGCAAACGATCAAGTTCATCATTAATTTTTGTCTCTTTGGGAATATAAACATCCTGAGCTGGAAGATAGGACTCAGGCTGATAATAGTCATAATAACTGACAAAATAGCAGACTTTATTTTCAGGAAAAAATAATGAAAATTCTTCGTACAACTGCGCTGCCAATGTTTTGTTGGGAGAAATAATTAAAACCGGCTTTGACTGTTGAGCAATAACTTGTGCGAGTGTGTACGTTTTTCCTGATCCTGTTACACCTAAAAGAACCGATTTTCCGGGACGATTTTCAACAAGTTGTGCAATCGCTGTCGGTTGATCACCAGACGGCTTAAAAGGCGATGATAGAGTAAAGATATTTTTTTTCAAATGAAAACCTTTGTAA
>CAZZPM010000041.1:3120-4562 GCA_964655535.1 uncultured Pseudomonadota bacterium
TGGAGCCGGTGATCGGACTTGAACCGACGGCCTACTGATTACGAATCAATTGCTCTACCACTGAGCTACACCGGCATTAATTACTTTTGTTGTTTTTCATGTATTTCTTGGCATGCAATACAACGAGATGCGTATGGATAATGCTCAAGACGTTGTGTTGAAATTTCATCACCACATTCCTGACAGAAACCGTATTCTCCATGAATAATGCCATTCAATGCAGCATCAATCTGATTTACCTCATCTAATTCTACATTCAAAACTGAATTTTGAATCTTTTCCATTGCAGAAGCAAGCGCTTCATCACCCACATCACCAACTTCTTGTTTTTCACTTTTTTTTTGATTCAAAGATTCCATCGCTACTAAGAGTTCACTTTTTTTCTCTTGTAATGCGTGTTCCATTCGTTCCAAAAAATCTTTTCTGTGATTCACTGTCAACCTCTTTTTTCCGGGCATGCGTAAAAAACATTTTTAAGATAGCAATACTTTCAGCATCTTTCAAGCCCTGCTGTATAATAATTTCCTTCTCTGCTGCCTCACTCAATGCCCGATTATTGGTAAAAGCACCAAACAGTGGAGACGATGCTGCGTAAACTATACCTGCCAAGCGACTCAATCGTATTAAGCCGTAACACATTAAACATGGTTCTAAAGTAACATATATCCAACAATCATTTAAACGCCAGTTTTTTTTCTTTTTTGTTGCTTGTTTTATTGCGCGAATTTCAGCATGTCCTGTCTGACACCCTTCTTTTTCCATACTATTTGCTGCAGATGCAAGAACAATGCCCTGTTCATCAACAACAACAGCACCTATGGGAACCTCTCCCTTTTTAAAAGCTTTATGTGCATATAACAAAGCTTTGTGCATATAAAAATCATCTGAATATTTCATATCATATTTTCTTAAAAAATAAGCTCCTTGATACAAAAAAATCAAGGGTACCAATAAATGAATATTAAAACATAAAAGCAGAGTATAGTGATCGAAAAAGCTTTGTCAAATTACCAAGCAATCTTCAAAAAAAAGAATAAAAAAAATGCGAACACTACTTGCATCCGCATTTTTTTTAAAATCATTTATAAAAAATGATAATTACATTTCAATTACTGGAGTGATAATATTAAGCACTGGTGCTTTTTTTTTAGCCACTCTTCTTTTTGGAGCTGCTTTCTTAGCTGCTGCTTTTTTTGGAGCAGCCTTTTTTGCCGCCGCTTTACGTTTTGGAGCTGCCTTTTTTGCGGCTACTTTACGTTTTGGAGCTGCCTTTTTTGCTGCTGCTTTTTTAGGAGCTGCCTTTTTCGGCGCAGCCTTTTTTGCTACTACTTTACGCTTTGGAGCTGCCTTTTTTGCTGCTACTTTACGTTTTGGAGCTGCTTTCTTAGCTGCTGCTTTTTTAGGAGCTGCCTTTTTCGGCGCAGCCTTTTTTGCTACTACTT
>CAZZPM010000041.1:4662-7754 GCA_964655535.1 uncultured Pseudomonadota bacterium
CCTTTTTCGGCGCAGCCTTTTTTGCTACTACTTTACGCTTTGGAGCTGCCTTTTTAACTGCTGCCTTTTTAGGCGCAGCTTTTTTAGCCGCTACTTTACGCTTTGGAGCTGCTTTTTTAACTACAGCTTTTTTGACTACCTTTTTTTTAACTGCTGCCATGATGGAGCCCCCTTTTTTATTAGGTTTTTTTATCTTTCTGCAAAAACATTTTCCGCAGAGTTTCTTTTCCTATACACTTGTTTTTAGGAAATAACTTGATGATTTTTTTTCTAAATTTTCTTTTCTAATTTTCTTTTATATCGGCAAATAAATTTATTCTCTGTAATTTTAGTATACGCAAAAAGTAGCTTCTTTTGTCAAATAAATAAAAAAAATCTACTTCATTTTTTAAATATGCTATCATACATAATAATCAAAAATGATATAGTGAAAACATACTTTTATATCGATTGATAAAAGTTTTTTGAACACTATCACACAGCATTTTTAACTATGAGAAAATATGTTCGTTGGAGTAAAACTTTTAAAAGGTTGGCAAGAAAAAATTTGGTATCGTGTCCCTGAAGAACTGATTCCCAAAATCAGCATTGGAACGTTGCTAGAAGTCCCTTTGCGTAACAAATCATATCCAGCAATCATTCTTGAAATCAATGTTCAAAATCCTTGTGCTTCACGTATAAAAATGGAAACACTCACCAGTATTCATACAATTCCTTTTGATCCGACCTATCATGCCTTTGTGACAACCATTCATCAACTTTATTTTTTACCTTCACATTACAACTATCAACGCCTTCGTATTTTTTTCAGTGACAAAAAAAAGAATACACAAAAAATAGAACTCCTCACTGAATCTGTAATTAAACCAGATGCCATAATCCCAACTGATGAACAAAAAAAAGCTATCAACCAAATCTCTCATGCATTTACTCAAAAAGAATATACTCCTCATCTTCTTCATGGACTGACTGGATCGGGTAAGACCATTGTTTACTACACATTAATCAAGCAGATGCTTATTGATAAAAAAAGCATTATTTTTCTTGTTCCAGAAGTAGGCCTTGCTGTCCGCTTTACGCAAATTTTTAAAACATTTTTAGGGACAGATTTCACTGTTTATAGCTTTCATTCAGCCAATACTGAAAACGAAAAAAAAAACCTCTGGCGCGGGCTTTGTCAGCAAGAACCGATGCTTATTATTGGTGTTCACCTCCCCATTATCATGCCGATTGAAAATTTAGGACTCATCATTGTTGATGAAGAGCATGAACAAGGATACCAAGAAAAAAAACATCCCAAATTTCAGACCAAAGAACTTGCTCTCCTTCGTGCAAAGATGTATAAAATACCAATTATTTTAGGCTCAGCAACACCCTCAATACAGACATTTTTTTTGGCAGAAAAAGAAAACTGGCCGATCATTACCCTCAAAGAGAGGTACAATAAAGGCCAACTTCCAACCATTGAACAAGTTTCACTTTTAACGCGAGAAAAACGATCCTGCTTCTGGCTCAGTAACCGACTCATCACCTTAATCAAAGATCGACTAGCAAAAAAAGAACAGATCATTTTATTTATCAACCGCCGAGGCTATTCATTTTTTGCCCATTGCAAACTCTGCGGGTTTATTTTTCAATGTCGCCATTGCTCAGTCAGTTTAACCGTGCACCAAGAAAATGATCGTAAATATTTATCATGCCACTATTGCTCATTCAATCGTCCTTTACCCCAAACCTGCCCGACCTGCAATGCGCCTGAAAAAGAATTATTGACCAAAGGAATTGGAACACAGAAATTACTTGAAACTTTGACGCAACTCTTTCCTGCAGCACGCATCGCTCGTGCAGATCTTGATACCACCAAGAAAAAAGTCTCCTGGCAAAAAACCGTTGATGCAATGGATGCCGGTGAAATCGATATTTTAGTCGGAACCCAATCAATCACTAAGGGATATCATTTCCCTCAAGTCACCCTTGTTGGAGTCATCTGGGCAGACCTTCATCTGCATATTCCTCTCTTTTCTGCAGCAGAAAGAACATTACAGCAACTGCTGCAAGTTTCAGGACGCGCAGGACGTGCCGGCCAAGAAAGCATGGTCCTCGTACAATACATGCATCATGCCGAGCTTTTTAATTTTTTGCATGAAGAAGATTACTATCAATTTTATCTTCACGAAAAAGAAGCACGTAAACAAGCTAACTACCCGCCCTGGTGCCGCCTTATTTCACTTGAATTATATCATAAGCAACCGAGCATTATTGATGAAGAGGCTGAATGGTGCGTCGAATTTTTAGAAAAATATGTTGAAACGCTCAAGCTTGATATTCAGATTTTAGGGCCTGCAAAGCCGCTGGTGTATAAAGTTAAAAATATAGAAGTCCGACAAATTTTTATTAAAACGCAAAATTTTCAGATTGTTTACCCGATCATCAAAAAATTACTTTCTTATGATTTAGAGTCAAAAATACAGATCTGCCCGACGCAGGGCTAAGTTCTTCCTGTATTTTTTGCTGGCACTATTCTGGTATTAAAACCACTTTTGCATTAAAAACGTATGTTTTTTGCAGAATTTATCGCTTCTTTGAAATGACGAATTGAAAAAAAAAACGATTTATACTATTAGTATAGAGTTTTAAATACAAAGTAAGTCTTTATGACTTGAAAAAAAAAGGAGTATTATGAAAAATGTTTTAATATTTTTATTTTTATTTGCAACTACAAATAACTGTCATGCAATATCTTTAACAACTAAAATATTTGGATTAATGGGAATTTGGGCAGTAATATATGGCTACCGTCACCATGAACTTTTAAACAAATTTGATATCCCTGGTGATGCTCATGTACACAGAGATAAATCAGGAAATATTGTAGGGTTAGATTATACAAAAGTAAACCAAAAATATGAATCTGAAGAAGGCAAGCAACTTTTAATCAAGCAATACAATGAATATGAAGAACATAAAAGATTTTTAGGAAGAAGCACTGCTTTTTGCTCACTTTTAACCATGTTACTCAGTGCATGGCATCATCACTTGTCAAATTAAAAAAACTACCACCTGAAACATAATTCTACAAATAATATAGATGC
>CAZZPM010000042.1:0-7728 GCA_964655535.1 uncultured Pseudomonadota bacterium
ATAATCCAACCTTTGCTTATTATTGGTTTGAATCAGGAACACCGACGTTCTTGATTAATTTATTTAAAAAAAACAGTTATCCTGTTGAATCATTTGATGGATTAAGCATTTCAGAAGAAGAACTTGGCGCGTTTGAACCAGAAACATTGCCGCTGAATACATTGCTGTATCAGACTGGATATTTAACCATCAAAGAATATAATAAAAACACTAAAAATTTTATTCTCAATTATCCCAATATTGAAGTTAAAGAAGCATTTTTAGAACGTATACTTGTCTGGCTTTCATCGGTGCAAAAGGGGAAATATAATGACTCTGCTTATCTTCTAAAAGAAGCTTTATATCATAATAATATTGAAGATTTTATCGGTACGTTAAAGTCTTTTTACGCGGCTATTCCGTACACAATTCAAATGGAATACGAAAAATATTACCAGACTATTTTTTATATTATTGTAACATTGCTTGGGATTAAAATTGATGTCGAGGTCGCAACAAATATCGGCCGTATCGATGCACTCATCAAAACAGAAAAGTTCATCTACATTATCGAATTTAAACTGAATGCTGATGTTTCAAAAGCACTTGAGCAGATCAAAACAAAAAAATATTTTGAACAATATCAACAGGACTCACGCCCCATTACTTTGATCGGCATTTCATTTGATACACAAGAAAAAAATATTGGTGATTTTAAAATTGAAGCATTAAAAAAATTAAAGGCCCAGTGACTTTTGTCACCAGGCCCTTTAAAAGGAGAGAGCTTTGTTTATTCTTCCTCGAGAAAATCTGTTAATTTTTGTTGTTTCTGCTCATTCGATGCAGAATTATATAAATACCAGCCGACTAAGTGAGCGCAGATCCATGATGATGAAATATAATCTGCAGAGCTTTTATCTTTTGCTTTAAACCACGTATTATATGCATAATAAAAAATATTTTTTGAAAGCATCGAAGCAATTTTTGTATCAATCCAATGACTTACTTGACGCGAATCTGCAACTTGCCCAGCAATATCCATCAAACCATTTTTACCTGCTTGCTTCTTGCTTAATTTATAACCAATGTACCAAGGAGATGCAATGGAAGTAAGCATACGCGCACCGCTCACCACGGCAGAACTTCCTTTAAGAATTGGTCTTGAAATCATACGTGGAAGCATATTAATGCCTAACGCAACGGTTGAACCAACTTTATTAACTGCACCAACAATATTTGATTTATATTTTTTTATTCCGGTATTTAAAGTTCCTTCAAGAACAGCCATGCCAAGTACTTCAGGAATTTTATATTGCAAATACTCTTCTACATTACCAGCAAACTCGCCACCTTCTGCATATCTTTTAAAGAGCTTATTTTTTGTGTATAAGCGCCAATATCTTTGTATGCATTTCTTTTCATTTTCATTCGCACTACTTAAATCTAACCCAGGAACATATGAAGCTGCGATATGCGTCAAAATTTCTGTCCATTGACTATACGATTTACTCGTTACAAACAAAGGTAAATACGGAGACATATCATGTAATTTTCCGCGTAACAGATTAAAATTTGGCCAAATAATTGAAGAACTGATTGAACGAATAAATTGATAACAGATAGATTTATTTTTCGGGTCTTCCATCACCCGTTTAAAAATATTTCCTTCAGCGAATAACGCAGTTACTGCTTTAAGACGTGTTTTATCTGGTTGCGTTGCTATCTGTTCATCTTTAGCATATCGAGCCCATTCAACTTCTCGAATTATTGCAGGCATAATCTCTAACAAGAAATTTTTTGTTGATTCACGAGCCATCATTTGAAACATTTCAGGCAATGATTTTAAAAAAGGAAAACATCGATCTGCAAGTCGTTCGGCTGCTTCCTGAAATTTAATCATATGCAAAGCTTTTTCAGGCTTATTTGGATCTTCTTCCAAGAAAAAATTCAAATTACCCGTCTGGGCAAAATCTTTACTCATTTCATTAAGAATTTGTTGCGAAAGCGTTGTTGTACAATATTCAATCTGCGCTTCGCGAATCTCTTCTTCACGGGGAGTATGCTTTCGATTCATTGTCATAAAATTAAGTGCTTTAGGTGCATTTGCAAAAACATACCAAATATGTTTGTGCATTGAAAATGTTTGAGCCCCCGCTTTTCCAAATAACGCAACATTGTCAGATAACACTTTGAAATTTTGGATTGTCTCTTTCCCCTCGTGATCTATTGTTTTATATTTTTTAGTTTCATACTCTAAACTATCCTTACTATCAAGATCAGCAACTGCATGAAACATCCCAGCACCGGTCATCAAAAGATCTCCAACAAATGACGAGGTGGTCGCTTCTTTAAAATCTTTAGCCAACTTATCGACTGCTTGTTTTTTATCAACTTCTAGTTTTGCTAATGCTTTTTGCTGGCGAATTAATTTTGGTAATGATGCAATTAATGTTTGTATTGTTTTTTTTGAATCAAATAAAACTGCTCCAATCCATTCATTGCGCGATTCACGAGAAATCTGTTCAAATGATTTTTTAATAGTCGCCCATTCTTGATCTGATAACACAGCACATTTTTCTAAACCCGGAACTAACTGAGCAAAAGAAAGATATTGCATAAAGTCACGACAGATACTAATTAATGATTCTTGAAATAAAGGACCTGATTTCTGGATAATTTTTTCAAATAAGAGATTAACTTTTTTAATTGCTTCTTTTTCTGCCTGATCATCAGCTAGAGAATTTTTTTTCTTTGAAGAAGTTATTCCCGGTGATGCCGCGGCAAAACCGATTTGATAAGCGGTCATGCTCATCAATATAAATAACATATAGAAAATATTTTTTTTATTGCTCACGGTCTCTCGCCCTTTTTATTTGCAATCTTTTTTTTACTACTATGATATTTTAATCATAAAAGATCCTCAGAAATCCGCAACCATTTTAGACCAGAAAAAGATGAAATAGAAGAAAAAACAGAGCGACTTTTTTAAAAAGCCTCATTTTTTGCAAAAAAAGCAGAAACAATAAGCCCAACCAGAATCCACTGTGCAATAAGGCCCGATCCTCCATAACTAACAAAAGGAAGTGCCAATCCTTTGGTAGGGACCAATCCGATGCAAACAAGCATGTTAACAATCGTTTTCATGCTGATTAACGAGAGTGCCCCAATAATAAAAAGCGAAGCTGCAATCGATGTTGACTCTTCAATAAGACAAAAACCATAATAAAAAAGGGAAATATATAACAAAATCAAAAAAAACGTTCCCACAAACCCTATTTCTTCTGCAATAATTGAAAAAATAAAATCAGTGTGCTGCATCGGCAGATAAAAAAACTTCTGTCGCGAAAGCCCCAACCCGACACCAAACATTTTCCCTGAACCAATCGCCAAAAGCGATTGAATAATCTGAAAACCACTCCCCTGTGGATCTCGCCATGGATCTAAAAATGTCATCAGTCGAATTAAGCGATACTGTTTTGAGATCATAAGCCAGGTTAAAAACGGCAACATTCCAAAAAAAAGAATCAAACATTCTCGATACGAAATTCCGACTAAAAACAGCAGTAACGCGATCGTTACCAGCATCGTTACGCTACTGCCAAAATCAGGCTGTGCAAGAAGCACATAACAACTACTGCCAATTAATAAAAGAAATGGAATCATTTTTTTAGAAAAAAAAGAAACATGCGGCAACAGATGTCGCTCTAAAAATGAGACACCATACAACAACGTTGCAATTGTCAAGAATTCACTCGGCTGCACCGAAATTCCTGCAACCGAAAACCAGCGACAGGCACCATTAATTGGCCGCGCAAATAAAAGCGTTGATGTTGTCACCACAAATGCTCCTGCCCACCAGACCAACGCCCATCTAAAAATAAGCTGAAATGGAATCAAGACTATTACTACACAACTGATCATGCCAATCATTGAATACCCAAGCTGCCGCCATAAAAAATACGATGCATCACCATATTTATCAAGTGCATAAACCGAACTTGCACTATAAATAAAAAGAAGCCCGATCATATTTAACAAAAAAGGAATAGATAAAAAACGAATAACTGACTGATGTCGATCCTGAAACGATAATCGAAATCGCTCGCTCATAAAGCTTGTACCAAACGAACGAACGCTTTACCTCGTTCTTTATAATTAGTGTACAGATCATACGAAGCTCCACTGGGTGAAAATAATATTGCATCACCAGGAACAGCTTGTGCAATCGCATCTTCAACAGCCAATTCAAGATTTTCATAATAGGGCAAAGGGGCCAAGTCATAAGATCCAGGACCAAAGCGTAAGACCTTTTTTATCGCTCCATGTTTATCAGATAATTGTAGCAGTGATGATCGATCTGCACCTTTGCTCGTTCCACCAACAATTAAAATAACTGATTGATGCTTTCTAAGAATCTGTTCAACAGCAATTTCTGTTGCTGTCACAATCGTTGCCTTTGAATCATTATAAAAATGAATCCCTTTTTTTTCAGCACAATATTCAAGTCGATGTTGACCAATAGCTTTAGTACATCGATCATACGCAGATTGAAGCAATGTTTTATCAAGCCACGCAATATTTACACCCCAAAAATATAATGTTGCCAAAGCAAATAACCAACTATCTAAAAAACCTTGCTCAGGAATAATTGATGTTGAACAGAGCGATATTCGATCACCAGCATATGTTTGCACAACAATTTGATTTCCTTCAATGCACATATATGAACAACAATATTGCTGCATGAAAGTAATTTCTTGCTCGGTCGGCGTTCGATCAAAAACAATCAGAATATTTCCCTTCCAAAATGATCGATGTTCAATAAAAAATAATCGATTGACTTCATTAATTAATGAAGCGCCGAGTAATCCCCAGTCAGTCTCTTTTTGATTACGTAAAAAAGAACTTTTTGCAGCAAAATACTCCGCCATTGTTTTATGTCGATCAAGATGATTTTCATATAAATTAGTCCAGATGCCAATCGTTGGACTTATCAATTTTGCTTGATCAAGTTGCCATGAAGAAAGTTCAAGAACAGCTCCCTGATACAAAGGCTGATGGGGCACAAGATCCAAAAGGCCAACACCTATGTTACCACCCAAACTCATTCGTTTATATGAACAGCCACGTGCATGCGTACAAGCTTTTTCTAAAGAAAGATCACGCAAGGCACAACTATCAAGCATAAATAATTCATATATTAATTGTGTCAATGTTGTTTTACCAATGGTTCCTGTCACACTCAAAATTGGCATTTTCCAAAAATAACTAAATAAATCAACTTCTTTAATCTGTTTTTCAGGAATGAGATAATATTTTTCAGCATTAATTCCTGTTGAAAACCAAGCAAGATCAAGACCACTGACAAATGATTCCCAAGAATCAGAACAAAAAAAAGTAGTCTTTGTTTCGTGCAACAATGCTTGTTCGGTTTCGCTCAAAATACGTTCATCAAAAAGACGCAGCTCCCACGAAACAGTTTCAGGATTAGAGCATGTTATTATAGACAACGCTTGTACAAAATCTTCAGGATATTTTTGATAAAAAGTAAGTATTGATTTTCCAACGACACCAAGACCGGCAATGCCAAAATATTTTTTTTCCATAGCAACCAACGAGGTTAAAGTTATTATTCTAATTTTTTTCCGTTCTCCAGTCTACGCATTACCTATCAGAAAGAAAACTATTAAATTATTTTGTTAATAAATAAATAACATGATTTAACGTTTTCTCTCGTAATGCAACCTGCTTTAAGGTGCTATCATGAATAGGGACATGTGAGTCTTCAGCAATATCGAGTGTCGGTTTAAAATGAACAAATTCTTTAAGCCGATCGGTATTATATAAATGCAAATACCCATTCACATCATCGCTATCAATCGACATATTTTCTTCATATGAAATCTTATCAATGATCAATTCTTCTTTCAACTGACGTTCAGCTAAAAATGCAACGTATTCTTCAAACTGTGGCTGTGACCGATACACATAATAATCAGGAATTTTTTTAAGCGCTGACAAAATATCTTCTTGTTTACGTAAAACCAGATGCTTAGGAACTTCAAAACGATTTTTTGATAAAAAAAGATGGAAGACCTCTTCAATAATTGATTTGCGCTGCGAAATATCATTTCGATAAGAAAAAACTTCAATCAATTTACGATGCACATCAAGTCGGTTTTTAAGGCGAAAAATAGTTTTAAATAATTCAAGCGAAAAAAAATTACCTTTATTAACACTTAAAATAGTAATTAAAAAGGGATTATGTTCGGTCACTGCTTCTTGCAAAGATTCATCAAGCGGTAAATGCGTCAAAATAAAAGAATCTCCCTTTTGTTTACCAACAAAATCTTTTTGAAAAGCACTAACCAAATATTTCGTCGAAAGTTTCATCCAAAACATACGTGAAATAATCTTAGGCAAAGGCTCATGATTATTATTGAGCATGGTTGCAGAGAAACAGACCCAATCACTATCATCAAGCAATTCATGATTCTGTTGTTTATATAAAACGGTTTCACGCTCAATAAATGTTTCAACCTGCTTATCAAGATCTTTATACAGTTTTCGCTTTGGTGTTTTAAATGGAAACATTTTCCAATCTTTAATGATCACAATGTCATTAATTGAAATATCAAAACGATAATATAATTTTTCGTCATTTTCCCAGATAACTTCAGTCAATCGAGGATTATGCGCAAGTAAAATTTTATTGCGCGCACAATCTTCAAGAACAAAATCTAAAACAAAATTTTTCAAAATAAACCACATGGTTGATTGTTGAATATCCATATAATGACGCTCAAGAACAAATGAGCGCGGCAAAACAAGATTTTCAAAACCCCGAGCATGTGCATGATGCTGAAACAATGTAATAACTTGCTCTCGAATGGGAACAACCATAGATGGAGGAATATAAACTTCTGTTTTACATAAATGTGACGAAGTTTTTTTATTGGTAATAGCAATTCCGGAATCACTACTCTGTATATATTCATTGTACATGCCGGTTTCCCTTCTCAAAGACCTGCACTAAACTGCAAATATCATTTTATTGCATCTTTACTTTCTCAATACACATGAGTATACCGTAAAGAAACAACGATCCGTCAAGCTTTTATTTTTTGAGTTTTTCTTTTTTTCGTATTGTCCGTCTCCGTACTTTTAACACTACGTCGAGATATTAGCTGCGAGGGACAGCCCAGCCCGTGCCAACCGTAGCTTGTAAGAGCGAAGGTATTCTGTTTAATATTCTATCCCACTTCGCCAAGGCTACGAGGGACAACCTTCTTTTTCTTTCACCACAACTTCTTAATTTCAAATACCTTAATTCTGGCCGTGCCAACCGTAGCTTGTAAGAGCGAAGGTTGGTGCAAGAAGGGGGACTCGAACCCCCACCCCTTTCGGGACTGGCTCCTAAGGCCAGCGCGTCTACCAATTTCGCCATCCTTGCATATATATGAATCTTTTCTACCTTTTTTTTCTTATATTTTAATTATTTTATTCTCTCTTCGCCAAGGCTACGAGGGACAACCTTCTTTTTCCTTCACCGCAACTTCTTAATTTCAAATACCTTAATTCTGGCCGTACCAACCGTAGCTTGTAAGAGCGAAGGTATTCTGTTTAATATTCTGTCCCACTTCGCCAAGGCTACGAGGGACAACCTTCTTTTTCTTTCACCACAACTTCTTAATTTCAAATACCTTAATTCTGGCCGTGCCAACCGTAGCTTGTAAGAGCGAAGGTTGG
>CAZZPM010000043.1:0-7690 GCA_964655535.1 uncultured Pseudomonadota bacterium
CGAACCAGAAGATCAAAATTAATATAGGTTCTTCCATGACCGATGTGAGAATAATCGTATGGCGTGATACCACAAACATAGAGAGAAACATTATTTTTTTGTTTTGCAGTAAAAAGTTCTTTGGTTTTTGAAAGAGTGTTGCTTAAAAAAAGTTGGTATTGCATACAAATATCCTATACAGAGTCTTCTTGTTTTTCTTCTGAAGCGCGCATTAAGAGTTCAGTTTTTTTTTGTAATATTTTTATCTGTTCTTCAGTGAGGCCACGATGGGTAAAATAATCATGCATGAGTGTACTTAAATCCATTGTTTTTTTCAAGCTTGGTCGTTGTTCTTTAACAATCGGTTGATGAATTGCGGTGACATTTGCAACCGCCATTGCATTCTGGCATGCACGTAAGATTTTGGTTAAATCGGTACTATCTTGCGCACCAGGAGGAAGTTTGTAATTAATTTTAACGATTGCATCAGTAATATTCTGTTTTTCTATTGCTTCAATAATTTGATCAGTAAATAATGATTGGTCATCAAGTTCAACATCGATTTGAATAAAAGGGCGGGTGTTTAAGGGAATAAATAGATGTGTGCATGATTTACGTTCATTTTCTGTTTTGATAATTACTTGTACAAAACCCTTCGTCTCTTTTCGTTCGCCAAAATCAACGCGATCAATTGATCCCGAATAAACAATAGAAGGATATCCGTTGGGATTAAGATCTTGGTAGCGATGAAGGTGTCCAAGCCCAACATAGTCAAAAGGATGAATTGCAAGTTGTGACGGTAAAAGCATTGGATCAGAGCCGTAAACAGCACATTTTTCTGATCCTGAAAAGATGCCATTGCTAACTGTCAAATGTCCTGCTAAAACGGCAGGCTGTGTCGGGTCAAGTTCTGTTGCAAGTTCAGCAATGATCTGACCAATCTGTTGTGCAATATAATCAGCAATTTCCGCATGTGGCTTGGCGCTGTGTACTTCGTGTGCAACGAGGTTGTTACGTGTTGGCCAGGGTATCCCGACAATCTGGACGGGACCATTTTTAGTTTCAAGGCGCATAATCGATGGTTTTGAAAATACATGAAAGCCGTCAAGCGGCATTTGAGAAAAAACATCAAGTGCATGTGCTTTGCCAAAGCTAAGTGGATGGTCATGATTGCCGACAATAATAATGATGGGGATTTGGGCTTGTTGTAATCGAAATAATGATTCCATCAATAATTTTTGTTGTGTTGGTGTTGGATGTGCTGTTTTGTAAGCATCACCTGAAAATAAAAAAAAATCGATTTTCTGTTCAATTGCTTGATCAATGCAGGTATCAAGACTTTTTTTAAAATCAAGAAGTCGAGAATGAATGCCGGTTTCAGGATCTATTTTTCCATAATTTTCAACGCCAAAATGAATATCTGCTGTGTGAAAAAAGGTAATCATTGTTGTTGCAATTGTTTCTGTTTGAGTAATGGAGTTATTTCAGTAGTTTTTTTTTGCATTTTTTCTTTTCTCATTTTTGCATAATCTTCTTTATTGATCTGTTTGGTGCGTGCTATGGCGAGTGCATGAGCAGGGACATCTTCGGTGATGGTTGATCCTGCAGCAGTCATGCTCTCTTCACCAATAACTACGGGTGCAACTAAAACATTATTGGCACCAATTGATGCATGATCATGAATAATAGTCTGATGTTTTTGAAACCCATCATAATTTGCCGTGATTGTGCCAGCACCGATATTGACTGATTTTCCGATTAAGGTATCACCGATATAACTTAAATGTTTTACTTTGCTTTTTTGGAGCAAGGAACTGTTTTTTATTTCAACAAAATTACCGATCAAAGTTTCTTCTGCAAGATGACTGTTTGAATGAATGTGTGCAAAAGGGCCAACGACAGCAGTGCTTGCAATCGTGCTCGAGCGAATAATTGAATGAGGCAAGATGTTGATATGGGCGCCAACATGTGCATGGTCAAGGACGGAATGCGCGCCAATTTCTGTCTGGGCTCCAATGTGGCTATTATTTTTTATAATGACTCCGGCATCAATAATAACGCCTGGTTCAAGACTACAATCAATATCAATCTGTACGGAATCTGGTTTTTTAAAAAAAACACCCGCATTAATCCAATGATTAATAATTTTTTTTTGTAAAAGAGCAGTAATTTCATGTGCTTCAAAAAGAGTATTGACTCCTTTGATTTCATTGAAGTCAGCTTCATAGGTTTTAAGCGAAGCGCCTTGTGAGAGTGCATTGTTAATTAGATCTGGCAAAAAATATTCATTGCTTTTTTGATCTTTTTGCATTGATTGTAATGCAGATTTTAATAAAGTTGTTTTAAAAATATAAATGCCTGCGTTGATTGTGGTACATTTTTTTTCTTGTTCAGAACAATTTTTTTCTTCTTGAATCCAGCTTCGCTTTTCATCATATATAAGTCGACCATAGCCGGTTGGATTTTCAGTTATTGCTGTGCAGATTGTAATGTCTGCGTCACTTTGCATATGTAAATTAACGCAAGCGGCAAGTGTTTCTGAGGAAAGCAGTGGCATATCGCCGTTGATGATTAAAACGTGTTCTTGAGTAACGGCAGAAAAACCTACGGCTGTTGCATGAGCAGTTCCTTGTTGATCGTGTTGTGTTACTGTTTTAAGGGAAGAAAAAAAATGATCATCGGCAAGTGCTGCTTTGATCTGATCTTCTTGATGCCCAAGGACTAAAATAGGCTCAAGGAGAAGTTTTTTAAGATTGGTGAGTAAATGGATTAAGAGAGGCCTTCCACAAAAAGGGAATAATAATTTGCTGCGCGAGGAGATAAAACGAGATGATTTTCCGGCAGCAAGAATAATACAATCAAGGCTTTCTGATGCATAAAACTCTTGCTTCATAAAAAACTCCTTTTTTTTAATTTAGCTTTTTTTATTCTGTTTTACGACAAACGTATCGCCGTGAAACAGATCATTTTTTTCTAAAATAATTTTGACCTGCAATTCTTTTTCAAGTATGAGCAGGGCATGATATTCTTGTTGCATTAAATAATGAAAAACTCCAGGAGAAAGGGTTAATAGCAGGTCGCCCTTGAGCGCCTTTTGTTGGACTTCTTCTTTAAAATGACGTAAAGCGATCGCGCTGCATTGAGGGGTTGAGAGTTCCCAGCCTCGTCCATGGCATTGCAAGCACTCTTGCGTCAGTCGATGTTGTAATGTTTTTCCTGAGCGTTTTCGGGTCATTTGTACGAGTCCAAATTCTGAAATCTTCAGAGTGACCGATTGAAATTTGTCCCGTTCTTTTAGCATTTTTTCTAAAAAGCGTGATAATTTTTGTCGATTGTGATGTTGTGCAAGATCGATAAAATCGATAACAATTAATCCACCAATATTGCGAAGACGTAATTGATGGACAATTTCTTCAGCCGCTTCCATGTTAGTTTTAAAGATGGTATCTTCGTGATTATCTTTACCAATGAATTTTCCCGTGTTGACATCAACAACCGTCATGGCTTCAGTCGTTTCAATAACAATTGAACCGCCAGATTTCAAAGATACTTTTCTTTGTAGGCTTGCATTAATTTGTTTATCGATTGAAAAATAATCAAACAACGAGGGAGGTCCTTGATAATATCGTATTTTTTGTGTCAATTCAGGGGTAAAGTGTTTTACAAATTTAAAAATACTTTTAACATCTTCTTCTGTGTCACAAATGACAATTTCAATTTCATCATCAAGATGCTCTCGAATAGTTCTGAGCGCGATTGGTAAATCTGCATGAATTTTTTCGCCGACTGATGCTTCTTTCATGCGTTGTTCAATACTTTGCCATATTTCAAGCAAGAAAGTAAGATCTTTATAAAGATCTTCAGTCGGTCTGTTTTCTGCAGTAGTTCGAATAATAATACCCATTTCAGGCGGAAGGATTTTTTGGATTTCATCTTTAAGGCGATACCGTTCTTCTTTATTTTCTATTTTTTTCGAGACACCAATTTGAGGAATGTTGGGCATGAGTACTAAAAATTTTCCTGGCAGTGTGAAACAGGTAGTTAACTTAGGACCTTTTTCGTTAACTGCTTCTTTAATGACTTGAACGAGTACTTCATCACCTTCATTGAAAATTTTTTCAATGCTCATTGAGTGTTTTATTTTTCTTTCAATTGCTTCAAATTCTTTCTGGTCATCATTAACATTGAGTCCTTCCGTCATTTTCTCAACGGCGAGTGCACGATCAATTTCGCTGATGTGTAAAAAACCGCCTTTGGGTTGAGCGATGTCAACAAAGGCAGTCTGAATTCCGGGAAGAACTTTGGTAATGCGTCCTTTAAAAAAACTTCGTTCTATTTCATGATCGCTTGTTCGTTCAAAATAAATATCTTGTAGTCGATCATTGGCAAGAACGGCTACGCGCGTCTGCCATGCTTCTTTATTTACTAAAATCTTTTTCAAAAAAAACTCCTGTGTGCTTCTGTCTATTCTCTGATGAGCTAGTCTATTTTTAGCTGTTTAAAATATTTTTTATTTACATTCTTGATCCGAGTATATCGAATTTATTTAATTATGAGTAGAAGATTTGAAAAAAATGTGATAATATGTCCGTAGTTTTGTAGTATCTATGAGTCTTTACATTGAAGTTAAAGACTTATTCTTCTTAATATAAAGGGAGATTTATATGAAGTCCTCATTATCTTTGGCAATGATAGCATCATTGTGTTTGTTTGGTTGTGGTAAAGAATGCAAAGAAAAAAGCAAGAAACAACAAAAAAATGATGTTGTTGCAGAGATAACAAAACAAACAACAGAGAATATTCCATTGTTTAATCTTGACGATGCATTTCCTGAAGCTGAAGAATATGCATATGGCGACAATGATGAAACAGCGCCGGTAGATTATGCATATGATGATTCAAATGATTTAATTGCATGGAATGATGAGCAATTATTGCAAGAAACAGCAGAAGCTGAATTCAAAACAGTATTGTTTGATTTTAATGCAAAAGCACCTCGTGCAGATCAAAAATCATTGTTGCAAGAAGATGTTAAATTGGCAAAAGCAGCTATTGAAGAAGGAAAACGTCTTCGCATTCACGGACATACCGATCAAATGGGTGCAGCAGGATATAATTTAGCATTGTCAGAAAAACGTGCTCAATCAGTTAAAAATGCATTAGTTGAAGCTGGTGTTCCGAGTGATAAAGTTGAAGTAGTCGGTTTTGGTTACGAAGTTCCTCTTGTTTGGTCAGATGCTCAAACACGTGAAGAAAAGATCAATGATCTTGCGTTAAACCGTCGTGCAGAAATTTTTGCTTACAGCGAAAGCGAAGAGTAATCATTATCAAAAATATTTCTGCAGAATATTTTTAATGAATATATAAAAATAGAGGCTTGATCACGATGCAGTGGTTAGGCCTCTATTTTATTTATAATATTTTTTATATCTGTTTATTTTCTACATTATTTAAAAAAGATTAAAAAATAATGTAAGATAGACTAAATGTTCTAACAGTCAGGGATTTGGATGCGAAGGAGTTAGCATGCCAAAAATTGAAACAATAGAAAAAACAACGGAAAAACAACTTAAAAAAGGTAATGGAAAAAAATCATTTCGTGAAAATAGGATTTTTGTTTTAGATACGAATGTGTTGTTGCACGCAAGTGATGCATTATATGCGTTTGATGGAGTGATAGTTTTGATTCCACTCGCTGTTCTTGAAGAATTAGATACGTTTAAATCAGAAACTGGTGAACGAGGAAGAAATGCTCGTGAAGTAAGTCGTCAATTGGATGCTCTTCGTTCTAAAGGTCCTTTGTATGAAGGAGTTCCGTTAACCGATGAGCCTCATTCATCTATTATTCGTGTAATGCCTTCTGTTGTTGGAGCTATTTCTGAAGTCTGTGGAATTTCTGTTGATAATCAAATTGTGCAATTAATCCAAAAATTAGTAAAAGAAGGAAATCGAGTTACTTTTGTCACCAAAGATATTAATGCGCGCATCAAGGCCGATGCGCTTGGGATTGATGCGGAAGATTATGTTGGCGGTGTTATTACAAAAGAAGATTTTTACAGAGGGTGGATTCGTCAGGCATTACCTGCGCTTGAATTGAAGCAAATAAATGAAAAAAAATTAGTTTCGGTACTTGATCTTTCAGTTTTGCATTTGAATGAATTTATCATTTTAGAAAGTGAAAGTAATCATGAAAATTATCGACTTTTTCGTTATTTAGGAGGTAAAGCTTTTAAAGAAGTTTTACAACCGCGTATGGATTGGAATTTTGTTGCAAAAAATGTTCAGCAGTTAATGGCGTTTGATCTTTTGTTTGATGATTCGGTTCAACTTGTCTCTTTGATTGGTCCTGCAGGAACAGGAAAAACTTTTTTAACTTTGTTAGTTGGATTGTATAAAGTTTTAAAAGAACGCGTGTATCGTCGTTTTTTGGTTTCACGGCCGATTGTTGCGCTTGGTGCTGATATTGGATATTTACCCGGTGATGTGCAAGAAAAATTATTTCACTGGATGCAACCAGTTTATGATAATTTAGAATTTATTTTTACCAAAATGGGTCAAGGAATGCATGATTCATCATTGGGTGGACATGATTTTAAAAAAAATAAAAAGCATAAAAAACATTTTAATGATGAGCGGCAAGGTGAGCGTGAACAAGAACATTCAGAGCGCGAACGAGAGCGAGGTGGTGGTCATGCAACAACAAACACACGTGGTGACATCGAACGATTGCAACAACGAGGACTTTTAAGTCTTGAGGCAATTACATATATGCGTGGACGATCGATTCCCTATCAATTTGTTTTTATTGATGAAGTGCAAAATTTAACACCGCATGAAGTAAAAACAATTGTGAGTCGTGCAGGAGAGGGGACTAAGGTTATTTTAGCAGGTGATCCATATCAAATTGATTCATTGTATCTTGATTTTGCAAGTAATGGGTTGACGGTGACTGCAGAAAAATGTAAAGATCAGGTGATATCAGGAACGGTATTTTTAGAAACAAGTGAACGAAGTGATTTGGCAAAAATTGCTATTTCATTATTGTAGAAAAAAGTAGATAATAATTGTTTGGTATAATGAAAGGATACATATGATGCAAAGAAAAATTGTATATGCAGCGACATTGGCGATGCTTTTGGGAACAACTGGTTGTTTTGATCAAGTAGTGAATAAAGTAAAAGAATCTTTACAAAAATGTTCTACGTGTTTTTCAAAAAATTCAGAACAAAAAACGACTGAAAAATTGCTTGAAGATACAGCAACGGAACCTGAGGCTGCGCCTACTGGTAGTTCTTTTATAAAAAAAATTTCATCTGAAGATCTAAAGAATGGGCTTGAAACGAATGATAATTTCGTGGTTATTAATGTATTACCAGAAAAATATTATCGCGATTGTCATATTATTGGTTCGATTAATATGCCACTTGAATTGATTGAAAAAGAGATTCAGGGAGTTGATCGTGATGCGCCGATTATTGTTTATTGTGCGAAAATGGATTGTCCATTGAGTGGTAAAGCTGTTTTGCTTTTACAGCAAAAGGGGTATACCAATGTTTCAGAATATCCGGGTGGCATGAAAGAATGGTATGATCTTGGGTATCCATACGAAGGACCAGCAGAAGAATCGTATTTAAAAGGTGAAAAAAAATAAAGTCTTGATATACTGAATTAGTAGTGAAAGCGCTGTACAAAATGTGCAGCGCTTTTTTTA
>CAZZPM010000044.1:0-7377 GCA_964655535.1 uncultured Pseudomonadota bacterium
AGGCGGAGCTTTTTGTGCCACTCAATATTCAGACCATTTTAATGCAAGCAATTCCTGCACAATATCGCTGGAAATGCCTTTTATTTGAAAAATGGAAACAGATTATCGGCCCTTTACATGGCAAAGTCTACATTCAAAATATTGATAAACATATTATGCTTTTACGCGTTTCTCACCCTTGTTGGGCACAAGAACTACTCATGATGTCTACCATGCTCAAAAAAAAAATTAATCGAGTTATTGGCGAAAACATTATTAAAGAGATTCGTTTTTCGTATCAAAGCTTTATCAAACATGAAATACAACACCCAAAGCATAATCGCCCGAACAAAGAAATGGATGCTCATATTTCACTGCTTGCAACACAAATGACTGATGCCGAAAACAGAGCGCTCACTATAATTGAAGAGCCCGATTTACAAAAAATTCTGAAAAATTTTTATGTTTCATGCAAAAAAAAACAACTTTTTGCAGATAAAAATCGATAAACTATTCTATTTCTTATTCTTTTTAAGTTTTTTTCTCAAAAGCAAAGATCCCTTGGGCAAATAATCGTCGAGATTTATTGACAAACTGAATATTGAATGTGATAGACTTAGATAAAAGTCTGAACAATAATTGATACTTAAAAAAGGATACCATTATGAAAATCTATACATTTTTATTATGTGCTCTTTCCCTTCTTACTTGCAAACAGGTCCTTGCCGATGGCGATGGATTTGCAGGCGGGCTTGTTGGCGGACTAACCGGTGGCATGGTTGCAGGCGCCATGAGTGGTGGCAACCGTCGAGACCGTGACATACAAGAAGTTCGCAATCGTGAACATGAGAAAGAAATTGATGCATTACGACGAGAAAAAGAACAAGAATCAATAGAACAAGTGCGTCGAGCGCTTAATGACCAAAAAGGCTCGTCCAATCAATCAATTATCTACATTCTATTTTTTGTTGTTTTCTGCTTAATGATTGGCCTTGGATTCTTAGGCTTTATGGTTTTTCGCCGATAAAATAATTAAATTTATAAAAGATTAAAGGGAGAATAATAATGTTAAAAAAATTAGGGCTTGCATGCCTTTTAACTGTTTCATGCGCTCAAGCAGGAGATAATTTTGGAAGCAGCTTTGCTGGAAGTATGACCGGAAGCATGGTTGGTGGACTTCTTACTACCGCGGCAACGCGATCAGGTGATGGTGGATATCGCGAAGGACGAGGAAGTCGACGCGCCGTAAAAGACCTTCAAGAAACAATGGATGATTTACAAAATAAGATATCAAAAGATTTACGTAAAATGGCAAACAAAATTGATGACCTTACCGAGCTTTGTAATAAGCTGCGAAACAGAATAAAAACACTCGAAGCTCATGAAGAATATGAAAAAAATGAAGGAAAATAAGACCTCGGCATTAAATCAGCAAGCTTAAGAAAAGAATCTTTTAAATCGATATTGGATATCTTTAAGCCAGAAAGTTTCTTGTTGAACAAAAAAAGAATTTTCAGGAATCCCTGCTATCATTGAAGGTTCTTTAGAGCTTCTTAAAGTATATCGATTCTTTGATTTTTCTTTATCCATTGTATGCATCAAATCAGCAACTAATACTTTAATTTTTTCATGAAATTGAATGGGATGATATTTTTCCATATTTTTTTTACATATAAGTCGCTTAGCAGGATTGCGTAAAAGTTCCTGTAAAATTTCATCAAGCTCTGATATCTTCGTTAAACAATATCCCAATTGATGCTCTGTAATAAAATGAATATTTTCTTTTTCCCATGGCAATTGTTCACCAATTGCATGACACAATACCGGTGTCTTTGAAGCAATCGCTTGATACATGGTCATACCTCCTCCTTTTGTTATTAACAGATCAGCTAAAAACATAAGTTCGTCAATTTCATGTACAAATGAGAGAGCTTGAAGCCGCATATTTTTTGAAACAGGCTTTATTTTATTAATTTTTTTGCGCAACATTTCATTATTCCCAGCACAGACTAACACATTGGCAGCAAGCGGAAATTGAGCAATTTTTTGTGCATACGTGTGTGCTGTTGATGTTCCAACTCCACCCATCATCACCAAAATTACTGGAACTCCCAGTAATAGATTCCACTTTTTACAGAGTGCCCGTTTATCATGAGGAACAAAAAATTTTGAACTGATAGGAAGCCCAATGGTGTGAATAGCAGCTCCACGAATACCTTGCTCCTCAAGCATTGTTCTCGTCAAAGAAGTATCATATCCAATCGTCACTGCAAACGCTGGATGCGGTCCTACATCTTCAAGTCCCACACTCCACGGACTTAAATCTGCATCTAATGTTGTCAAAATATAAGGGATTGAAAGGCGAGCTGCTGCATTAACCGCAGGCAAATTGAAAACAGGCGCAACAGAAATAATCATATCAGGACGTTCATCATCCAAATAATCATACATCGCCTCTTCCATCACGTGTCGATGCCATTGAGCAAACCATGCTCCTTGATTAACAACCGCGCGCAAAAGCCACATCCATTGATTCTTCAATAAAAAATTATAAAAAGATTCACCAGATGAAGAACCAAAAGAAATATTTCTTATCGTGTCATACTTTTTAAATGGTCCTTCTTCAAACCAATAAACCGTTTTAACATCAAATGTTTCTGAAAAAATAGATTCTAATTCACATGATGCTGCCTGATGTCCATATCCACCACGACTAGAAAAAATAATCATCTTTTTTTTATTTTTTTTAAAATCAAGAACTAATTCAGAAACAGATTCACTTGTTTTAATCGGTAATACTACTAATGTTTGATCTGCTTGCACCATAAAAACAGAAAACATAAACAGAAATATTAAACATACAAAAGGGTAAGATTTCATTAATACACATATCCTTACTATACTCAAATTTATAATTCTATAGCCACATTAAAATGATGAAAATATTATGTTCAGAGAATGCATTTTACATTTTATCTAAATTACAAAGTAATGCAAATAAACGATAATTCTTTCAATATATCCCTCTGTTTTATAGATAAAGGATTGAATTTTTTGACGAGACCTCTTATCATTAATCTGCACCAAAAGTCATATTTTTTAGTGTATCTTTAATCATAAAAGGAATTTATGCTCAAAAAAGGAATCTTTTTATTCTGTATACTCTTTCAAACATGCCTATCTTCAGCAACCACTCTTCCTACCTTTGAAGAAATAAACTATCTTTTTTATGCCTATGAAAAAGATGAAAAAACTATTGTTCATGATACACTAGAGAAGTATACTGACAATCATGAAGCTTTAAAAAAAATTGCTTTAGCTCATGATGATGATAAATGGACTCTGTTACATTATGCCGCATGGGATAATAATCTCCCTTTAATCATACAATTGATTTCATTGCTTGATTCTCTCAACGCACAAAATGTGCAAGGAAAAACTGCACTGCATATTGCAGCAGAACTCGATCATGATCTCATTATAAAAAATTTAATTGATGCAGGCGCCAATATAAATGCTCAAGACAACTTAGGCAATACTCCTCTTCACACTGCTGCTATACATGGAGCAAACCTATCATTAGATCTTTTACTTACAGAAGGAGCAAGCCCTGTTATTTTCAATAAAGCAAAAGAAACAATCTTGCATAGTGCAATACTTTTTAATAATCATCAAGGAATATATCTGCTTTTTGCGCATCAAAAAAAATACCCTCCCCTAGAATTCATCAACATACAAAATTATCAAGAAAAAACCGGACTACATCTGGCTGTTGAAAAAAAAATTCCTGAAATTTGTGCTCTTTTACTCTTTCATGGCGCAGATCCTCATATCAAAGACTCAATCGATCAATCACCCCTTTCCCATGCTGTAAAAGAATTTAATATATCTCCAGGACCAGAATCAAATACTATTAACAGCATCTTGTATGCATATGCAAATGAACCTCATCCAATTATTTATTCTTTTGGATTCTTTTTTAATCATGAATCAAGAAGCATCATTGAAGACATGTTATCCGAATTACAACAAAAAAAAAAACTCTATACTTTTCTATCAGTTTTTGATCAAGATGGTGAAACCGCTTTGACAAGCGCCATTAAATATAATTTAAAAACCATTATAGAAATACTCCTGCGTCTTGGAGCAGATCCTAACCTTCCGAATAAAAAAGGAAACACTCCCTTAATTGAAGCGATCAAAAATCCTGTAGGCCAAGGCTTGGAAATGGTGAAATCACTTATTAACGCACGGGCATTAATCAACATGAAGGGAGCAGAAGGATACGCGCCTATTCATATTGCTATTATAGAAAGAGATCATCAAATACTCTCTTTATTATTAAAAAATCAAGCAGATCTTAATAGCAAAGCTCATCAAAACATCACGCCCTTACATCTTGCCATGCATAAAAAATTTTATTTTATTACTCATCTCCTTATTCATGAAGGAGTACCACTTAATGCTATATCATTGAATAAATGGACACCCCTTCATCATGCTGTAGCATCACAATCACCAGCAGAAGTAGTGCAACTTATTCAACATGGAGCATTACTTGATATACAGAATAAAGAAGGAAATACTCCTTTACACATGGCAATGATACATGGTAACGAAATTATTATTGAGCTACTTACCAAAGCTGGCGCAGATTGTCATATTCCCAATAACGACGGATTAACCGTCATACAATATGCAGAACAAAAAGACTTGCCAAACATTCTTAAACTCTTAACAAATGACCCTGAAGAACAAAAACAAATTCCAATAGAAGAAATTTTTGAAGATTCATGCGACCCTTTTTTCGCATCAAAACCTCCATGCCATGCCGACTTAAGATTAGTCAAACAATATCTCTCTCATCAATCAACATTTGATTTAACACATCATAATGGAGAAACAATTTTGCATCAAGCAGCTCTTTCTGGGAATAAAATTCTCGCTAGAAAATTAATTGCTGCACATCATCACATTAATGCAAAAGATGATGATGGAAACAGTCCATTACATAAAGCCATTAGTAGCTTAAATCTACAAGTTATTCAATTATTACTTAACGCAGGAGCTAATCCACTTCTTAAAAATAAATATAATCAAACACCACTTGATCTTGCTTCTGCTTGCTTTGAAAAACGAAAATTATTCAGTCTACATACCATATCTATGTCTCCCACGATGCAAAAAAAATATGCTATTGATTCAAACAAAATAAGACATATTGTTCTTTTACTCAAAAATCATATCAAAAAACAACAAGCACAGAAGCTAATAATACTCGAAAAAAAAATACCGATTTTTTTTTCTTCACACTTTTATAACATATCTGGCCCTACTTCCTTGCTTGATCTTCCTTCAATAATTAATGATCACTTATAAGAATTAGGATTACAATGTACGCTATTTCATGTTTCTTTTTTCTGTTTCTCCTCCATTACAATAATCAATTACTTACAACAGCGGACTTTAAAACTACACCCATCCACCTTGCTATTCAATATAATTCCCTTGATGTTGCTTTTGCTTTTTTATATCTTAGTGAAGCAACCATAAATCAACAAGATCTTGCAGGCAACACTCCTTTGCATTATGCAGTAAAAAAAAAATCACCAGCGCTTTGCCATCTTTTACTACAATACAAAGCAAAGGATACTATTAAAAATAATAATGAAGAAACTCCTTATAAATTGCTCGAAAAACTTCTAAAGTCAGACCCTACTAATACATTGTATCATCGCATTCAAAATATTTTTTATGCTTTTTCTCAGGAAACAACTGAAGAAATAAATAACTTTTGCATGCTTTGTTTTCACGGTAAAGAAACAGCAATAAAAGAATTATTCTACAATATTGAAACTGCGGATGAACTTGAAACAAATGAACATCCATTAACAATATGGTTTGAACAAAATCCTTATGCTGAATATACAGATCTTCATACACAACAAATTTTCATGAATATCCCACCTCCACTTAACCCTACAGTAATTAAAAAACCAAATAATTTTTATCATTTATTACATACGTACGATTCCTTTGGTGAAACAGCATTAATCAATGCAATCATATCACAAAACAGATCAATTATTGCCTTATTGCTAAAAACAGGCGCTGATCCCAATCTGCCCAATCAACAAGGCATCACTCCGCTCATCAAAGCAACAAAGCAAAATGACACGGCAACTGTTGCTCTTTTATTATCAGAAAAACATATAGCACTTGAAGAAAAAAGCCTCAAAGGATACTCAGCTCTCCATTACGCTGTACTTAACAAAAATAAAAAAATAATCAGACTACTTCTTCAAGCAGGTGCAAATCCTCAAACAATAGCTAGTAATCGTATGACTCCTTTACACGAAACAGCATCTCATGCTTCAACAAGTATCGCACAAATACTTATTGAAGCGGGGGCGCCTCTTAATGCATTAGGACCGCATCAAAACAACCCTCTACATTTTGCTACTGCACAAAACAATGTTGCACTCATACAACTACTTCTAAAAAAAGGAGCCACATATGATGTACAAAATGGTCAACATGAAACAGCTCTGATTATTGCTGCACGCGAAGGACATCTTGAAAGCGTTGAAGCCTTATTAGATGCTGGAGTAGCTCTTCATCTTGTTGATAAAAAAAAGAACAGTGCACTACATTATGCTGCAATGAAAAAAAAAATAAATCTCTTGCAATATTTGCTTGAGATCATACAAACAAACGAAAATAAACAATCACTCCTTAATATTCAAAATGAATCC
Organism: uncultured Pseudomonadota bacterium; assembly: GCA_964655535.1. Classification (GTDB taxonomy): domain Bacteria; phylum Babelota; class Babeliae; order Babelales; family CAZZPM01; genus CAZZPM01. Next base: position 6,735 of record CAZZPM010000044.1, read on the forward strand.
GGTAATACAGCTCTTCATCTTGCAACTTATTATAATAATTTTAAAGCAATTAAAAGACTTATTCATGGAGGGATTGATGTCAATATTCAAAATCAACATGGCGACACCGCTCTTCATCAAGCAATTAAAAACAAAAAACCATTTATTATAACCTACTTAATGCATGCAGGAAGCGACCTAACCCTTAAAAATGAAGAAGGAGATGCCCCACTTGAATATGCTCAATATCAACTGCATTCATTACAAATACTCATTGCATTTGGTTCACTTGATAGCATTCGAAAACTAGAATGCTTAGAAAAAATTGAAACATTAAAAAAAATTATCGTTCTTTTAAAAGAAAAAATATCAGAACCATCGAATGCTTTTCCAGAATTACTTATAACACCAATACTCTATGAATCAACCGTTATTTTTGAACCAATTATATTAAATGAATTTAATCTGAAACAGATACAAAATATGAAACACTAAAACTACGCATGTGCATAAAACAAGTCCATCTTCGCTTAGCTATCAGTCTTCGTCAAGACTTCGCCGGACAGGTACCGGACACCAGACTCTCATAATATATATTGCTTTTAATTCCTTAAATATAGCCTGCCAGGCGTAGCTCAACGAGCGAAGCCTGGTGGAGAGGGAG
>CAZZPM010000045.1:0-7230 GCA_964655535.1 uncultured Pseudomonadota bacterium
CATATGCAGAACTTTTATCCTGAAATCCAACATATGCAAAGCCAAGCATTTCTGATTTCACTTTTGCTTCAGTTTCATTATTTTTATCACCAGAAAAATTTATTAATCTTGGCACACGAACTAACATATGCGCAGAAGACGAAACCGCAATCTGTCCATGCAAATACGGACTCACTACTTCATTGCGCAATAACAATGCAGAAAAATATCCAGCAAAGGTTGGAGCCGCGGCACTTCCTAATTCAGGTGCCCATAATAATGAAACATCTTGATTTTGTGTTGTAGGAAACAAACAGCGAGCACCCAGCGTTACAAATGATGTATCATTATCACGAATTTGCCATTGAGCTACACACGAAACATCACCTAAACCTGTTTTGCTTTGAAATTCTTGATCAGCTACAAAACCTTTAAGGCTTAATAAATGCTTAAAAAATTCATTAATATCGCCATGAAAATTTTTATGAATTACATCGGTTGATGTCGAAACTTTATTATTAATATTTTCTGTTGATACCAAAGAATACTTTAAACTGTTCTGTTGATAAACCACTGGAATACTAATGCCCACTACAAAGCGATTATTCCAAAATTGACGTGCGTATTGAATGAGACCTTCAACACGATCATAATGTCCATTTAAAGAGACTTCTGCATCAGATAAGTAATAAAAGGGATTATTATCATCTCCAGCAAGAGTAAGAGTTGACTGTAACTTGCCTTCTTTTATCAACGTACTCGCCAAAAAAAGCTGCCCAAAAGTAACTTTTTTTTGACCAAATTTTTGACTCACAACGCTCTGCTCATTTCCCAATGCATCATACATTTTTGATGCATTTTTATAGGTTATTGAACTGTGAAAATAATCACCTTTTTTAAAGCGCATGCTATATAACGGCCATGCTGGCAAAACATAGCGATCAGGAAATTCTTGAAGGTTTTCATCTGCTACTGTCGTATCTACATGTTCTTCTTCAACAACTTCATACAAAGCAGGAATTGGCTCTTCATCGGCAACTACTTGATCTTCCTGTTGTTCATCATACAAATTTTCCTGTTCTTGCTGCACAACGTGCTTTTTTTTATTTCTTTTTTTAGATTTTTTTGATTGAGTCTGCATGGTATCATCAGAAGCACGCAAAAATTTTTCCATTTTTTCTGCTCGTAACTCCTGATAACTTTTCTGTTCGGCCTGACACCAGGAAACCGCGAACATACAACATAAAACCTGTAGCATTATTTTTTTCATTAGACTCTCCTTGCAATCCATTTTTTTTAAATTAATTTGCCATTTTTATCATACATACGATCATCTTCATTAAGATTATTACTAATAAAAATATTACCTTTTTCATCTTCTCTTATAACTTCATCATCTTCAGCCAAAGGTATTAAAACGCCATTTTTAGTGCGTAAAATATATTGTCCCGCTGGAGTCAAATATAATAATGCTGTTTTTAATTTGTCGCTCTGTTGCGCAAAACGATAGAGAAAATCTTGCATTGCCATGTCGGCTTTTCTTATTTTTAACGACTTAGGAACAGCGCCCATCCGTGCTTCAAATGAAGCTGTTGATGCTTTGTTCATGTAAACCAAAACACCATCGCCTTGAATATCAGATGAAATCGTATCAACAGAAATTACTTGTGGTTTTTTTGTTTGACGCACAAGATTATTTTCACCTAAAATCATCTTGCCTTCGGTATCAAGAAAAATAAGCCCGCCAAATTTAATCGTTGTACTATCAAAAGTGCCACCAACATAAACACCATCACGAACATTACATTCAAAAACACCATTTTTACCGACAAACAGAACTCCATGTGATGTATCTTCAAAAGAATATGAACCGTATGCACATGATAAGCGCGCAGCTTTATCAGATGTTCCATCAAAACCAATAATAATTTCAGCCTGATCAACAAGAAGGTCAAGTGCATCTGTTACATCAGTTCCCAAACACAAAGTTCCTGGAACATCTAAACGAATGCCTCCAGCATTTTTACAACTGATGCGACCTTCGCCCTTAATATATCCAAGTGCATCTTCTGCTAAAGAAAGAACTGCATTATTTTCAAAAGCTATTTCAGTTGGATAAAAAGTAGTTGATGGTTTTAATATAAGACTTACTCCATCACCTATTGTAAAACTTCCATCACCTTGACATGAACATTGAATGCCAGGCTCAAGCGTCAAATCATTTTCTAATAACAGAATTGAATCATTTTCAAATTCAATTCTTAAATCAGAACCTTGATCAAATAAAATAGACCCTTGAATTACAAAATTACTATTAACTCGAATTACATTCCCTGTTCCAACAATATTAATAACATCTTGTTCTTTTAAGAGAATAAAATCATTTTCTTCCGTCACTAATTTTAGATCCAAACTTGCACCATCTTGCAAAGTTACATTTAAAGGAGCAGTGCTATTAATACCAAATTTTTGAATGCGAGCATTTACTCCTTGTAAAACAATCTCACCTTCAGCGCTGCTTAACTGCACTACATTGGTATATGTTGTTGGATTTTTTGGTACAACAATTGCTTTCTGTTTACGCGCAGGCTTTATTGTACGAACGGATGATAATGTATCAGCATTAATCTGATTATATTCATCAGAAGACGTAAATAATATTGGCTGATCAACATTTTTCAAATCAATCTCAATATCACGCAATAATGGATTAATGCGAATATTTTCAGCAACTTCTAATCTTTTCCTACGAATAAATGCAGCATCAAGTGCATTAGGTTGATCACTCAAAATATTCATATTTAAATCAATATCAATAAGATTGGATAATAATTTAATAGGGAAATTATTAATTATTAAATTTTTACCACTTAAAAATCCACCAACATCCATCACAAACGCATTACCACCTTCATTAAAAACTTCCATACTAAAATTATTAAAATTAATATATGCTCGTCCTAACTGAGAGGATAAATATAAATAATTATCCGCAAAGAAAACACGCGGCACGCCTGAAGAAACAATGCTATCTAAAAAAGATAAATTTAATTGATTTTCACCAGTGTCTTGAAAATTCAATCCACCACTTAAATGAAGATCAGTTTTTTTTAAACGTATATAATTATTTAACTTTCCTATCAAAAAAAACATATCAATATCTTGATCAATATCAACCAATGTATTTCCAGACAAATTAATAGTTCCAGAAACCAATTTTCCATCAATAACATCTTGCTCATAAGCAATATTTTCAAGCCCATTTAAATAAATATTTTCAAGTACCAGTGTTGTCGTTCTCAAATCAAATGTTGGTCCTGTAACATTATTATCTTGAATATCTAATGCATTAAATAAATTACCCTGAATTAGAACTGATCCACCCGGATTATCCAATATTACCGTTCCATGAGAAAACGTTACATCTGTACTTAAATGAAACTCTGTTCCTTTTCCTAAAATCAACGTTGCCGTTGGATCAATAGAAAAAGTATTTTTATTTATATTTTCTAATATAATATTCTGCAAATAAACCGTTGTATTTGGTAATAAAACAAATTGTGAAAATACAGGATTAGTAAAAATAATAGATCCACCAAAAGCATCAATCGTCGTTGTTGCACCAAAAACCATTGTCTTTTCTTGTGAAACAATAAACGAAGAAGTAATGGTCAAAAAAGTACTCGTATTAATACCACTAAACAAATAAATAATTGAGTCTAAATATAAATAATGTATTGCTCCATTGTTAGTAAAAATCGTATCAGCAACTAAAGCATTCGGATTTGGATTAACACTTGTATCAATTAATGCACTCACTCCATCAACTTGTAATTGTGCGCTATCTGTAAAAGTCCATGTTCCATCTTTAATAATAATCGTTGATTGTCCAACAATAGAAATAGATCCAACAGTTGTAGTAACCGTATTTGCTACTTCAAAGACCACTGATGAAAGTTCCATGCCAGATGTATCATCAGAAAATAATAAACTTTCTTGCTCAATATTTCGTAAAATCAGATTAGTCATCTGTACATTAGTATTTGGTTCAAGAAAAAAAGTTCCACCATTTTTTAAATCTATCAAATTACCATTCGCATTTAAAACCGCATCTTCAGCAAAAATCCACGTTCCACCATCAAGTTCCATTTTTCCATTTAAAACAAGATCAGCACCTTTAATAAAACGAGTAGCTCCCCTTGCAGGCCTCATTTTTCCACCCATATTTGCTCGATTACCATTAAATGCAATTTCACTTGGTATCGCATTACTACCACTTGGCAGTGCTACATTATCAGCAAAAGTAATATCACTTGCTAAATCTATGCGCCCACCATTAGCTGGCGTTTTGATTGTTGTATTTAAAGGAGCAACAAGATCAAGCGTTAATTGCGTAGTTGGATTTGCAAGCGTTATACTTCCAGCAAATTGCATATTGCCTTGTAAAAGATTGTTCTGACCAGTCACTACAATATCTGATCTAACAAAACCACCAGTTAATGCTAAAATTTTATTATTATTATTAAGATAAATAGTCCCATTGGCGCCAAGTGTTGGATCATATTTTCCATTAACTTGCAATTGAGCCCCACCAACTCCTTGGTCTAAAATACCATTAAAATCAATTAATTGCCCCGTAACTTTGGCAGTCGAATCAACAGAAATGCCACCATTTCTTATACTTGTTGTTGGAGAACTCACATTAAATTGCGCATTACCAGCAACACGAAGCTGTGAAGATCTACTCGAAAACCTAGCTTTTGCTTGAAGATTATTTGATAATAATATCAGTAAACAACTGATCCATAAGAACATTTTCATATATATTTTTTTCACTTTTTCTCCTTTTTATAAATCTTATTCCTTGTACTCTATCATTCTCATTTTTTTTACTGCAACATTTTCAGATAAAATATTTTTTACTAAAATTAATTACTCGTCATAGCCATTGACATTTGCATACTTCATTCTTATGCTTGAAATTAATAGATGAAAGTTCTTTGAAATATATGGGGGCGTACTGGTTTCGACGTGTTTTGAGCTGGTATTGGTGCATGCCGGGTGAGTAGAAAAACCCGTTACCAAAAATCTACAACTATAATAAATGCAAAAGAACACAATGTGTTTGCACACTTGGCTTCACCAGTAATGGTGGGCCAAGCTGATATTTATGCATAACCATAAATAACTAGTGCCGGATGTGAAGGTGTCGTCGATGCACTGCACACATCTGTATTAAAATCATCTGGCCGGAGCTTTAGATTTTTTTGTTTTGTAAGGCTCTGTATCACTAAACAGGCATGAAAATAACGCTTTGTCTTTAGAGTAATTTTCATGAACAAATAAAGACTACGCATGGAGTGCTGATATGAGCAAAAGATGCGGACATGGGTTCAATTCCCATCGCCTCCACCAACCTTTGCATAAAGCTTACGCCGTCGCACAGAGTGCTATGGTGCGCACGGTCGGTTGAGCACGGTTTATCCTTCGAAGCTCGTAGAGGAGCGTAGTAGGACCATTTTCTCAGATGAATTCACATTTTACATATATTTTCTTTGTAAACGAGAAGGTTGTCCCTCGAAGCTCGTAGAGCGTAGTGGGACAGTATGACTTTCAATTTACCTTCGCATAAAGCTTACGCCGTCGCACAGAGTGCTATGGCGTAAACGGTCGGTTGGCAAGTTTATTTTATTTGTATTTTTCGAAACCTTTGCATAGTAGAAGGCTCGTAGAGCGTAGTAGGGCTGGCGTAGTAAAAAGCTGCATAATTATACAAACATGTTAGAATAAAATTCTGATACATTATATGAATATTTTTTGTAAAGGAGTCTCTATGTTAGAATCATCATTAATACAAATATTACAACGACGAGCAGAGCTTATCGGCCTTGATAGCATTCGTGCAACAACAGCAGCTGGGTCAGGGCATCCAACATCCTGTTTATCAATCGCTGAAATTTTATCGGTCCTTTTTTTCCACACGATGAAATATGATCCAGCAAATCCTCATGATGAAAGCAATGATCGATTAATACTTTCAAAAGGGCATGCAGCTCCTGCTTTGTATGCGGTTTGGAAACAGCGGGGCGTTATTACAGATCAAGAGCTTCTTTCTTTTAGAACCTATGATTCAGTTTTGGAAGGACATCCAACACCACGGTGGCCATATCATGAAGCAGCAACTGGTTCATTGGGGCAAGGGCTTGCAGTTGGTGTGGGGATAGCTTTAGCGCATCAACAAAATAAAGAACCAGCCTACACGTATGTTATTCTCGGCGATGGTGAATGTGCTGAAGGATCAGTCTGGGAAGCTGCTTCGCTTGCGTCACACTATCGACTTAATCGTTTAATTGCTGTGCTTGATGTGAATCGATTAGGGCAGACGGGCGCGACTGCTTTTGAACATGATTTGACCACGTTTGAAAAAAGATTTGAAGCATTTGGTTGGAAGGTTTTTATTGTTGATGGCCATAATGTTGCAGCTTTACTTGAAGCGTTTGATGCAGCACAAAACATTGTCGATCAGTCCTCAATTATTATTGCAAAGACATTCAAAGGGCATGGTTATCAAGGCATCGAAAATAATGAACAGATGCATGGAAAACCATTTACTAAAAAAGAAGAAATTACATTTTCGGTTGAAGAACGAGCCAAAGCGCTTGAATATCTGGTGATGCCACCAATAAAGCAAAAAAATTTTTTGTTTAAACATCCAGAGATAGTTTTTAATGTTCTTGAAACAGACAAATACAGGCTTGCTATAAAATCAGAAAAAGAATCAACGCGTAAAGCAGCTGGGCTTGCGCTTGCTGTACTTGGAGAAGTTGAGCCTTCAGTTGTTGCACTTGATGCCGATGTAAAAAATTCAACGTATTTCTCTTATTTTTCAGAAAAGTTTCCGCTTCGCTTTGTGCAATGTTTTGTTGCAGAACAAGTGATGATGAATATTGCTTCAGGTTTTGCCTTGCGTAACAAGATTCCTTTTGCTGGCACGTTTAGTGCTTTTTTGACGCGTGCGGCTGATCAGATTCGGATGGCAGGCATTGGTAAAAATGCGCTTCGCATTATTGGTTCACATGCTGGCATTTCGATTGGACAAGATGGTCCTTCACAAATGGGTCTTGAAGATCTCGCATTATTTCGAACGATTCCTGATGCAATTATTTTGTATCCGTCCGATGCTCATGCGGCGTTTGCGTGCATCGCTTTGATGGCGAACTATCATCAAGGAATTTCGTATCTTCGTGCAAC
>CAZZPM010000046.1:0-7158 GCA_964655535.1 uncultured Pseudomonadota bacterium
CTTGTTTTCCAGTCCACTGAAGCCATGCTGCCGGTGAAGCATACGATAACGCTTGTCCAGCTATTGATTGCTCAGACGCAATAGGCGCTTCTTTTTTTACCGTATCTAACATTTTCTCTGTCGCTCGCATAGCAAGTCTATCAACTAATGCATCTTGTTTTGCTTCATCAGTAAATTGTTGTACTTGAGGATTTGCTAAAACTTTAGCAATCATTTGGTCAGCAGCTCGATCAGACAATTTGTCAACCAATGCATTTTGACTTTCTTCTTCTGTAAATTGCTGAATTTTAGGATTTGCTAATATTGCCTCTAAAGCCTTTTCACCAATTCTTGAACCAGCAACATTTCCAAATTCTTCATACATTGCCTTACGACCATCTTCAGTAATAAATGGCTTAAAATCTTCATCATCTTTTACTGCCGTTTTAGCTGCAGCAACTGCTTCTTTAATCAATTGATCACGACCATCTTTTGAAACATACGTATCATAACCCTTCTTCAAAACAAACATCATTGCAAGTGACATCGCTGCTGAAAGTCCACTAGAAATTCCGCTCATATTAAACCATGATCGATTATGTCCTGCATAAGCACCTTCTTCTGAAAGAACTTGTGATCCACCAAACCATGATCCTGATTTTTTAGATCGCTTATGTTCTTTACGTGCATATCCTTCAGCCTGCTCCATCAGATCATCTGAAATACCTGCAGAACGTAAGTCTGATTTTTGTGCATCATCAAAAGAAAAATTTTGTTGATCATCTTCATACGAATATGACGAAGCTTTAGAAGCTGATGAACAATCATCAAACGTATCATATGACATATCAGACAAATTCAATCGCGCAAAGCGACCAAACAGATTCTGACAAACAAATAATGAACCAACATACATGAGTGATATTATTACGATTTTATTTTTCATAGTAGCTCTCCTTCTACTTATTAAACTTTAACACTTCAATAAAGATTGTATTGTAGCGTATATTTTAATACTAACATGCCCCCAAAAAACTCCCAAGACCCCCTCTTCAAAATAGATGCTTTATGCCCTTTTTTTTTCGATTCTTTTTTAAAAAAAGAGAAAAACTTCCATTTTATTTATTTTTGCTCCATAGTTCAGTAAACTTTCTTCATAAATCCTTTAAAAATGCTTAAAAACATAAAAAAAGACTCTTTTGAGCAGGAAAACAATGAAAAAAAAACATATTATATATCTCATTATTCTTGCAGGAATGGGGGCATATTGGTATTTCGCTCATTATTGCAAAACACCCAAAAACCCTTTTATAACCACTTCTTTAGAAAAAAGAACCATCAAACATCATGTGCATTCGGTCGGACTCCTTGAATTAAAAGATACCATCAAAGTCGGCAGTCTCGTCGCTGGAACGATTTCACATATTTATGCAGGTGAACATCAAAAAGTAACCAAGGGTGATCTGCTTGCGGTGATTGACAACGGCAAGGGAAATACCGAAGTCAAAGAGGCGACCGCTCTGGTTGATCGAGCCAAAGCTCACATTATGTATCAAACAAAAAAAATAGAACGAGCGCGTGCTCTTCTTGCAACCGATAACATGGCACTTCAAGAATATGAAAAACAGGAACAAGAATTTCAGCTCGCAAAAGCAGATTTAAAGCTGGCCAGCGCAACGCTTGAAAAGAAAAAAAAAGAATATCAGAATCTTAACATTATTGCTCCTATCGATGGAACGATCGTTTCTGTCGGTATCACTGAAGGAATGCGGATCACTACTGATCTTGATGCGACAGTTCTTTTTACTATTGCACGCGATTTATCAGTCATGCATGGCATTTTAGAAATTGATGAAAGCGACATCAGCGGCATCAAAACGGGACAAAAAGTTTCTTTGACCATTGAAAGTTATCCATACAAAGTTTTTACGGGCAAAATCATTGATGTTCGCTACTCACCAAAAAATAAAAGCGGCATTCTCTTTTATCACGCAACGGTTGAAATCGACAACTCAGAAAGTCTTTTACGCCCTGGCATGACCCTTCAAGCACGCATTCATGTTGCGAAAGAAAAAAATATTCCAACACTGCCCAGCACCGTCTTTGCATTCAATAAAGAAAAATTAACGTCGCATGCATCACGAGCAGCAAAACAACTGATCTCACTTTCAGAAGAAGAAAAAAAATATATTAAGAAAAAATATAAAAATCAGAATGTTCAATTCGTCTGGCTTTTGCATGAAAATCAATGTAAAGAAGTCCCGGTACTTTTGGGCATCACCGACGATTTATATTTTTGCGTACTTGATGGAATCTCTGAACATGATGCCATCATTTGCAACATTCAACGATCGTCACAGAAAAAACAGAAAACCCTTTTTTCATAAGAGCCTATGAAAACAACACAACTGATTAAATCTGCCCATCAATGCCTCATGCGTCATGCTGGTCGTTCTTTTTTAACGATGCTTGGCATCATCATTGGCATTGCATCAATCATTGCTATTTTGGCTATCGGCAAAGGCGCCGAACAACAAATTCAAGCACAGATTGCCGCCATGGGCGACAACTACATCGGCATCTCGCCACTGACCACAACAAAAAAAACAAAATTACGCATCATGCAACAAAAAAATAGATCAAAATTAAAAATCATTGATGCACAGCTACTTAAAAGACATGTTCCGTTAATCGATGCTATTTCTCCCTACATCGGCGAAAAAGGAGCAATCACCTTTCAAGAAGCATCCGCTGAAGTCGTTATCAAAGGAGGCAATGAAGATCTTTTGACTATCATCAATCGAACGCCCGCACAAGGAACCCTGTTTCAAAAGGATCATTACGTCAGACAGAGTCGATCTATTGTTTTAGGCCATGCTGTAGCTCAGGATCTTGGATGCACCGTCGGACAACACGTCAGACTCAACAGCATGCCGTTTCATGTGATCGGCATCCTCAAACCACTCAACAGCTACGTAGGAACTGAGAATCCCAATTATAATGTTTTTATTCCTTTAACAACATTAAAAAAATATATTCAAAAACGAGCAAATTCAGGAATCCACTCATTGATTTTACACGCACAAAATGCTGAAAATATTCCACTCATTATTGCACAAGTAACGCATGCATTACGACTTCGTCATCGACTACAGCCACAAGAACCGGATGATTTTTTAATCACGACGCAACAAGCACTTGCTCAAACAGCGGCACAGACCTCATCAACTTTTAATCTTTTTTTATTTTTGGTCGGACTTATTTCTCTGATTGTCGGAGGTATTGGCATCATGAATATCATGCTGGTCGCTGTTTCTGAACGACAACGAGAAATTGGCATTCGACTTGCGCTCGGCGCCACTGAGGGAAATATTCAACAACAATTTTTAATTGAAGCAATCGTTCTTTGCTGCATCGGAGGCATGATCGGCATTCTGGTTGGACTTGCGGGAGCACTCATTACCAAACAGATCCTCGGCTGGCCGATCCTCGTCACCCTCACTTCAATTCTCTATTCAACCGGCATTACCCTGACCATCGGCATTTTTTTTGGCGCTTATCCAGCCTATCAAGCATCACAGCTCAATCCCGTTGATGCACTCTGTGAACGCTGAATAATCAACATATTTTCAAACTTTTTCATCAAAATAGACTTATTTCAGATTTTTTTCATTAAAACATACAAAAGCAATATTCGTTTTTCATTTTTTATTGTACACTTGAAATATATGGTATTTTATATGAAAGAATGACAAGAGGAAAAATAATGATAGAAAAAAGAAATTTTTTACTATTTTTTATTTTTGGCACGCTTATTACAGGTCAGCCAAATCCTTTGTATGCAAACAATACAAACTCACTATTTTCAAATCTACTTTTTGTAAGCGGAACAGCTGGCTGCATTAATGAATTAATGCGTGCATCAAAAAAAACGACGCGTGAACAAAAAAAATATAAACGAGCTAAAAGACAAGGGCGTCGATTTCAAAAACCAACTTCTTTCATCTGGCACATGCGCCCACTACAAACTTTAATATATATTTCTTCAATCATAACAGGACTTTGTTTGCATCGTGAATCACCGATTAATCAAGTAACACAACGACCTACATTACCACCAAACACAACTCCTACAACTCGACAACAACAAAGGCAATCAACAACTCCTACACCTCACATACCTCAAAATACTCCAGAACCGACGATACTGCCTCTGCCAGATAATGAAAATGATGATGATAATGTAGCAGTTGCACTCTCTCTTAATAGTTCACTTAATGCTTCATTATTTGATTTTACAGATTCAACACAAGATTCAGATGATGATTTAGACGCTGCATTGCACATGTCTCTGCAAGACAAACATCCAAAAACATGCCCTATACAATACAAAGATGCACTTTCTTTTGCAGCAATGAATGCACTACAAATACCTTTAGAATCTCATGCTTATTTACAAGCATTTACAAGACTTATTCCTGGATGGGACATTCAAAATAAAATTGATAAAGATGAACTTTTAAATATTTTTTCTGATTTCTCTGCTTCTTTACTTTTTGACGCACAAGGATCACAAAATTCTCAACAGATATTTTTACAAAATAAAGAAAATATGCTTCCTGCAGATCCTCAATTAACCAACGATATTGCTATACAGCTTTATCGACAATATTGGAATACAAACCCCCAAGAATTAAGTACTTTTTTTACTGAACTCGTAACTAAAATTGCTCAAGAACAATATCCAAAGCTCCATGCAACTATCGACCAATTTATACCGTTTCTTAATAATCCTGATAATTTTAAAGATGAACCAATCGCATCACAATATTTTTATAACTGCGCTGATCAGTCTCTTGGAGAGGATACTACAGCCAATTGTGGCCCTTATGCGCTTAAAACAGCACTCATTCTTGCAGCATCATTATCTGATGAAGAAGAACAAGCAGCGCTAAAAGCGCGTGATGTATATGAAAACTTTAATCAAGAAATACGAAAACTATTGGTCATAGAAACTAAACAAGAAATCGAAAAAAAACAAAACAGTATGAACGACCCATCAACTCCTTTAAATTTTTTTGAAACAGATGAAGAAAGAGAAGAAAAAAAAGAAGGGCTTAGACTAGCTGAAGAAGAACTACGGAAAAAACTATTTGAAGTAAGTGAAGGAAATCTTACCGATCTTGAACTGCAAAAAAGCATTCCTAAAGAATATCAACAGACTATTTTTATAGAAGATTTTGGATTATTTTTAAATCCTATAGATGACGAAAAAAACCATCTAGCATGCTTTGAAGAAGCAGCAAAAACCTACAACGCAAATAAAAAAGTTATTTTTATTGTAAATCAACAAGCACATTGGATCTGCGTTGAATGTTGTAAAAATGATCAAGACAAAATGATTGTACGTGCGTTCGATTCAACAACCTGTAGAGAACTTAATAGACAATTTAAAAATAACGCAACTAATTCTACAGCACCAGCAACAATTATTGCTTATGCATTTGCCAATTTTCTCAAAGAAAAACATCAACTTTCATAAAAACTGAATATTTCAAATCTTCTTGCAGAAAAGCTCTTTTTTCAGTACTCTAAAACAAAGAAATAAGGGCACAAAATTTTGCTACTGCAGAGGCCCTCAACTGTTTTTAAAATAAAAATATTAAAAAGAAAGTCATCATGAAAGAAAAAAAAGGCTCATTTAGCTCGGTCATGCATTTGCCCGTGTTGCCGCTCAAAAATGTTGTAGCACTCCCTAAAAGCATTATTCCCGTCATTGTCGGTCGCGAAATTTCGATCAAAGCGGTTGAACATGCACTTGCATCAACCAAAGAAATTTTTGTCACTGCACAAAAATCCCCTAATATCGAAAATCCAACCGTCAAAGATCTTTTTGAATACGGCACCCGCGCTATTATTTTACAAGTTGCACGGCTCCCCAACGGGACACTTAAAATTCTCATTGAAGGAATTGCTCGATCAAAAATCGTTGAATATGATAACAGTGTTACCGATTTTTTTGCCGTTCATGCAGAAGATCAACACTCAAACGATCGACTCACCGCAGCAGAAACCAAAGCTTTGTGGCGAACACTCAATGCATTGTTTAAAGAATATGCAGAATTGAACGAAAAAATTTCACAAGATATTTTAAATATTCTCCAAGACCTTGAAGATCTTGATTATTTGACTGATACGATTGCTGTACAAGTTCATCTTGATTTTCATGAAAAACAGCAGATCCTTGAAATCGTCAATCTTAAAGAAAGAGCATTGAGACTCAGTGCACTATTACAAGATGAAATTGAAATTTTACGTGCTGATGAAAATATCAAAAAACGTATTGCAAGCCAGATCGAAAAGCACCAGAAAGATTATTACTTAAATGAACAGATCAGAGCAATACAACGTGAACTTGGTCGCGAAGATACACAACAAGAAATTGATACTATTCGTGAAAAAGCAAAAAAATTAAAACTCGCAGCAGAAGCGCTTGAAAAAGTTGAATATGAATGCAAACGACTTGAACAGATGCAACCTTCTTCTCCTGAAGCCGCGATCAGTAAAAATTATCTTGAATGGCTCATCAATCTTCCGTGGTTTAAAGTAAGCAAAGATACTGTTTCATTGTCTGCAGCTGAAAAAATACTTGATAAAAGTCATGCAAGTATGAAAAAAGCAAAAGAACGCATTATTGAGTTTTTAGCTGCCAAAAAATTTGCAGGTGATCAACTCAAGCGTTCACCAATTTTATGTCTTGCAGGCCCTCCGGGTGTTGGCAAAACATCACTTGCTGAATCAATCGCCGAGGCACTCGGACGACCACTCATTCGCATTTCACTCGGTGGACTTCGTGATGAAGCAGAAATTCGTGGCCATCGTCGAACCTACATCGGTTCAATGCCGGGTAAATTAATTCAAGCAATGAAAAAAGCAAAAGTCGTTAATCCCGTCATTCTACTTGATGAAATCGATAAAATGTCCATGGACTTTCGAGGCGATCCTTCTTCAGCAATGCTTGAAGTTCTTGATCCCGAACAAAATAAAGCATTTTCTGATCACTTTTTAGAAATTGGCTATGATCTTTCACACGTCATGTTTATTGCAACAGCGAACGTTGTTGACAATATTCCCTATCCACTTTTTGACCGCATGGAAATTATCAACCTCGCCGGCTAC
>CAZZPM010000047.1:0-6997 GCA_964655535.1 uncultured Pseudomonadota bacterium
AGCTCATGGGAACAACCGAAGTTGAAAATTGGCCCGGCATTAAATCAATTCAAGGCCCTGATTTAATGATAGACATGAAAGCTCATGCGGCCGCTTGCGGAGCAGAATTTTTACCTGATTCAGTAACTGTTGTCGATTTTTCTTCGCGCCCTTACATAGTAACCACCAAGCGCGGCAAAGTTATTGAAACTGAAAGTGTTATCATTGCCTGTGGTGCTTCACATAAAAAATTAGGTTGTCCTGGCGAAGCTGAATATTGGGGTAAGGGTGTGACCGTCTGCGCAACATGCGATGCACCTTTTTATAAAAACAAAGAAGTGCTCATCGTCGGTGGTGGCAACAGCGCAATGACTGAAGCTGATTATTTAACCCGTTTTGCAAAAAAAGTAACCGTTGTTCATATTCTTGATCAAGTAACAGCAACCGATCCGATTAAAGATCGCGTTCTTGCTCATCCTGATGTTGAAATGATTTACAACAGCACTGTCAAAGAGATTAAAGGAAATGGATCACGCATCAGTTCAGTCATCATTGAAAATCAAAAAACAAAAGAACTGACTGAGAAATCGATTGATGGCATTTTTATTGCTATCGGACTTCGTCCAAATACAGCATTATTTGAAAACCAACTTACTCTTGATCAATACGGCTACATCAAAGTTACTGAACGAACATGCACCGAAAAAGAAGGTATTTTTGTAGCTGGCGATGTTGCTGATTATCGATATAAACAAGCGATCACCTCATCAGGCGATGGATGCAAAGCAGCACTTGATTGTGAAATGTTCTTAACCGGAAAAGTCACTGTCGTTTATTCAAAATAAAATTTAAATATTTTTTTCAACAACAACCATTCGTTGTAAAATTGTTTTAAAAAGGGGTGCAGTTATTTGCGATGAAAACAGATGACTCACCCCTTTTGGTTCTTTAATCATCGTAATAATCACCCGTTGATAATCAGCTTTTTCAACAATGCCTGCAAACGTATACATATGATTTTCTGATGAATAAACACCTTCTTTAAGAAGTCGTGCTGTTCCTGTTTTTCCATACACCTTATATCCAGGGATTCCATACAAAGCACCGATCGGTTCTAATATTGTTTTTAATGCATCAATTATTTCAGATTCATAAATCCGTTTTGCCTCACTCGACTCTTCTTTTTTAATCAATGTTATATTTTTTATTAGTCCACCTGCTGCAATCATCGCAAACGCTCGTGCAAGTTGCAGCAATGTTACCGAAACTTCATACCCAAATGAAAGTGCAACAGGACTTGATTCTGTCCATGTATCTGGTGAGCGCAAAAAACCTGCTTGCTCAGCAGGCAATTGTATTTCTGTTTTTGATCCCAGTCCTATTTTTTTATAATGATCATATAACTTTGTTGATAATTGCATGGCAACTTTTGCAACACCAATGTTATTTGATTTTTGAATCACTCTTGAAAATGGCACGACCCCCATCACAGGACCCATCGTTGCAGGATATTGAACGATCATTCCACCAATCCTTGCTTTCCGTCCTTCACAATCAATTTCAGTGTCAGCTGTCACTACTTCTTCTGCAAGCGCCGCAAGAGCCAAAAATGCTTTAATCACTGAACCGGCTTCAAAAGAAGATTCAACCGAAATATTATGAGTACACATTAATGATTCTGTAGTCAAATGATGTGGAGAAAAATTTGGATAACTAACCATTGCAAGAATTTCTCCCGTTGCCGGATTTACCACTAAAGCAGCACCTTCTTGCGCATGTAATGCTTCAACTTTCTCTGCAACCGCTTCATAAACAATTCGTTGTAATGATTCATCAATGGTTAAAACAATATCTGTACCTGGAATCGGCATTGTATCAGAAAATGTTTCAAAAAATTGTCTCTTTTTTTTTGCATGTGCAAAGCCAACAATCGAACCATCAACCCCTTTCAATGCCTCATTACAAGAAAACTCAATTCCTGATCCTCCATCACCATCGATGTTCACAAAACCAAGAACATGATTACAATGCTCGTACGGATAAAAGCGACGTGATGATGGAAATGCAACTAATACCGGAGCTTCTTGCAATATTTGATTTTTTTTAGATTCAGAAACTTGTCGTTCGACCCAAAAAAAATGTTCCCATCGATCAACTTGTGCTCTTGCATATAAAGCTGGATGCTCCATTTCAAGATATTTTTTTGTCATTGCATCAATTTTTTTTTGTGCAGGAATCATACAAAGATCCCATGTTTTATCATTAAAAACCAATTTTTTACCTTGCCGATCATAGATAATTCCTCGTGAAGCAGGAATTGAAATCATTTGTCGATATTGCTGTTGCGCTTTTTGTGCTAAAAAATATTTTTGATCAACTTGCAACTGAAACAAACGAAACAGAATAACAGCATACAAAAACAAAAACAAATATCTTATCAAACGAACGCGTCGATAAAAATTTTGCTGCATCATGAACAAGTCACCAAATGAACAGATGAAAGAGGAATAAAGTCATGCTCTGCAAGTGCCATTGTTAGAAACGAAACTGTTTTGCACCCAACAATCTCTTGTTGAACTTGATTGATTGTTTCATCTAGTATTTTTATTTTTTCATGCATCAAAACAAGCTTCTCTTTAAGACAGATCGTACGATTTTGTTGCCATAAAATTCCAACAGCATAACAACTAATAAAAAGAATACCTATGCCAATAATCTGTTTCTGCATCATATTTAACAATCATTTTCACAAAATAATCTTAATCAACAAATAATAGATGCGCATCGTTGCCATAATAATAAAACTGATGTACATACCGACTAACAAATAATAAACAGACGAATGCATCGGCTCAACAGGAACTGACGTAGAAACTGAAGGGCGTATTTTTTTTTGCAACTGAAAACCATAAAAACAGATAATTGCGCTCAAAAGAAACATCTCTAATATGTACGCATGCATCATATTTAAAAATGGCCTTACAAACGAGATCATCATGCCAAATAATAAAAATCCAAATATCTTTTTTACTTCTAACATCCACGTTCCAGCACTCGGAAGCCGATGAACAAGATTAGTTGACATGCTCACCAATAATAATATAAAGCTCATGCCAATCGCAAAAACAAAAAGCATCGCAAATCCTAAAACTGGATTTTTCAATTGGCTCACCACACCCAAAATCAATGAAAGCCCTGGCGTAATACAAGGCGATGCTGCCATGCCAGCTAAAAGTCCATATAAAAAAACAGAAACAAACGAACCATTTGATGCAAAACCATGATTTCGACCTAAAAAAGAAGGAATATATAAATCATACCAATCAAACATTGCTCCCACACAATACAAATAAAATAAAGCGATTAAAGCAACAACCCAAGGCGAAGCCATCCATGATCCAAACATAATACTTGTTGACGCAGAAAAATACCCAAACGATGCATAAACTAAGGCGATGCCGATAATGTATAAAATTGCCCTCAAAATCGTCATGATCATCGAACCTGCAGAATAATTTTGCATAATTGCTGCAGTGATCGGCACCATCGGATAAACACAAGGGGTAAAACTAATTAAAATGCCTGCTAAAAATGATGCAAGTAAAAGCCAGATCCATGAAACCGTTGAATCGGTTTTCCATGAAGAAAGATCAAAAAATGAATGCGTAGCAGTCTCCGATTCAGGCACTGCCACCTGTTCATGCGTCACCATTGCTGTTGATGACTCACTCGAAAATAATGTTGCAAGCGATAAGGTCATCAGAAACAAAAATAATGCAGAAAAAAATTGTGCCACTTTCATAGAATTCCCCCTTTTTTTTATAAAAACCCTGCTTCTTTTTTCCCAGAAAGTCTATCAAGAAAAAACGCATTAAAGCCAGATTCTGCAATAAATAACTATCAACTGTTCTATTTCTTCATTGCTTCAGTTATAAAATCACCAATATTTTTTTCTTTTGTATCAAACGAAATACCGATCAAAGTAATAGGGCGTGCATCGTGTTGATATTGTTCAAAATACTTTTTAGTTTTGATCTGCCCAAGTGCTTTTGAAACATCAGCATTCAATTTAAATTCGATGATATAGATGAATTTTTCTGTTTTGATGAGTGCATCAATGCGACCCAAATTGGTCGTTACTTCGACATCGATTTTAATGCCGAGCAACGTTAAAATAATATAAAAAATAGTCTGGTAATATTTCTCGTACTCAAGTTGAATGGTGTATGGAATTGTAGCGTAAAAAGACTTTAACGTGTCGATAAACAAAGATACGTCATTATTGTTGAGCGATGTGCGCAGTTTAAACGAATGAGAGTTAATTTTCCCTTCTTGTACGTGCGAAATCCAGACTAAAATTCTTTGCAAAAAAGCCTCTTTAACTTCAATATTTGGATAATTTAAAATAAAATTTTTTGTATCTGTATCATAATTTTTAATGGTTAAATATCCTGTTTGATATAATAAAGTATTAAGGGGCAACGTCTCTGGCTCAAATGATCCAAGTTCACTTTCAGATATTTCGAGTTCATCAAACGATTCAACAGGATAATTATTTATTTTAAATAAGTTGATTAAAAAAGTCGGTGTGCCCGATTCAAACCAATAATATTCAAAGGTCGGATTATGTAAATTATTCATCATTGAATACGGATTATAGACACGGGGGAGGTCAATTTGTGGTTTGCCTGCTGCTGCATTCTTCCAAAATCGATAGCCATTATAATATAATTTTGTTTGCTCTTTAAATTCTTCTAAGCTTTTGCCACTTTCTTGAGCAGCAAAACTCATGTGCTCAGCCAATGTCGTATTTAATTCCTCATCAGTGTAGCCAACTAAGTGGGCAAATTGAGGATCCATGGAAATATCAGAAATCTGATTAAAGCCCGAAAACAAATTTGTCTTTGAAAAGCGGCTGATGCCGGTCACAAACAAAAATTGTAAATATTGATCCATCGCTTTGATGCAGGTGTAAAAATTCTGAATAATACTTTGCATCTCTTTTAATGAATCAAGAGTTGTTAAGTGATGCAAAATCGGTCGATCGTATTCATCAATAATCAAGACTACTTTTTTATTATTATATTTTTTTGTTAAGGCAAGCATTAATAATTTTAACATGGTTCCTGGATTAGTCATATCAAAGGGAAGAAAATCTTCAACTACTGCAACATTATTAATTTCAAGCATTAAACTTTGATTAAATAATTCAGGTGTTTTTACTGTAATATTACCAAAATCGATATGAATCACTGGATGAACAGGAAAAGAATAATCGGTGTTTTTGGTTATCCAAAGACCATCAAATAATTCTTTTTTTCCTTGAAAAATTGATGTAATGGTTGAACATAAAATTGACTTTCCAAAGCGACGTGGACGAGCAAAAAAGTAACAATATCCCTGAATCAATCGATAAATATGTTCAGTTTTGTCAACATAAACACAATTATCTTCACGTAATTTTGAAAAGGTCTGAATGCCTAAAGGTAATTTTTTCATATATTTACTTTCATTTTTAAATACACAAAAATGTATCTACTCAAAAAGTATATCATGCAAAAAAAGTAAGTTCTAGTCTTTCAAACTTTGCAAAAGGACGTACGCTCTTATTATCAAAAACTACATAATTAAATATTTCACATTGAAAAATTATTGAATCGCTGGTGAGCACTCTGCTAGACTAAGAATGTTCATACCATGCTTTTTTAAAAAACATAAGGAGAATATTCTATGTATTATTCACGTATACTCTTGTCTCTTGTTACAATTTTTTCAATCTCATTATCACCCTGCAATGCTCAACTCCTTGCAGCGAGTGTTGAAACGATAACACCTCCCATGCTTCTCAAAAGCAAGAATGAACTTAAAAAATTCATCCATAAAAATCATGCGGTCGTTATTAAGTTTTTTGCTTCTTGGTGTGGCGCATGTACAAACATGAAACCCCTTGATGAAATCATGCAACAAAAATTTAATACACGCGTCAGTTTTGCATTAATAGACATCGATCAAACAAAAGAAGTAGCTGAAGAAAATCAGATCAAAGGTGTTCCCACCTATATTTTTTTCAGACAAGGAAAAGAAGTAGCGCGCCAAACAGGCAGCATGGACGAAAAAACATACACAGAAAAACTACAAGCACTTTTATAAAAAACAGAATACCCATGAAAAAAGGGACCGAAAATTAATCTGTCCCTTTTTTATATCAAAAATATTTTTCTGTTTTATCTTTTTTTATCATGCATGTACGATTGCGGCTGTCTTTTTTTAATTTCACTGCGCACGCCGTACTTCATCGTTTTAACAATGTTTTTTGCTTCTTTTTCGGTCACAGTCAATTGATTACCATTTTGAACATACGCCGCATGAAGCGCACTAAAGGTATCAACATAATCTTCAGGAACAAGCATTGTATAAATATTCCAATTTTGCACAATGTGCCCCAAAATTGAGCGGTACAGATCTTGATTGTCTTGCCATGCAAACAACAACGCTTCATATAAACCACACGCAAGAATACCCAGTCCTGCATGCAAAGGCAATGAATGTGCGTCTGCCCATGTTGATGCTCTTGTTTTTATCAAATGCCCCAAACCTGCCGATGTTGCAACACCAAGTCCTGCACGCAACATTCGTTTTAAAGCAATAATGGCTTTACCACTTTTATGTGGTTCTGTTTTTAATAAGTCATCAAGACATTGATACTCTATCAATGTTGTTATGGTATCTGCTGCTTGAATTTCTACTTCTTCTTGTTCAAAAATTTCTTGCATCGCTTGTTGCATCGCAAGCGCATGCTCTTCATCAAGCACTAATGCTGGCTGTTCGTAGGAACTTGCAACATCATCTTCTTTATTTTGATACTCATCGGCAAATGTCTGCATCAGAGCAACCAAATCATCATTAGAATTTACAGACACTTCTGGCTTAATAACTACTTCAATCGGTTCAACCGCCACTTCAACTTCTTCAACTGGTTCAACTCCTGATTCAACAACGGGTAACGCAACAGCATCAT
>CAZZPM010000048.1:0-6911 GCA_964655535.1 uncultured Pseudomonadota bacterium
ACCAACAATGGTCCGGTTAACATTACATTAAACAACTTAAATTTACTTCCATCACTTTTATGTTTTTCTATTGTAACTCCTTCAAATGTTGTATCACGAACCCATTCAAAACCTGTAGATATTTTTTTATATACTTTACAATGCCTCCCACTATGTTCAGCATTATCTTCTGTCCACCAAAGCTTTGTAACTAAATCTTGAAAAAATGGTCCATATTTTTTCACAAGCACTTTTTTAGCATGATTCTTTTTTAACTTTTCAAAAAAATTACCTTGGGCTTGACCACATTTACAATCACAACCACAATTACACTGACACTTATCATCTTCATCTAAATCTTCTTCTTCAACAGCAATACTATGCCCCAACAATTGTACTCGAATTTTTGCACGATTTTCTTGGGCCCATTTGATAAATTCAATCTCTCGACCAACTCGATCTTGACTAAATCTGTTTTCAACCCATTTTTTAACATCGACAAAAGAAATATTATTTTGTGTAAAATCTTTTTCTATGTCAGCAATATTTTCAGCAGAAATAGTAACATTTGCACTGAGCCATGCTTCTTTTTCGGCTAGATATTGATCAAGTAAATCAAGTTTTTCAAACAGATTAGAGCCACGTGCCATACATGAGGATGACCCACTAACTCGATAATACGATCCAGTCGCTTTTAATTCAGCAAGTTTTTGATGCGCATCTCGTGTCAAAAAATCTACGTATACATATTTTTCATACAACTGCAACGCTGCTGCATCAGTATTTGCATTATTATGCAACGCTTGGAGTGTATCATTAAGATCAAATAAATAATCATCCAACTTATTAAGCAGAGTTGGAACTTGAACCATAAGTCCATCAAAATGAGCTGCAAGTAAAGCATGTAATTCGACAATTTCTTCTTCAAGAACTATCAATTTTTGTTCTTGGGTTTCGCTTGATTTCATTTGATTTTCAGGCAATACCAAATAGGTATCATTCACAGAAAAACTTTCTTCCATTTTTTGTTGCAAAAACTCTGCTGAAAAAGAAGATGAATCAAATAGTTCTTTAATAACCAACAGATCTCGCTGAGTGAGCGCAAATTCGTTTTTCATTATTTCAAGATTTTTTTTACGCTCTTGATAATACTTTTGCTCTGCAACTATTGCTTCTTTTTCTGAAGCAACACGATTCGTTTGTACATGTTGTGGTAATGACAGATTAGAAAATTTTTGTTGCTTGCGATGCAATTGATACGCTTTGTAGGCACTCATTGAAATCGTTGCAGCTGTGCCAAGGACTCCGCTCACCGGATGCAGACGTGAAACAAAAAGTGCTGATGATTTCATAACCGGTTTAAAAAAAGACAGGCTTATTAAAAGACTAAGAAAAACATAGAACAGACGCATGTAAGACTCCTTTTTTCAACCAGAACAAGAAACATTTTCAAAAGAAATATCACTATTAAGTTCACTAATAGTCAACTTACAAATACGTGAATTCTAAAATTTACAAGAATTTAAAAATGAAATACGCTCACTCCGCCGCGACTCTAATCATAAAAAAAGAAGCGCGCTATGAAAAAATGTATAACATTATGTACAAAATGGTAAAGACAAAAATGGTAGAAAAATTAAATTAAGACGTAAAAATAAACTTATTGTAAGTAAAATTATATGATAATTAAAATTTTACAATTAGGCTTTTCTAGCAGTCAACTGCTACTCGCTCAACATTCCACTTTGTTTCAGCTAATCTTAAAGCCGTAATAGCTTCACGAAGTCCTGCTTCTTTATTGCCTTGAACAATAGATTCAATTAAGCTTTGAGATTGAGCATATTCAGCAAAGCCTGTAATAAAATTATTTTCTTTATTCAGATACTGTTCTAAAAATGCTTTTTTTTCTTCGTTAGTAAATGGAGGAATATTAACAATCGTCAATCGAGATGCAACTGCTTCTGATTTCTGCTTCAACATTTCTATATCATTGACTGCTGCAATGAAAATAATACCTGAACAATCAATATTTTGTTGTAAATAGTTATCTTTAATTTTTTGATTCTGTTGCGGATCAAGCAGTGCAATAAAGTTATCCAACTGATCAGCTTTTTCAATCTCATCAAGAAGCACTATAAGTCCTTTTTTATCTTCTTGCTTCATTTCTGCAAGTCCAGCTGCAAGTGCACCAAGACGTGCCCCCTGATATTCTTTTCCAACACCATGTAATTTAAATTCAATGCCTTCTTTATTCCCTCCCATGCTAGCACATGGAATTATTTTACAATGATAGCCAAGCAAATCTGCTAATGATTGTGCAAAATATGTTTTACCAACACCGGGAGGTCCAGCCAAACAATATGATGTTCGATACGGTTTTTGACGATATTGATTCGTGAACTCTTCACTAATAATCTGCTTTTGTATTTTTACTAATTCAGGTTTCAAACATGGCGCTTTTAATAAATTAATCAATATCTCTCTCACCATTTTACCTTTTGGGACACTTAAACAGGCAGGACTTCCTGCAATGCTACCACTTGTTTTCTGTTCTTTCATCTCTTGCAAAAGAAGATATCCCTGAAAACCAGTGACCAACGTTAACAAATTAAACATTGATTGTGTCTGAAAACTTTCAAGCGGGTTTTTAAGACCATGCTTTAAACGAACAGAAAAATTTTTAAGATAGCCATATAAAGAAATTGAAGTTTTTCGTTTTGTTGCTTCTTTTGTTTTACCAAAATCTTTTTCGAGAGACTTCATAGATCCAAAATCAAAATCAAATGATTTTTGGCTCATTTTCTTTTTTGAATTCTGTTCAACAGAAACACCATGAGCAACATAATCAAATCCATTTTCTAGTAACAAAAGCGCAGCTCCAACAAGAGTTGCCTGTTGAGTACTTGAAAGCGACCCCCAACCAGTGCTAACACGTTGAACTACTGCAGCATTCATATTTTGCACTGAAACAGCTAATGCCATCAAAAAGAATGTTTGTATAATTTTTCTCATTTCGTCCTCTTATTTACTGTTTATTCGATACTTAAAATTACAATAAGAAAACAAAAATGAAAAACGCTCACCAGCGAAAACGAATAAAAACCAGAGATTTGATCGATATAAAAGAAGAAAAACAGCTCTTTTAATCAATTTTTAAAACAAAGATCAAAGCTGATCAATAAGCCTAAAAACCTGTTCTTTAACTTGTTCAAAGCTCAAATCTGTTGAATCAATCAGAACTGCCCCCGCTGGCACCATTAAAGGTGCTACTGCACGATTCTGATCTCGTGCATCACGCTCCTGAACACTTGCCAAGCATTCTTGATAGCTCATTTGTTCTGCTGCTTTCCAGCGCTCAGTATCATCAAGCATCCGCTGCGCACGCATTTCAGGCGTTGCAGTAAGAAACAACTTAAGATCAGCATCCGGAAAAACTACTGACCCCACATCACGCCCGTCAGCAACAAGATCGTACTCCGAGCCAATTTTTTGTTGCACAATCAACAACCCTGCACGCAGTCGCGCATCAGTTGAAACCTGGCTTGCATACTGAGCAATTTTTTCATCTGATAAAAGGGGAGTTATATCTTCCCCTTCATATTCAAGCGAAGCTTTTTCTGCATCAACATCATAGATAATTTTGTCAACTTCGGCGTAATCAAAATTGGTTAATGATTGCCAATGATGCTCTTGATGCTTTTCATCCCAACGACGCGACAGAACCAAACCAACCGCACGATAAAGCAGACTCGTTGCCAAATAATGCAGATGATATTTTTCTGCAATCGCACGAGCCAATGAGGATTTACCACTGCCCGATGGCCCATCAATCGTAATAATCATATCAGTTATTCCATGGTTTTAAGAATTAAAACACAACGACGACAAAGATCATCAACATCAGAAACTTCATCCCACTGCCAACAACGAGGACATTTTTTACCCACTGCATGCGTGATCAAAATTTTCAGATCATCAATTTCTTGAGCATCAACAATATCAGTAACGATCAAACATTGAGAAACAATACAGACATCTTTCAAAAATGATGCAAGATCATGCTCTTGACACATGTTCAAAATATCTTGAGTCCATGGAGCATGCTTCAACGACAATTCAAACGCAACTTCAAGCGAGTGTTTAATAAGCCCTGATTCACGTTTCTGTTCAATGCTTTTAAGTATTGCCACACGTAAGCGATCAAGCGCCTCAAGCCCTTTTTTCATCTGCTCTGCATCTTTACCCAGAACATTCCAGACATCAACCGTTTCTATAAATCGATTATGATGAATCGTTTGGTCTGCATCTTTTTTGTACGTTTTATAAATATACTCAGCTGTAAATGATAAAATCGGTGCCATCGCATGCGTCAATGCATCAAGAATATGATACAACGTCGTTTGAACTGATCGACGATCATGCCCATCTTTTGCGAAGGTGTACAAAATATCTTTCACTACATCAAGATACCAAGCACTCAGATCATTCACACAATACGCAGAAATTTCTTGAACAACTGCGGTAAACCGTGACTCGCCGTACGACGCACGAACCGATTGCATTACTTCATGAAGTCGCGCTAACGCAATCTGATCGAACAGACGTAAATCTTTTATTGCAACACTATTTTTTTCAACATCAAAATCAAAAAGATTTGATAACAGAAAGCGTGCGGTGTTTCTGATTTTTCGATACGTTTCTGCGATGCCATCAAGTAATGGAAATGAGATCACCACATCACGCTC
This sequence comes from uncultured Pseudomonadota bacterium, assembly GCA_964655535.1. Lineage (GTDB taxonomy): Bacteria > Babelota > Babeliae > Babelales > CAZZPM01 > CAZZPM01. Next base: position 4,725 of record CAZZPM010000048.1, read on the forward strand.
ATAGTCAACACTCGCAACCCACAAACGCAAAACATCAACACCATATTTTTTGATCACTTCATCAGGAACAATCACATTACCAACCGACTTGGACATCTTATGCCGCGCATCATCAACGACAAAGCCATGGGTTAAAATCTGCTTCATCGGCGGAACATCATGCATAATCATTGAAGTTAAAATTGAACTCTGAAACCAACCACGATGTTGATCTGATCCTTCTAAATACAGATCAGCCGGCATCGTCAAATCAGCATCTTTTTCAAGCACTGCTGCATGACTCACACCCGAATCAAACCAGACATCCAAAATATCTTTTTCTTTTATAAGGCGGCAGGCACCCGTTGCATCTTTTTTTTGATACCATTCATCAGGAATTAACCCCAACATATGCAACTGATCAATTGTTACACGGTCCCACCATTCAATGCCTTCTTTTTCAATCTGATCAGCAACGCCGCTGATAAATGATGCTGACAATAAAAATTGTTTGGTTTCTGGATCATGCAAAACGGGAATCGGCACGCCCCACTGACGTTGACGAGAAATACACCACTCAGCACGCCCTTTAATAAATGAAACAAACCGATTTTTACCCCACTCAGGAATAAATTGAATTTGCTCAACTGCAGCCACTGTTTTTTCGATCAGATTATTTTTTTCTAAATTGCAAAACCATTGCTCAGTCGATCTAAAAATAAGCCCTTGATGACACCGCCAACAATGAGGATATGAGTGCATCAACGAATCTTTATGGAGTAAAAAATTATGTTCTTTCAACCATTTGAGCACTGCCCACTGACCATCAATAACTGAAATTCCTTCAAGCCAATCAACACCAACTTCTTTCGTGTAAACACCGGCACCATTAACCGGAGAAAAAATTTCCAACTTATTTTTAAGCCCAACCAGATAATCTTCAGGACCACATCCAGGTGCACAATGCACAAAGCTGGTTCCTGATCCTGCTTCAACTGAAGAGTCGGCAATGAGTGGCGTCTGACGTCCACTGATCGGATGTTGAACAGAATTTCCGGTCAATAATGAACCGGTAATTTTTTTTATCACTTGAAGATCAAGCCCAAGCGCTTTTGAAAGCGTCACCCGTGCATCACTGCTCATTAAAACATATGAAGCATCTTGCACGTGCACCAATTCATATTCAAAATCAGGATGAAATAAAACCGCACGATTTAAAGGGATAGTCCAAGGCGTTGTTGTCCAAATTAAAACAGAAACTTGTTTATCAATAAAATCAATACCCAAAGCTGTTTTCAATGATTCATCAGCAGGAAACAGAATATAGCTTGATGGATCTTTACGATCTTTGTATTCGATTTCAGCGCTCGCTAAAACCGTTTGACAATGCATGCACCAGGGAACCGCTTTTCCTTTTCGTTCAATAAAACCTTTTTCAACAATCATAGCAAACGACCGAACAATTGAAGCTTCATACGCATGATCCATGGTGATGTATGGCGTATCAAACGATGCTAAAATGCCCAATTGCTTAAATGCTTTTCGCTGTTCAACGATCCATTTTTGAGCATAAGCACGACAAAGCTTTTTAACTTTTTCTGGCTCTGCAGCTGCTTCTTCTTTGGTCATATTCTGTTCTTGCATCACTTTAAATTCAATCGGTAATCCATGACAATCCCAGCCAGGAACAAGCGGTGCAAAAAAACCTTCCATCCGTTTGGCTTTTGCTACAAAATCTTTAAGAACTTCAGTTAATGCATGCCCCATGTGAATATTGCCGTTGGCGTACGGAGGCCCAAAATGTAAAACAAAAGATTGATTACCTTTGTTATGCGTTCGAACTGATTCAAAAACTGCATCTTTTTCCCAGACATCAACTTGTGCTGGATCATCAATCGCGGGCGATGGACGCATTGCAAATGAAGTAGTAGGAAGATGTAATGTTGCTTTAAAACTTTTTTTTTCTGACTGTTCCATGAAAAACCTTTTATCAATGTTTTATATAAAAAAATATTTTTTATAGATATCACTTTGAAAGTTTATCAAAAACAAAAAAAAAAACTAATGAAAAAAGGACCCTTATATAAGAGCCCCTTAATATTGTATACAATAATCTATATGAACGCCTCAGTACCACTCATCATTTCTTTAAACTTTTGCAACGTATTCATCAATGCAACATCGCCACCAGAAAGAAAATCATACGCC
>CAZZPM010000049.1:0-4833 GCA_964655535.1 uncultured Pseudomonadota bacterium
GGATCAATATTTACAATTTTTATTTGTGACCGGCATCAGTCGCTTTTCAAAAACCAATCTGTTTTCTGGTTTTAATCACATTTCTGATATTTCCATGAATCCAAAATTTGCCCACTTAGTTGGCTACACCGATGAAGAATTAAATACAACATTGGCAGAACATATGACTTTTGCTGCAAGTCGATGTAAATTATCAATTGAAACATTTAAAGAAAAAACAAAATTATATTATAATGGGTATCGATTTTGGGAAAATCTTTTTGAAGAAATCGATGGTTCTTACGATTTAGCGCGTGTCTATAATCCATATTCAATGATGCATAATCTTAATAATCCAACTTTTAAATATTATTGGTTTGACTCAGGCACGCCGACTTTTTTGATCAATTTACTGAAAAAAAATAGCTATCCAATTGAATCATTTGATGGAGTAGAAATATTACCAACGCAACTTGGTGGATTTGAGCCAGATCATATTCCATTAAAATCGTTATTGTATCAGACTGGATATTTGACCATTCAAAGTCAAGACCCAGAAACGAGCATTTTGACACTTTCGTATCCTAACCTTGAAGTAAAAGATGCATTTTTACAACAGGTTCTTGTTTGGCTCACACAGCTCGAAGAAGTGCAAATTTTTACCCATGCTCGCAAAATATCGATCGCACTTAGAAATCACGATCTTGATCTCTTGATCGATACTTTAAAATCTTTTTATGCGGCAATTCCATACACGATTCAACTTGAACATGAAAAATATTATCAAACAATTTTTTATACGATTTTGAAATTATTAGGCATCGATATTCAAGTCGAGGTCACAACAAATATCGGCCGCATCGACGCAGTAGTCAAAACAGAAAAGTTTATCTACATCATTGAATTCAAACTTAATGCCGACGCCTCAAAAGCACTTGAGCAAATCAAAACTAAAAAGTACTTTGAACAGTATAAACAAGACTCACGCCCGATTACTTTGATCGGTATTTCGTTTGATACAAAAGAAAAAAATATTGGTGCTTTCAAAATCGAAGAATTATAAGCATAAATAATACATTTTTATATCTAAACTTTTTTTCTATGGAAAAAAAAATGATTTTCTATAGAATAGAACAAGTAAGAAATTAAATATGTATTTAAAAGAAAGCTGAGGAACTATGTCATTTGATAGAGCAGATACAGAAAAAAAGGTCATCGCAATCATCGCAAAAAAACTTGCTATGCAACCAGAACAGATCAACGCCGATTCAACATTTAAATCACTTGGCGCTGACTCACTTGATATTGTTGAAATTATTATGAACTTTGAAGAGATCTTTAAAATTGAAATCAAAGATGATGATGCAGAAAAAATTATCGATGTCGCTCGTGCAGTCGATTATGTACATGCATTAAGAACTGAATAAAAAAAGTATACTATTCATGATAGATCAAATTACCGGTATAGTAACGGCACAATACGAAAAAAGTATCCAAGTAACTTTACATGGATGTTGTTTTTTAGTTTTCGTTGCATGCCCAGGAGAATATCTCCTCAATGAACCAGCACAAGTCCTCATCTACTTTCATTGGAACCAGGATCGTGGCCCTGCATTGTACGGATTTTTAACCACTCTTGATCGATTATTTTTTTTACAACTGATCGATGTTCCTAAAATTGGCCCGACACTTGCATTACAATTGATGGCACAAGCGCCAACTTCAATACTTATTCAAAATATTCAAGCAGAAGAAATTAAAAAGTTAAGCGCTTATCATGGACTTGGTGCAAAAAAAGCTGAACAGATAGTTTATAGCTTAAAAGAAAAAATACGTGAATTATTACCACTATTACCTTCCTCCAGCATCAGTTCACAACAACAAGAAAGCTCAAAATTATATGATGTTTTAGTTTCACTTGGCTATTCAAAACAAGAAGTCTCTGCAGCCCTCACCCATGTCAATGGACTCGATCAATCGTTTGATCATCTTTTGCGCAGCGCACTCGGATATCTTTCAAAAAATAAAATGTTATAAAATATGATTAAAAAAAAAATAGCCGCCCTGGTTTCAGGAGGCGTTGACAGTTCTCTCGCACTCCAGTTACTCCATGAACAAGGTTATGAGGTACACGCTTTTTATTTGAAAATCTGGCTTGAAGATGAACTTTCATTTTTAGGCAATTGTCCATGGAAAGAAGATCTTTCATACATTGAACCGCTCTGTGCATCGCTCAATATTCCTCTTGAAATCGTTCCTTTTCAAAAAGAATATTGGGATCACATCGTAAGTTACGTGATAGACAGCATCAAAAAAGGCCAGACACCTAATCCAGACATGCTTTGCAATCCTTTCATTAAATTTGGTGCGTTTTATAACTATCTTCAGAATAATTATGATCTCATTGCAACCGGCCACTACGCTCAAAAAAAGAGCTTCTCTGATCATGCACTTTTACTGTGTGCTGCTGACAGCTTTAAAGATCAGACCTATTTTTTAGCACGACTCTCACAAGAACAAGTACAAAAAGCATTATTCCCCATCGGGCACCTCACCAAACAAGAAGTTCGCCAGAAAGCTCTCGAATATCAACTTCCTGCAATGCAACGGAAAGATAGCCAAGGCATCTGTTTTTTAGGAAAAATATCTTTCAATGATTTTATCAAACATCACCTGGGTGAAAAAAAAGGCCAAATTATTGAATACGAAACAGGCAAAATACTAGGGACCCATCAAGGATTTTGGTTTCATACGATCGGCCAACGCAAAGGACTTCGATTATCAGGAGGTCCGTGGTACGTTGTTGCCAAAAACTGTGCTGAAAATATTGTTTTTGCTTCCAGAGAGTATTTTAATCCTGCACAAGAACGAAATGAATGTATCGTTGCTGATTTTCATTGGATCTACCAAGAACCTGATTTTGCACGTCCACTCACCGTCAAATTTCGTCATGGTGAACAACGCTATCATTTTTCAATAGAACATCTTGATGAAACACGAGCACTCATCAAAATCGATGGACGTGATCAAGGCATAGCTCCGGGTCAATTTGCTGTTTTTTATGATGAAAACATCTGCCGCGGATCGGCAATTATTCAAGAAACTCCATGAATAAAAAAATTTTTATTATCGTTTTTTCTGCCTTCACCTTATGCATAGCAAGAGCAAAAATCAGCATATCAACAACTCCCTCTTCTGAAGAAATTCAAATTTCAAGCATCCACGCTGATATTCAACAACATCAAGAAACAAAAAAAACCAGTATCGCTTATAAAAATGCCGTGCAGATCAACTGGAAAACCTTAGAACTTAACACAGAAAATCTCACGCTTGAAATCAGCAAAGAAACCACTTTTTTCATCTGCACCTCGCGTCTCACCATTGTCTATGAAGACTTGCAGATTCAGGCTGACAGAGCCGATGGATCAATTGATCAACAGATCATAAAGCTGCATGGCAACGTTATTATCAAAAAAAAAATTCCCACAAAAGCAGAACCTATCAACAGCATCACTCATGCCGACTCGATGATTATTCATCTTAAAACAAAAAAAACCGAACTTTTAAGTGGCACTAATCGAACTGTGAAAACCATTATTTCAAATAAATAAGCCAAATAGTAAAATATAATTATCAAATACTTCCCTTTTTCAGTCAAAGTACTTTAAAATAAAGATACTAATAGAAAATTTATGAAAAATAAAAAAGGGAGATTTTATATGAAATTACAATTTACCACTTTTCTGTACAGATTACTTGGTGCATTATTGCTCATCAGTTCAACCATGATCGGTTCAATTTCACCGGCACAAGCTCGTAAAAAAATGCTTGTAAAACCATCTTCAGAAAACATCCTGCTCTCTGAAGCAGAAGTAACAAAATTACCTTTTTATTGGATGCGACTTATTAACATTCTCGCCAAAGGACTTGATATCTGTAAACTTGAAGGTAAAGACCGAATCGCCTTTGTAAAAGATATTAACAAGGTTCAATTAAGTCCTATTGACAAACGAACATCACTTGAAAAAATTCGCTTCTCTCGTGTTGTAACCCGTGCCAAACAACATGATACCTTTTTAACCGGACAAAACATGGTTAAAATTCAAGCAACTTTTTTAGAAATTGAAAAATATGTTAATCGATTAATTAAACGAGACGATTATTACGCTGCAGTACAACAACTACTTGCATCAGTCAAAGATGATCAATTAAGCGAAAAACGAAGTCTTGAAGTCCTTTCATATTTATCGTATGTCGCTCAAGATGAAAATCTCGAAGAAGCTGATAAATCAATCATGCGTAATATTATTATGAAAAAAGCAATGCCTGTCATGACTGCATATCACGCTGAACTACAGCGTATTTTAGATCTTTTAAATCGTGAAGAATATCTCACCAAACGTGTCAGCTTACAAGATCGCTTTGGTGCAGGACATCGCAGAACACAAGAAGTTGATATTTCAGTCAATGCAAAAGATGTAAGTCCTCAAGAAGCAGCACGACTCAAACAAGCAGAAAAAATGCGTAAAGTTATTCAAGCTCGCATGAAAAAAATGGAAGCTGATAGCTAAAAAAATTGTACACCTACAACTACAAATGAAACAGGCCGAACTTGAATCAAGTTCGGCCTGTTTTGTATCTTTTTTTATATTCGTCAATATCAAATTATTTTGATTGCAACTCTACTGCTGCAGTAACTAATGCCGCAAGACCAATCGATCCTAATAATTTTTTATATTTTTTTGGTTTTGCATAGATCGCTTTTGATGTATTTTTTAAAGCAGTCAATCCACGTTTACCTTTTTTAACAGCACCTCGTACTGCTGCACGAAATTTCTTAGCTGCTGTTTTTGG
>CAZZPM010000049.1:4933-6744 GCA_964655535.1 uncultured Pseudomonadota bacterium
AATAACTATCTTATTTGTTTCTAAATAGTTATTGTATTCTTCAAATCCATTTTGTTTATTTTCAATATTTTTTACTAATCTTTCAACGTTCTTTAAAATATTTCTTCGCCTTTCTCGATTTTCTTTTACCTGATTACCTTTTACAACTTTTTTTCTTACAGCATACAAAGAAACATCTAATCCACAAAACATTAAGCCTACAACTAACATTAATTTTTTCATCATAGATAACACCTTTTTAAATTACTCATACATTTTTTAATACACCTATAAAATATCTATTTTACTAGCGTATCACCCCCCCCCTGAAAATCAAGCTGAGATTGCAAAATAATCATAAATTAAGCATTTTTTAATGATATATTTCTTTTAGACATATAAATAATACGTTTTGTGATAAAAAATAATTAATTAAAAGAGATATTTAAAAAAATTATATTTTTAAAACCCAAGCCAGCGATCAAGAATGATCGCAATAGCTGATCGAACTGACAAATGATTAAAATCGGTCATGCCAAAAACAGGCTTTAAAATATAAGAACTCTGATCCATAATATGCGGAGCCAAGCCTTGGCCCGTTCCAAATACCAACAAAATCGGCTTTTTTTGATCCCAAACCTGATTTTGAGATTGATAATCAATAGAAGGTGCATGCTCATACACTTTTGCAGACGTAGTCATAATTAAAGGATCAACGCCTTCTTCGTCTACAATCGCTTTTTTCACCTCATCAAATGAGCGAAGCGGAACCAAAAGCGAAATTGCTGATGATCGCGCAGCATTGTACGACTGCCCCGATGTTCCATTCCAAAAATGTAAGAACGTTGCAATAATTTGATGCTGATCCTCAAGCGGCGTCACGATAAAAACTTTTTTTATGCCATAAGTCCGTGCTGCTCGACAAATGTCATGAAAATTTAATGATCCAATCGATGTAGTTCCCACATCACCACTTTTCACCAAAACTTCACCATGCATCAAAACAAGATAATGTGCAGGAATTGCGGCAAGCGCTTGGAGTCGATATTTCTTAGCAAGTCCATATTTTTTTATCAAATCAAAGCGTCGCGTCATTGTTTTTTGTAGAGCAGCTGTTTCACGCCACTCCTGCAACGCTCCATGATTTCCTGATCGAATCACCGCAGGCATTTCTTGATCTTTCCAGACAGTCGGCAATGCATACGAAGGATAATCTAAAAGCCCTTGCTCAAATGAATCTTGCTCAACAGAATCAGTATTTCCCACAACGCCCGGAATCAGCCGTAAAAACGCCTCTAAAAAAACATTCGCGGCAACTTCTCCGCCCATCAAAACATAATCACCGATGGAAAGAAGCAAATCAGCATACTGTTGTTCAACGCGACAATCGATGCCTTCGTATCGACTGCATACTAAAAGAATATGTGGATCACTGTTTTTAAATGATTCATGAGTTTCAAACGAATGCGTTGATATCATTGACACATTATCAACTTGATTCGATGACTGCATACATTGTCGCATCAAATTTTTAAGAAGATCTTGTGTTAAAAGAGTTCCTTGCGGAGAAAAGAACAGACGATACGCTCTGCCCCATTCAGCCTCAGCCGCCTCAATTGCTTTTTCAACTACTGATGATTTGATAAGCATTCCAGGACCATGCCCAGCAATGCCCGTATCAATCCGCTCACCTGGTTCACAAAAATCAGAAAACGCGTACATCTTAAACGCCACGCGGCCATTTTTGCGCGCACGAGCAACCAGACTTGTTTCAATGAACGATTGATGCAAATGAGGAAAAACAGAAATAATTGAAATCTTAAGCACTCAAA
>CAZZPM010000050.1:0-6517 GCA_964655535.1 uncultured Pseudomonadota bacterium
GTCTTTGGGTGTGATGTGCATCAGCTCCGCAGATAACACAGATTGCTTTGTGTTTTGTTATATAGTCGGCATGTGCGAGCAGCAGTGCGGTTGATACAAAAGGTTCGCCTTTAAAATCAAGATCAAGTCCTGCTGTAATGACACGTTTGCCTTCAAGAACCATTTGAATAAGAGGAGTAATAAAAGCAATTGAAAAAAATTGTACTTCATCAATGCCCACAACACTGATCTCTGGGTCTGAGCATAAGGTGAGAATTGAATCAAATAAAGTATGATCATGATCAAAAAGTGCAGCTTCACGCTGGTTGCCATCATGAGAAACAATGCAGGTGATACTTTTTCTGTTGTCAATGCGTGGTTTGATAGTAACCACTTTTTTTTGTGCAAATTCAGCTCGTCGAAGTCGACGCATTAAATCTTCTGTTTTTCCTGAAAACATAGACCCACAAATAACTTCAAGAGATCCTTTTTTTGTGCCCATTGTATGATACATATGTATCCTTTCGTTTTCAAAATACTGTTCTTATAACGTGGATCTACTTTACTCTGAAAATAAAAAAAAAACCAGATCATTCTTTGGTTTTGTCTAAAAGAACTTGGACGAGAAGGTTTTTGTTTTGATGATATATCGATCCAGCAAAAGGGCGTTGATCGACAACGATGTGAGCTGTTTTATTGTTTAAAAAATCTTTTTCTGTATATAAAATTTTGATATCCCAGTCATATTTTTTAGCACATTGAGTAAGCTCTGCTTCAGTTATTCCCTGTAAAGAAGGCATAATTAATGTTTCAGGTTTTGATGTTGCGATATAACAGATTATTTTTTTATCTAAAATTGGTTCTTGAGGATTGGGAATTTGAGTAAAGCATTCTTGTTTTTTGGCATGGGGGCAGGAAAGATAATAGAATATTGGTTTAATACCTTTTTCATCAGCATGTTTTTTGATTGCTTCACTGGTAAGACCTATGCAATTAAGTCGTGTTGCAGTTTCTTGTTTGTTGATGGTAATAAAACAAGGACGATGTATTTTTACCATGGTGCCTGCGGTAGGAATTTGATTAATGACGAGTCCATCAGGTAGTTGATTGTTGAGCTCTTTTTTAAGTAAAAAGAGTGAAAGTGATGATTCTGCAGCTGTTGAAAAAGCTTCGGTCAATGGTTTTCCTGTTAATTCGGGCATCATGATTGAAGGGATGGGAACCATCCAATACCAAAAAAAATAACCAATAAAAAAAGTAGATGATGCAATAAAAAGTTGATGAGCATCAATTTTCATAGAAGTCCTTTTTTATGCGCTGTTGTGATTGCTAAACAATAAGCCGGATTCTGTTTGTATTATAAAAATACAATGGCAACCATGTATCTATGCGACATACCCGCAGATGTATAACGAACAGGAAACGTCATCTGCCTACTTTGTCTTGCTCCTGATTGGGTTTGCCTCATGATAGAGTTGCCTCTACCACGCGTGCGCTCTTACCGCACGATTTCACCCTTACCGATCATTATCGATGGCGGTATCATTTCTGTTGCACTTTCCGTGAGCTTACGCCCCCCTTGCTTGTGTCTGCATAAGATGCAAACCTCACAAGGAATCAATCCTGTTAGGAGTCCGGACTTTCCTCATTACACGAATGTAATGCGATTGCCTTGTTTACCATATTCACAACAGAGCGTATTGATCATAGCATTATTGCTATAGAATGTGAAGAGGGTTTTTTGATAAAAAAATTATATAGAATGCGTATAAAAAATAACATGCGTTATCATATCAATCCCCAAAAGTATGCAGGTTATCAGCAGTGCTGATTTCCACGATTCTGCATGTAAAAAATGGTTAATGCTAAGAATGACGCTTGTTAATAGTATAAGCATGGCTAGTACTGGAAATAATGATCCATAGAGTAAAAAATAATATCCGCTGATGAAAAGTCCTGCAATAGTTGTCTTGATTGAAGATGAAAGAATATTATTTCGATAAAAACTGAGTGAAAAAAGCATCAGCTTAGAAAAAGATTGATGCAGGAGTATCCAGCAAGCGATATCGATGATGATTGAACAGAATAATATAAGCATCAGTGAAACTCCCTTTTTTTCTTATGTTTTTTATTTATTTTTGATACTATGTGTAGCAGAGAATAAATTTTTTGTCATGAGTTTAGATAATAATTAAGGATATAGCATGCGTGTTCTTTCAGGGATTCAACCGAGCGGAATGGTTCATTTGGGCAATTATTTTGGTGCACTCATGAATTGGGTGAAGTTGCAAAATGAAGGGCATGATTGTTTTTATTTTATTGCAAACTTACATGCAATGACTCTTCCGTATGAGCCAGCTGTATTAAAGCAACGAACCATTGAATTGACAGCAACCTTGATGGCAATCGGTATCGATCCAGAAAAAAGTACGTTGTTTGTTCAATCTTCGGTCAAAGAACATGCTGAGTTGACTTGGATTTTTAGTTGTCTAGCGCCGCTGGGTGAAATGGAACGGATGATTCAATTTAAAGAAAAATCGGCGCATGCACCTGATTCAGTTAATGCGGGATTGTTTTTATATCCTGTTTTACAAAGTGCCGATATTTTATTATATCGCCCTGATTTAGTTCCCGTTGGTGTTGATCAAGCGCAACATCTTGAATTAACGCGTGAATTGGGTAGAAAATTTAATCATCGATTTAATGTTCAGTTTTTTAAAGAACCAGAAACTTTGCACACGCAGACTATTAAAGTGGTTGGACTTGATGGAACGTCGAAAATGAGCAAATCGCAAAATAATTATATCGGGCTTGTTGAGGAACCTGAAATTATTAAGCAAAAGTTACGTACAGCAGCAACTGATCCTGCTCGAGTTAAAAGAACCGATCCAGGAAATCCTGATGTTTGTAATATTTTTTCGTTACATCAACTCTTATCATCAGTGGAAGATCAAGCCTGGTCACGGCAAGGTTGTACGACGGCGCAAATTGGATGTGTTGATTGTAAGGGTCGTCTGTTTGAAAACATGATGCGTTTGCTTGATCCGATCAGAGAAAAATATCTTCAATTGATGAAAGATCAAGATTCAATTAAAGATGTTCTGGATGCAGGAGCAAAAAAAGCGCGCGCAGAAGCAGAGAAAACAATGCATGAAATATACAAAGTTATTGGAGTTTAGATGGTCTATGTCCCTTTAATATTGACAATTTTACGTATTCTGTTAACACCGTTCATTGTTTGGGCACTGTTAGTTGCTAGTCAATTAACCATTTTGGGTGGACTTGCTCTGTTTACTCTTGCGGTTTTAACTGATTTTTTTGATGGTTTTTTTGCACGGCGCTGGGGTGTAACGAGTCAGCTTGGTTCTTTTTTGGATCCTTTGGCTGATAAATTGTTGCTTTGGCCACTTTTAGGTATTTTTGCATCTTTTGGTTTGTATTCATTATTTGTTTTTTATGCGATTATTATACGCGATTTTTTGGTGACGCTGGTTCGGATTTTTGGATCAAAGAATGAAAAACCGCTTATTACTTCAAGATCGGGGAAGTTGAAGACCTGTGTGCAATATTTGCTTGCATATTTTTGCTTTTTTTCGATCTATTTTGAGGGGGCTGGTTATACGATGTTGCATGATTTGTTAAAAAATGGACGAGGGATGTTAAGTGGCTTACTCTTGTTTTTGACTATTTTGTCAGGATTTCAATATTTAAATCAGTTTTTTCAGGATAAAAAATGGTTTGAAAAGCTAGCTTTTTTGATAGCAACGGTTGGAGGCATTGGATATTCACCGGTAATGCCAGGAACTTTGGGTGCGTTAGTTGGGCTTTTGCTCTGTTGTCTTATCCCTGTTGATGCAATAATTTGGGTTTTGCTGGGGCTTTATGCTGGAGGAGTCTGGGCTTCAGATCTGGTCTGTAGCATCAATAACATTGAAGATCCATCTTATATTATTATTGATGAAGTGGTTGGTATGATGTTTTTGTTTGTATGCTGGACTCCTTATATGCATGTTTTTTCAACAAAAGCGCTACTTTTAAATCCAGTGCTCTGGATATTATTCGGTTTATTTCGTTTTTTTGATATTAGAAAGCCATGGCCTATTACATGCTTTGAGCAGCTTCCTGGTGGCTCTGGCGTCATGGCAGATGATATAGTGGCGGGATTAGCTGCTTTTCTGGTCTTTTGGTTTTGGCATCTGGTTCCTCTTTCATGTTTTCCTCTTTTTTAACTATGCTGCATTTTCTTTAAAATATGCAAAAAGCGATTTTTCATAAGAAGTCGCTTTTTCTGTTTTATATGAATCTATCATTTTTTCATATTTTGCAGCTTTTTTTTAAACCTAAATTCAAAAATCATTGTTTTATGCGTTTTTTGGGTGCGCATATTTGCTGCTTGTAATTATATGAGATAGAATGAGTATATAGAGTTGAACTACAGAAAAAGGAAAAAGGTAGATTCAAATGATACTAATAAAAAAGGAGAGTCTTATGAAAAAGATATTAATGATAATGTTGTTAGGAATGTCAACGAATGTTGCATTCGGTATGGATGATCAAGCTGCTCCAGCGGTTGCTGTTGCAAAACAAAAAGCAACAGAAGAGCAATTGGCTGAAATTAAAGTAATGCGAGATGCATTAAGTGAATTGCGAAAAGAAGAAAGTAATTTGCAAGCAATACTCAATGCATGTAGTGAAGTTGAAGGATCTAAAAAAGAAAAAACAAGACAATTTATTAAAACAAAGCAAGAAGAAATCAGTGCAAAGAAAGAAGAACTTGCTAAGTATTATATTGAAAACAATCTTGAGCGTGAAAGCGCATTAGGGCTTCCACAATTGGCGCTTCTTGGTGCAGCGGTAAGTACATTGTTTTTTCCACAGATGAAATGTTTATTAAAAGAATTTAAACGATTCTTTGCTCTTGATAAAACTAAAAAACTTAATTCAAATCAACAATTTGTCTATGGCATGCATACGTTGAATCAATTAAATCAAGGTGGTTTTGGTTACAAAGCATTAAGTAAAGAACAAAAAAAGACTTTACTAGCAAATCATAAAGCTGAGCTCAATGGCTTACGTGGCCTTGTATTTACACAAAAATTAGATGAATTGGCAGATCAGGATTTTAATCCACGTAATCGTTTAGATCATCTTGAAGGCAACTTGGTAGATACAGGGTTAGATGCTTTAGGAATTGATGCTCAAGAACTTGGATTTAATTTTACTCAAGAAAATCCATTTGGTGATTTTGGTACTGATTTACAAGATTATATGTCACGTAATGGTTATTAATTACTAGTAGATAGATTTTTGAAAAGAGAGAATTGAAAGAATATTTGAAGGAGAATGAGATGATGAATATGAAAAAAATGTTACAAATAATATTGGTAAGTGGTTTAGTTGCTCAAGCAGGTTTTGCAGCATATGATTATGAAGAAAAAGCTTTTAATGTAGGTCATTCAGTTTCACCTGAAGTACAAAAGTTAGCAGAAGAGTATGCAAAAAATCATGATGCAACCTATGGTGACACTGGTTTAGATGCAATTGGATTTGGTCCACGCAAAGAAAAGGTTTCTTTTGTTGTATCAAAACAGCTTGCATTATCAGAAGATGCACAGAAGAAAATGTATGCAACATTGAAAAACATTGTAAGCAAGATTAAAGATAAAGCTGGAAAAGTTGTTGAACAGGTTAAAGAAGCAGATAAGAAAAAAGAAGACAGAACAGCAATAGAAAAAACAGCATCAGAAATATTGCATCAAATCGCTTTTGGTAGTCAGTCATGGTTATATATTCAAAATAATTTGCCATTATTGATGAAAGCAATGAATCATAAAGATGTTGATCTCGGTAATCTTGATTATGCATTAAGTCAAAATACTCAATTGCTTCAAATGCTTGGATTTACTGGTAAAGAAGATGATCTTTGTAAGCGTTTCTTTGCAAATATTAAGACTAATGTACAACATTATGCAAGAATTCAATCATATGTGCATGGAAAATTAAAGGTTGATTCAACATCAACAGAAGAAAATAACATCGCAGAATTTTTAGTTAAACGTGCAGCAATGCTTGTACAAGCAAATCGTATTGACAATCAGAAAGAATCATTCAATTTTGATGAGAGTTCTGATATTGATGCCGAATTAGCAAAACTTGAAAATATGCAAGATTCACAATATGAAGTTATGAGAGCAATAGCAACAATTGACATTGATAGAAAAGCACGTGCATTACATCTGTTTATTGAGCAGATTTTCAAAGTTGAAAAAAAGCGCTTCACATTAACCGGTAGCTTATTTGGTGATGGTGGTGTAGGACTTGGATTATTAGCAGCCGCGTATGTAGGTGCTTATAAGTTTGAATGTATTTCGCAAGATTCATCATATGCTAAGCCAGCTGAATTAGGATTACACTTGGTTACAGAATTAAAGAAAAAAGTGAGTTCATTGTTTCCAGGCGATAGCGTTTAAGAAATAAAATAATAAAAAAGAGAGTCATGTAATAGTGGCTCTCTTTTTTTATAGAAATTTTATATGTA
>CAZZPM010000051.1:0-6405 GCA_964655535.1 uncultured Pseudomonadota bacterium
AATACCATTATAATGGCAAGAGTCATTCCTGATTGTCTTCAACCATCGACTGCAGCAAAAACAAGCCTTGCATTTGGATCAAGCTTAGTCGCAGGCTTTGTGCTTTATAAAAAAGCAGATCAAATCGACCATACAAATAAAGAAGAAATAAAAGATGCTGTAAAGCATTCGACTATCAATATTATTAAATTTTTTGTAACAGTGTATATGTTACATATGATGATGTATTACTCAACAGTAGTTGAACTTTAAAAAAGCAAAAATCAAACTCCCTCTAAACTTCGACGCCTTCGTTCTTCTTGAGTTAAATCACGAATCGCTTTATCAAGCGCATACAGATAAAAACGCAATGTTCTACCTTCGCGAGACGAAAGCGTTGCTTTCGGTCGACGACTTTTAATATCAATGTATGTATAAAATCGACGCCGCTCTTCTTTAAGATCTTCTAATAATTGTGCTATTTTTACCTGATCGATACCTTTTTCAATCGTCTCATCATCCATAATAATTTTTTGATATTGATCCATTAAATCAACAATAGTTTTAGTATCAAATCGAAGCCCTTGAAATTGATAATGCTCATATGACTTCATCATTGAACGATAATCATCTTCGTAATGATCTGGAGTCTGTGCATAATCAATAATCATTTTAAGTGCAAGCAAAAAAAGGGCTCCCCAAAACAGACGATTCATACTTGCAGAAGAAAAAACAGTCATTTGATTCCCCATTTTTTTAGTCTTTACATCATTCTGTTTTTATTTCTCATTGTACTGCTTTTATATAAAAAAACACAATATTTTTATATTTCTAATGATCTGCACGCACATCTGCGGTTTGAAACAGATATAAAGCAATTGAAAGCCCACCTAATGAAAAAAAGTGATTCCAAGATAATATTTCATGCAAAAAAAACCATCCAAACAATGCACCAAAAATTGGGCATAAAAGTCCTGAAAGTGCAACAAACGTAATTGAATAGCGCTGCAACAAATAGCCATACAAATTATAAACCAGAATATTAGCAACCAAAATTAATAAACAAATATTTTTCAAAAAAGGAACCAGATCATAAATCGGCGATTCAGCAATGCCCTCAAAAATAATACTAGTTAATAATGCACCAACTCCCCCACCGATCATTGCAAGGCCATTAATCAACGGAAGTCGATATCCCTTGTCCATCAATTTTTTTACCAAAAACCAGGCATATGAAGCTGAACAAACTGCACCAAATAAAACTAAGTCAGGCAGGCTCAGCCAAGCACCATCAATCAATGCAAACTCTTGTTCCATTAAAAAAAGCGGCGCCAATGAACAGATACCGAGCAGCATGCCTATCCATTTTTGAGTATTCAAACGCTCACCCAAAAGCATAAATGACAAAAAAGCTGCAATAAATGGCGTTGCTGAATACATAAAATTAGTCTTAATCGACGAAACATATTGCAATGCCCAAAACTCAGGCACAAAAGCAAAATAAATATGAAAAAGTGCCACTTGACCAAATAACCAATAATCTTCGCGCTTAACAAACAAAGATTCTCTATTTTTAAAATATAAATATCCCGTCAATACACTTCCTGCTAAAATCATCCGAAACCCGATAATAAAAAAAGGCTTTGCTAATGCGATAACCTGTTTTGCAATCACAAACGTTGATGCAAGCGCTGCATACAGAACAATAACTAAAATCATAATCGTTATCCTTAATTTAAAAAAATTTTGCTTTTTTTATATATCAACCCTATTTTTCATAAATGATATATTTTTACATATTTATTTTTATAGTCTACCAATTAGGTATTTCATGTTACACAAAACGATATTATTTATTATTGTTTGTATAAGGATCATCAATGCAAGCACGTAACAATAATTTTTTTTTTCCTTTTATTACCATGCTCTCATGGATCACTCTTCTCTTTCTCACAGGATGCCAAAAAAAAACAGATTGGAATAGCTTTTTATTACCCCCCCTTACATCAATAAAAAAAACAGAGACTAATCCAAATCCCCGAAAAAAAATTATCGTCATTTTTGTGCATGGAACTATGCTGGGTAATAACAAACTGGAAGAAGAAAGTCATCGTTTTTCTGGTTTTTATAATTATCAAATTATTAATAAACGAGGACTTCATCAAATCGAACCTGAAACTCAACAAACATTAGGTTCATTAATCGCTCAAGACAATTATCTGCGAACCTATCAAGCACTTCATCAAAACAAAGATCAGATTTCTTTTTATACTTATGGTTGGGATGGAGCTCTTGATCCACAGCACCGACTTCGTTGGGGGGAAAACTTTTATGTTGAAATTATTCATCTTTTAAAACAGAAAAAATTATGGGACGACCCACATGTTGAAATTGAAGTGCATGGATTTAGCCATGGTGGTAATGTGATTCTTAACCTTGCACAAGCTGAACAAGAGTTTCAACAACAACTTTCTATTGATCGACTCTGTCTCTGGGGCATGCCGGTTCAACAAGAGACTGCTCACTTAGTTGAACATGCAATATTTAAAGAAGTCTTTCATTTTTATTCACGAAAAGACAAAATTCAAATTTTTGATATTTTTTCAACATCACGTCGACGCTCATACAAAAATTTCAATACATTCCTTTCACAGACTCCCCAAAAACTTCATCAGATTAATATTAAAATGAATAGCATGCACCCAAATCATTATGAGTTTTGGTATCTCGGAACTGCATCAACAGCATATCGCAAAAATTTCCCCTTATTCCCCTTTCCTCTCGTTAACTTTTTTCCTCTTTTTCATGAACTAATCAATAAAAATCACCCCACCAGCTCATTTTTGAGCATCGTCGGCAAACGAAAAAAAAATCAACTAAAACTAAAACTAAAAGCTGCTTTTGGAAAACAATCTTTTTTTTCTACACTTGCCAACACTTCATTGCTATGCTCTTTATATACGTACGGTATTAAAAATATTAAAGCTATAACGACCCATGGATCAATAGCATAGGAAAAAGATATGCAGACAAGTTTGATAATATGGCTCATCTCTATTACCTTTTTTTCAAGCTGCTCACAGCGAAATCATGTATTACAGATACCTCGTTTTCGTTCTCATTTTTCTTATAATCAAGCACAAGAAATAGGATTTTCAACCGATACAGAACATGAAATAATTATTTTTATCCATGGAACTGTTTTAGGCATTCCAAGTCTTATTTTAAGGGACCTTAGCTTTCGTTTTAAAACTCCCTACGCCTATCAACCAATAGACGAAATAGGATTTCATAAGATTTCACTTTCAAACAAAAAAAATATTGGCGCTCTTTTAGCTGCGCACAATTATCAACGCATGCATCAATCAATTTATGGTAAAAAGAAGAATTTACATTTTTACACGCACGGCTGGGATGGATTTTTAAGCGAAGAAAGTCGTAAAAAAGCTGGTGAAACACTCTATCTTTCACTTGTTGAAGAGCGAAACAAAATTCAAAAGCTAACTGACAAACGCGTTGAAATAACGATACAAGGACATAGTCATGGTGGCAATGTCATTGCCTATTTAAAAGACTTTGAAATGCAATATCAAAAAAAACTTCGTATCGATCGCGTTGGACTCTGGGGAACTCCGATCCAAGAAGAAACAGCCCATCACTGGGCACATGACATGTTTACCCGAGTCTATCATTGTTACTCACAGAAAGATCGTGTGATGACACTTGATATTCTTTCAACCAAACGTCATCGATCATATCGACGCTTTGATAAAATTTGCACAATCCCTGATAAACTTTCACAAGTCGAATTACGCGTTAATAATATGCACCCAACACATGCTGAACTCTGGTTCTTAGGCTGCATCAATCGTTTTTTATATCGACGTGACTTTGGCCTCTATCCGTTTCCTTGTATTCATCTTGCTCCTGCTATTTTTCATGCAGTTGATGTGCTTGAAAAAGAAAATAAAAATCTCATCATTAATATCAACAACCAACAGAATGCATATCTTTTAGAAGTAACACCCCACCAAACTATAGATCAAACCATAACTGATCCTTTTGAATATAACTTTCAATATGACTTGATGCATGCAGAACCCTTGCAAGTTTTTGGGCCACATTTTATCAATGCCTCACTATAAAAAAAGTTTGTGTTTTCTCCATTATTTTTTTATACTTCGATCTACTCAATACAACATGCTACAGAGTAACACAGTGTTTTTTCTGCTTTAACCCCATGAGGATTTCACGATGAATACTATGATAAAAAAAGGGAATTACCTCTTAGATTGCGCAATAAAACAGTATAAAATAATCGGAATGATTGTTGCCGGCTCCGCCCTTGTAGCACTTGCAACAGCAGGAGTTATTCAATACAACAATTATCAACTTGCAAAGGCGTACGAACGCGTTGTCACCATCCAAAAATATCTTGAAACTGAAGTAGGTAGAAAAACAAAAATATCCGATTTTGAAGCGATTCAATTTAATACTCCTGAAGAAAAATGGACCACTATTGACCACGAAAGTGCCCAAGCAGCAAAAAAATCAGGTAATATAAAATTACAAGCAGTTTTTTCAGCGTACCAAGGACTTGCTGCACAAGAATTAGGCAACAAGCAAGAAGCAATTGCTCATTTTGAAAAAGCCGCACAAACAAGTTCAAATCGAGCACTTGCGGCAGAATATCAACTTTCAGCTCTTCTTTTAGAACTTGATCACAGTGAAGAAATGGTACGAAATAAAGCACTCGCTGGCATCAAACAACTTGCTGAAAAAAAAGGACTCCCTGTTCAAGCACTTGCTCTGTATTATTTGGGTGAATATGCATGGACAAAAGGAGACTATCAAGATGCACAAAATTACTGGTCACAGCTCGTTATTAGCTCTCAATCAAATCCTGATTTTGCTCAACTTGAATTAATCAAAAAAACAAAAACAAAACTTAAATTGATGAAAGCATAAATACTCATATGAATCAATCTCCCATTCGCGTTCGCTTTGCTCCTTCACCAACAGGGCACCTTCACATTGGTTCGCTACGAACTGCTCTGTTCAACTTCCTTTTTGCACGCAACAAAGGGGGAACTTATTTGATTCGCATTGAAGATACTGATATTGCACGATCAAAACCAGAATATGTTGATTCGATCATGAGCTCCCTCACCTGGAGCGACTTGATGCCTGATGAACCACTGATGTTTCAAATGTCTCGCTTTGCTGAACACACAAAAGCTGCTGAACAACTTCTTCTATCAAAACGGGCATATCGCTGTTTTTGTAAACCTTCAAATACTGAATTGGTCCAAGAACAACTTGAAGCAGGCATTGCATCACAATATCCTGGCACCTGTCGCAACTACATTCCAACTGAAGATGATCTTCAACGCCCTCATGCGATTCGTTTTAAACTTGAAAAAAAAGATGAAAAAATAAGTTTTCATGACCTTATTCGTAATGAACTCGCTTTTAGTTATGATCAATTTGATGATTTCATCATTGTTCGCCAAGATGGCATTCCGACCTATAATTTTGTTGTTGTAGTTGATGATATTGCAATGCGCATTTCACACGTCATTCGCGGCGAAGACCACATTTATAACACACCAAAGCAGATTTTTTTATATCAAGCTCTTGAAGCAACACCTCCACTCTTTGCACATTTGCCCTTAATTTTATCACCAAACGGTGGACGACTCAGTAAACGTGATGGAGCTGTTTCCGTTGTTGATTACAAAGAACAAGGTTTTTTAGCTCCTGCACTCTGCAATTATTTAGTCAAACTTGGCTGGGCATATAAAGATCAAGAAATCTTTACTAAAGAAGAGATCATCAAACTTTTTACTCTTGAAAACGTAAGCAAAAGTGGTGCCATTTTTGATCACAAAAAATTAGAATGGGTTAATAGTGTCTACATAAAACAGATGTCGGCCGAACAATTATTCAAATCATTTTCTGATGTCTCAAAAGAAAGTGTGCATGAACTTGAAAACCTTTGGAATCAAGAACAACTTTTTGCATTAATTGAACTCTACAAAGAGCGCGTGGTGACCACTAAGGAATTGATGCAAATATTAAAACTATTAGCTCAAAATCCCATCATCGACCCGGCACGCCAAGATCAAAATCATGTTTCTCAAAAAACAAAATTTATACTTTCACAGTTTATAGAAAAATTGGCATCAGAAAATAACTGGACACAAGAAAGTATCACCGCTGCTGGTAAAACTGTTTTAAACGAACAAAACGAAAAAATGCCGACACTTGGCATTCCACTCCGCATTGCAATCACCGGCAGCACAACGAGTCCTGGTATTTTTCATCTCATAGCCATCTTGCCTCGCGATCTTGTTATACAACGAATTAATGCATTTATTTCTTTGATCCAGTAATAATTTTTATTGGTAACTTGTAAAAACCAAG
>CAZZPM010000052.1:0-4580 GCA_964655535.1 uncultured Pseudomonadota bacterium
AAAAAGAGATTGAGCGGTTACATCAGCTCCTTGAGTAAGTAGAAAAGTTGTTATTTCTAAATGTAGATTTTTAGTAGCTCGATGAAGTGGTGTTTCAAAAAGGAGTCGGTATTTTTGATTAATATCATGATTTTATTCGGTAATTAATCTTATGACTTCTTCAAGATTATTTTGTTCAGCCGCTTGATGTAGGAGGGGGAATTCATCATCTGCAGTAGATGCGATACGAAATATGCAAAGTGCAATTGCTAATGAAAGTGAAAAACTGATTTTTTTTAACATAGCGTTATTCTTTTCTTTGATAGTATATAAAACAAGATTTTTTTTAGACTTTTTATTGAGATACACTGTCATATCATCAAACCATTCTTTTTCAAGAAGGAGCATAATGATAGATTGTTTTTTTGCAAGATAAACAGGTTCTTCACCATCTTCATTTATAAGATAGATGTTTGCTCCGTGTTTTATTAAGTAACGAACAATATTAGTCTGTCCATATAAAGCAGCAAGATGCAAAGGAGTGTTACCGTATCGATTTTGTTCATTGATGTCTGCTCCTTGCGCAAGTAATTCTTTAACAAGTTCAAAATCTCCTTCAATGATTGCGTGATGAAGAGCATTTTCTTTAGAACGTAGTTGTTGATGAGCACAAAGCGTCAAAAAAACAACGAAATATTTAATTATTTTTAACATCGTATCTTCCTTTTTTTTAATGATAAAAAAGTATAGAATAAGTGCTTAAGTAATATATATCTTTTTATATTATTAAATATAATTCTTGGTATTTAACGTTGCTTGAAGTAGGATGTGAGCCGTTATAATGGTTTGAGTATCGCTCGCACGGGGACCGCCTCAAGTTGATTAAGAGCAAGGGGCAAGCAGATAAGTTCATAGGTGTCTGGTGGAACATGGTTGAGTCGTAAGCCTTCAAGAATAATAATATCATTCGATAATAAAATCATATGAACTTCGTGTGCAGGATTTGAATGTTCGATGCCCAAATAATCGATACCAACAACGGTAATGCCGTGATCAACGCACCATTGTGCAGCTGAGGCATCAAGTGCAATAAAATCAGGGTTAAAAGGATCGGTATCTTTTAAAAAGCTATTTTTTGTTTTGAAAAGAATACGCTTGATGCTGACATCAATATTTTGTTTTTCTAAAAAATCTGCATTGATCTCATCATCGATGTTTGTTGCATCAATGACGAAGCAGAGCCCGTTTAATTTTTCAAGATCGATACTTCGTGAGCCTTGTTTAATAAAATGAGCGGGCATATCAATGTGTGTCCCGGTGTGTGAACCGAGTTGTATGAGATGCTCTTCAACGCCGTTTATATCAATATTTTTGGTTTCAGTAAAAAGTACTTCTTTTTTTGTTTTGTACTGAGTCATCTTTGGTGAAATTGGCCATGATATATCAATTATTTTTTTGTTCATTTTTTTTCTTCTTTTTGTAACGGATGTCCACCAAAACGATTGCGTAAAAGTGCTACAATTTTTGTGCTTACGTCACCACCAGTTTCACGTGACCATGCACGCATTGCAAGTGCTTCATTGAGCATCGGTGTTTTAACCTGACAAGTGGAAGCCTCTTTTTGCATCCAATTGCCCGTTCCATTTTCACCGATACTTCCTGAAATTTGATCAAGGTCAGGTTTTTTTTCTATAATTTCATGCAGCATTGATCCAATCCATGAACGAATGATTGAACCGTTTTGCCAAACTTTTGTCACTTTTTCAAGATCAAGTTCTTTAAAAGGACTGCTTTGCATCAGCTGAATTCCTTCGGCGTATGCTTGAAGTAGACTATATTCAATACCGTTGTGAATCATTTTAACATAATGTCCTGATCCCGATGGTCCCATGTATGCATAGCCGTCAAGTGCTGCAAGTGCACGAAAGAGACTAGCTAATTGGTCGTACGCTGATTTTGCTCCACCGATCATTAATGAAAATCCTTTTTCTTTGCCATCAACGCCGCCCGAAGTTCCAACATCAAGAAAGTGAACACCAATGCTTGCAAGGTCTGATGCGCGCCTTTGGCTGTCTTGATACCAACTATTGCCGCCATCAATAACAATCATGTCGCTGCGCAAGGAAGGATACAATTGATGCAGAACATAATCGACTACTTTTCCAGCAGGGAGCATCAGCCAGATGACTGAACATTCACTGACCAATTGTTCGATTGAATTGCAAGCGCGTGCACCATATTGCATTGTTGCAAGTGCTTTTTTTTCATCTTCATCAAAAGTCCAAACTGTATGTCCACCTTTGCTTGCACGATATGCAATAGCTTCACCCATTTTTCCGAGTCCGATACATCCTATATTCATGATCTCCACCGTATTTTCATTTGTTTTGACCATTCTTGTAATTCACGAGGTCCTGTTGATCCAGGCGCGTATTGATACAAGTGATCGTTCTGTTTTTCATCTTCAATAATTTTCCAAGCATATTCAATTTCATCAGCGCGCACAAAAACTGATTGATCATTTTTGATCACATCAGTAAGAAGCGCTTCATACGCTTGCGTTGTGTTGGGACCAAATAATGATCGATGACAAAAGTTCATGGTGACCGGTGTGATGGCATAATTGAGCCCCGGTTTTTTTGCATTAATTTCTAAAAAAAATCCTTCATCAGGTTCGATTGAAATGGTTAAATAATTTGAATCGACCGGACAATTTTCAAGAAGCAAGCAGGGAATTTGTTTAAATTTAATGTGAATTGAAGCTTCTTTTTTGTGTAAAAATTTTCCTGTTTTTAAAAAGAAAGGAACTCCTTTCCAGCGTTCATTATCAATTGATAATTTGAGTGCCGCAAACGTTGGCGTTGTTGATGCTGGGTTGACGTGTGCTTCTTGTTGATATCCTTGATATTGTCCCAAAAGCATCGAGTCAATTTTTGTTTTTTGAAGAACAGCTGATTTCTGGTCTCGGATCGATTCACCACTTAAATTTGTTGGCGGTTCCATGGCGACCAGTGCAAGCATCTGTAATAAATGATTTTGTACAACATCTTTAAGAACGCCATATTTATCATAATATTCTCCGCGATTTTCAATGCCAATTTTTTCATTGATGCTGATTTCAACCGATTCAATGTATTGATTATTCCAGAGCGGTTGAAAAAAAAGATTAGTGAATCGGAGCAGTGCAATGTTGCCGACAATCTCTTTGCCTAAATAATGAATAATTCTAAAAACTTGTTCTTCATAAAAAATGCGAGCGATCTGTTCGTTGATTGTCTGTGCTGATCTAAAGTTATCGCCAAAAGGTTTTTCATAGACAACACGCGGCCAGCTTGTTTTTTTTGTTGTTTCTTTTTTTATAAATCCATGGATAGCAAGTTTGTTGGTGATTGGAGCAAAGTGTTCAGGCATGGTGGCGAAATAAAAAATGCGATTACCAGCAAGCTCTTTCTTTTGTTCGATTCTGGTGATTGTTTCATGTAACAGATCATAGTCTGAATCACGATAAAAATCGGCACGAATATATAAAAAAGAATCAACTAATTGCTGCCAGACTTTAGGATCTTTATGGGGGATAAATGCTGCTGCACTTTCTAAAATTGCTTCTGCTGTTGTATCTGTTAATGCAGCACCTACAATGGCGCATGAGTTTATTTTTTGATGGTGTAATAATGCATAAATCGCAGGAATCAGTTTTCGTTTGGTTAAGTCACCCGATGCACCCATGATAATGAATGTTACTGAACCATGTGAATGTTTATTCATATTTTTTCCGATCAAACTTGAATAGTACTTTGAAAACTTTAAGTATAAAAAGTTTATCAGAATTAATTTTTTTGTGAAGTTTTCAAAATTCAAAGAAAAAAGGGTGAGTGAGCTCTATTGCTCACTCACCCAATAATTGGCTTGTTGAAAAGTATCAATTAAAAACGATATTCAAGTCTAAAATTCATAAAATATGCGGTATGATTATTCATACGATAATTTTGTGAATCAAGTTGTGATTTGTCAGATTCTTCAAGTCGGCTAAAAATATCATCTTTAAGCGGTGTTCCTCGGATGTCATTGTAATAACTACCGGGAATAAACGCTGCAAATTTTGCCGATAATTTTAAATTGGTGAAAATAACATATTCTGTTAACAGGTTAATTTCATGCCCAAAATAAGGACTTGCATTTTGATCGCTCAATTTGCTTTTTTCAACATCATATTTTTTCGATGGAAACTGTTTGAAAAAGAACATGCTGTTCATGTTTAAACAGAATTTGTGTCCATGAATCGTTGGATTCCAGGTTCCACCAAGACCCAAGTACCATAAATCGGTAAAGCTGCTGTCTTCAACGTGTGCATCTTTTCCTGAGTCAACTAAAGTAAGTGGGCGTTTGATAGTACGTTGATCTAAAAAGAAAATACTTGAAACGCGAGATCCTGAATATAATTCATGAAGACCAATAAATCCTTTGTAGGTTTTATTTTTTTCATCTTTGTGTGGATTTTGATCACCAGATGCAGCACCCGCGCCAGCTGAAAGTCTCATGTTAATTTGAGGAATGATGTATGATGCATCACCAACAACCATCCAGCCACGATATTCGTTGCG
>CAZZPM010000052.1:4680-6095 GCA_964655535.1 uncultured Pseudomonadota bacterium
TCATCTTAATAACATTACGATCAATATTATACAATTGTTCGAAACCAAAGTTGAATGCACATTCACCACCAATTTCAAAGCGTGAATGAATATATTCAACATTTACACCACCTGAACCAAGACGGCTCTTGCTATCACTTTCAAATTCAACCGCACGATCAGACGCTTCGTTTACAAAAATGTAGGGATTGATATCAATGGTTCCATATTTTTTGTTATTGAGTGGTGTCCAACGCAGTTGCATTGCCCATGCTTCATCATCTTTGCCAACGCCACGAAATGGAGTTGTTCGTTTGCCAACATGATTTTCACGCGTGGATGCAAAAGTTTGTCCTTGGGATTGTCCTTTTTCATCATATTTTGCGTAGTATAAATCATACTCAAGAACATCTTTGAGTAATGAACCGCTTAATAAAATTCCTGGTGCACAAAAATCGTTGATACGATTGTAGATGCCCAAAAAGTCTTTTGAGGTGCCGTAGCCTTGACCGAAAGCGATTCCGCGTCCGAGTTGAAAAGGAAAAAATCCAAGTTTAAGAAAATGTTTATTTTCCCATTTTTGGTTGAGCATAGCATTCAAGCTCACTTTGATCCAGGCATCTTTAAGCCAGATTAAGGGTTTAGTTGCTGTGTGGCCATGAGTGCCCAAAACGGTTTGATTAACTTTGACTGATTCTTTGCTAGTTCCTGTTGTTTTGCCAAAAAGTCCCCATTCACTTTTATGGCGCAAACAAAAATATGCTTCAATCGCTTTATGGCTATATTTCTGTTTTCCCCAGTGTGTTTGTAAGAAAATATCAGCGGTCGTTTTAAAGAATCCATATTCATCAGGGAGCGCATCATTGAGCATTGCTGCATTTTTGTAAAAATAGTATTCTTCCGCTGCGCGTGCACCAATACTTAATTTTCCATCACCTCGATAGATGACGAATGACTTGGTGTCGCCCGGAAGACGATTTGATTTAATTAAATCGGTATCAGTTTGATCGGCATAATCTTTTTGTGCTTTGGTAATTGCTCGATCATTGATTGATTCTACTGTAACAGCAAAAAGAGTGCTGCTTTGAATGATTACCGTGCATAAAAATGCGAGGCGACAATAGTTAAAAAAATTACTTTTCATAGAATCTCTACTCCTTCAAAAAAAGTAAAAAAAACGGATAAAACATTGTCTAATCAAATAAGAAAACCGTTCATTTGTCAAGGAATCAGTTGCGCCTAAAATATCTATTTTTATAGATGGAATGAGGTGAAGATAAAATATTTTTTATTTTTAATTGACATCATCTTAAAAGAGCGTACTATGAAATCATGAACTGCTTGAGTTAAAAAGTGATCGCGGGGTAGAGCAGCCTGGTAGCTCGTTGGGCTCATAACCCAAAGGTCGCTGGTTCGAATCCAGCCCCCGCAACCAA
>CAZZPM010000053.1:0-5971 GCA_964655535.1 uncultured Pseudomonadota bacterium
GATTATCTTTTTGGTGATTTTTTGGATTGGTCAAAAGTTGTTCTTTGATTGTTCCATACGTTTGACGATCTTCTGGGTGCTCTTTGAGCCAATCGCGAAACATAAGATTAAGTTTAACTTCAGGATTATTTTGATGATAGACATGTAGATTAAAGTTGATCGGACCACGCTTTGCAAATCCCCAATGAAGTGGAATATTGAATTCGCCTTTGTATTCATAACTAAGATTTTTGAGTTGTGCAATTGTTGCTTCAGGATTATGAACTTCACAAATTATATCAATTTTTGGTTTTGACACAAGTTCAGGGATAGCGGTTGATCCGACATGATGGATGCTTATGAAATTATTTCCAAGTGTTTTTTTAAGTGCTGCCTGTTCTGTTTCAAAAATTTTTTTCCAATTGCTATCATGCGGAACAAGAACTATCTGTTTGGTGGCGCTCATTTTCTTTCCTTATTTTCTTTTAAAATATCTTTCATAATTTTAAATAAAAGGGGCTTAAATGCAAGGATTTTCTATGCAAAATTGTTTACATATGATATCATGCATCTAATGAAGTTTATTGTTGGATAGCATATATTTTATAAAGGCATGTTATGGCATCAACTGAAAAAAATATCGTTACGCTTGAAAAAATTGTTTCGCTTTGCAAAAGACGCGGCTTTGTATTTCCTTCTGCTGAAATTTATAGTGGACTCAATGGAGTTTATGATTTTGGCCCTTTGGGCTATGCAATGAAGCAGAATATTAAAAACATTTGGACCAATCAATTTGCAGCTTTGGATTATGATGTGGTGATGATGGATGGTGCGCTTTTGGGGCATCATGAAGTTTGGACAGCATCAGGGCACGTGGAAAATTTTAGTGATCCGATGGTTGATTGTTTGTCATGCAAAAAGCGGTATCGTGCTGATGAGATTAATCTTGAAAAAGCATGTCCTCATTGCGGCAATAAATCATGGACTGAAGCACGTCAATTTAAATTAATGTTTGAAACTAAAATGGGCGCCATGGCTGATGCGGCTTCCGTTGCGTATTTACGTCCTGAAACTGCTCAATCAATTTTTGTTAATTTTAAAAATGTTTTAACGAGCTCGCGCGTTAAAATGCCCTTTGGTATTGGTCAAATTGGTAAAGCATTTCGTAATGAAATTACGCCTAAACAATTTTTATTTCGCATGCGTGAATTCGAACAAATGGAACTTGAATTTTTTTGCAAGCCGGAAGAATCAGATCAGTTTTTTGATTTTTGGCGTAAGCATCGATTTAATTTTTATCGTTCTCTTGGTCTGAATATGAATCGTATGCGTCTACGTGATCATGCTTCAGATGAGTTAGCACATTATTCAAAAAAATGTTCTGATGTTGAATATGAATTTCCGTTTGGCTGGAAAGAGCTTGAAGGCATTGCACATCGCGGTAGTTTTGATTTACAGCAGCATACCGATCATGCAAAAAAAGATTTAGCTGTTTTTGAAGAAGCAACGCGTGCATCATACATGCCCCATGTTATTGAGGCTTCGGTTGGTGTTGATAGATTATTTTTAACCTTGTTGTTTGATGCATATGCTGAAGATGTTGTTGAGGGCGAAATGCGGACCTTATTACGTTTGCATCCAGCAGTTGCTCCTATTACTGCAGCAATTTTACCTCTGGTTAAAAAATTAGAACCTGAAGCGCAAGCAATTGTAAAGACGCTTAAAAAGCATGGATTTGCGGTTCAATACGATGATGCAGGATCGATTGGAAAACGATATCGTCGCCAAGATGAAATTGGAACACCTGTCTGTTTTACTGTTGATTTTCAAACAGCAGAAGATGGTAAAGTAACTGCACGAAATCGAGATACACTGGAACAAGTTCGTATTTCAGTTGAAGAGTTAGGACATTATTTGAATGTGTTGTTAGCAGTTTAAGTGATTTTATCGCAAGGGGTTTCATGAAAAATAATGCTGTTTTTGTATGGGTACGAGCAAAAGCTGCTTCAGAGTATTCTGAATGGTGGATTGCGTTAGCGAGTCTTTTTGAAACAGTTTTATTTTTACCGGTTGATCCATTTTTAATATTTTTTACTCTTGAGCAACCAAAAAAGTATTTTCGTTATGCGGTTGTTGCAACGGTTCTTTCAGGAATTGGTGGGTCGATTGCGTATTTGATCGGTGCTTTTTTTTGGCATTTAGTTGGGAA
Organism: uncultured Pseudomonadota bacterium; assembly: GCA_964655535.1. Classification (GTDB taxonomy): domain Bacteria; phylum Babelota; class Babeliae; order Babelales; family CAZZPM01; genus CAZZPM01. The sequence continues at coordinate 2,189 of CAZZPM010000053.1, forward strand.
TTGGATTGTGGGGCACCTTGTTACACCAGCGTTTTTTCAATCATTGGTTGGACATTATCATGCGCATCAACAGCTTGTTGTGTTTGTAGGGGCTTTTTTGCCACTGCCCTTTAAGGCAATTACGCTTTCTGCAGGGTTTTGTAATATCTCGTATGTTTCATTTATTTCGGCTTTGTTGTTTGCACGTTTAACTCGTTTTTATTTGGTGACTTGGATAACCTATCGCTGGGGCGGAGTAATTCTTTCATGTATTGACCGATATGCAACACCTGTGGTATCGTTGGTCTGTGTTAAGATTGCAATTTTGATCGGCGCTGCTTATTTTTTTAAATCATAAAAATATAAAAATAAGCAACAAAGAATAAAGGTGGGGCATGGGAAGTCGATTTTTTTATTTGTCAGCAGGGCGACTTTTATTTCTTTCATTTGTTGCGGTTATTTTATCAGGGTATGGCCTTCTTTCTTTATCAATTGCACAAGTTGTACCGATGGATTCATTTGATCTTTTGTTTACGGCAACATCAGTCACTTGTGTGACAGGGATTTCGGTTATTCCTATCGATTCTTTTTCTTGGTTTGGCCATTTTATTATTCTGATTTTGATGCAAGTTGGTGGACTTGGGCTTATGACTTTTTCGTTATTTTTATTTTCTTTATTTTCTCAGATGGGACTTGCAGCAACTGTTATGGTTGGAAAATTACTTGAGTTTGAATTGATGAATCGTGTTCGATTTTTTTTAGGACTTGTTGTTGTAACAACGTTTATTATTGAATCGCTTGGTGCCGCATTATTATATCCTTTTTTTGCTGTGAGTATGCCATGGAAACAGGCACTTTTTTATGCGATTTTTCATTCAGTCTCTGCGTTTTGTAATGCAGGCATTTCTCTGTTTCATACTAATTTGTATGCATATCAACAGAATCTTTTTCTTTTATCAATTTTAGGTATTTTGACTGTTTTTGGGGGCATTGGTTTTGTGGTCTGGTATGAAGTCGGCGAACGAATTCAAGCCTTGTGGCTTTCATTTTGGTATGGAAAACAAAAAATATATGGATTTTCATTACATACGAAATTAGTTTTTTGGACATCTGCTGCGCTGCTTTTGATTGGAACTGTTTTGTATTCGGTGAGTGAGTGGAATCATGCATGGGGACATCTTCTTTGGTATGAAAAAATTATGAATGCATTTTTTTTATCAATTGTTTCGCGGAGCGCGGGTTTTATTACAACATCAATGATGGCGATGCGAAATGTGACTCTACTTGGCATGATGGCTCTTATGTTTGTGGGAGCGAGTCCTTGTTCAACAGGGAGTGGGATTAAAACGACGACGATAGCACTTATTTTTGCAACGATGCTTTCAGTTATTCGTGGACGAGCACATGTGGAGTGTTTTGGTCGTGAAATTTTAAATGAGCAAATTTATAAAGCGATTACCATTATTATGTTAGGCATCTGTTGGATTGGATTTACAGCAAGTTTGTTGTTCTGGTTTGAATCGGGGCATTCTTTTATTGATATAGTTTTTGAAGCAGTTTCTGCATTTACCACGGTCGGTTTTTCTCGAGGGATTACCGGATCATTGAGTTTTATAGGAAAAAGTATTTTAATGATTAGTATGATTGTTGGGCGTGTAGGATCATTAACATTGGTCTTAGCGGTTAAACGAGTAAAAGAAAAACAGTTGTATCGATATCCTGAAGAGCGGGTTTTGATAGGATAGGGAAAAAATATGAAATTTTGTGTTATTGGATTAGGGCGATTTGGATATCAACTTGCAAAAAGTTTAGCAAATCAAGGTGCTGAAGTTTTGGCGCTTGATAGCAGTGAAGCTATTGTTGAAAATATTCGTGATGATGTGACGCAAGCAATTTGTACACGCATTGTTGATGCAGATTCACTACTTGCTGTTGGTGTTAATGAGATGGACACAGTAATTGTTGCAACAGGTGAAGATTTTGCTCAATCAGTTTTAATTACTGCATTACTTAAAAAACGATTACGACTTCCGTATGTTATCGCTCGTGCAATTAATACCATTCACGAAGATATTTTAAAATTAGTTGGTGCTGATCGGGTCGTTCTTCCCGAGCGTGACATGGGTGTGCGATTAGCAGATAAATTAAGCATTCCTCTTGTTGAGTTAATTCCTGTTGCTGACCAATTTGCCGTGACGGTTGTGCAAGCACCTGAAAGTTTTGCGCATCACACAATCTCAGAACTTCGTTTATGTAAATCGGGAAAAGTTGGATGTATCGCGGTGAAAAAAGGTGATGATTTTGTGCTCGTCAAACAGGATTATTTGATTCTTGAAAATGATATTCTGGTCTTTGCTGGTGATCGAAAATCACTTGCTTCACTTGCGCATTGGTAAAATTACCTCAGTGATCTTTTTAATTGAAGGTAGGTAAAATTTGCCCAGTTACCCACCAATGTAATAATCCAGCATATGCAAGTATTGATGTAAGTCCTATGGCAATCTTAGTTCCAGTTAACCATTTTGAATGACGCTTGGCATATAGGTCATCAGCTGTTTCAAGTTCATGAGATAATAATGTTGGATCTCCGCCATATTTTTTTAAAAGTTCTAAATTTTCTTTTTTGCCATAATATGCTGCTTCATGAAGAGCTGAATATCCCTGATTATTTTGAATATTGATATCAACATGTGCATTGATTAAGGTAAGCAGAATATCCTTATTATTTTTTTGAGCAGCATAATGTAAAGGCGTGTTTCCTTTAAAATCAATGATATTGAGAGAAGCTGTATAGTGTAACAGAAGCATGATGCTTTCATGTAAACTTTGTTCAGCTGCGTAATGTAATGCTGTCTTTAATTGAGTATTTTGTATATCAACTAAAGCGCCATTTTTTAAAAGTGTCGATATATTTTTTTCTTTTTTGTGAGCTGCTGCTTCATGTAATGCTGTGTTACCATCTTTATTTTGTGTGTTGATATCTGCACCAGCATTAAGTAATGCTAAAATAGTAGATTCATTAGAATATTTTGCAGCATAATGTAAAGGAGTGTTGCCCCTAATATCAATACTATTTGGACAAGCATTATAGTTTAATAAGAGAATGGCACTTTCATAATTATTGCTACAGGCTTCATGTAAAGCTGTTTTTAAATCAGTATTTTTTTCATCAACAAAGGCCCCTTTTTGTAGCAGTAATTCTATATTTTTTTCATTGCCGTGATAAGCAGCTTCATGTAAAGGAGTATTCCCATCATTATCTTTTTGATATATGGTATGTGTATTCTCTATGAAAAATTGAAAAACATCAAAATTGGTATTTCTTGCAGCATAATGTAAGATCGAAGCATTATTTTTATTTTTAATATTGATTGATGCACCATGTTTTATTAATGCAGAGATGATTTTCATATTGCTTTTTGCTGCAGCTAAAAATAGAGGGGTATTTCCTGTTTTATCGGTAGCATGTATTGATGCTTTTTGTTCTAATAAGAATTCTGTTATAGCGTTATTATTTTCTTTGATAGCTGTATGCAATGGTGATTCTTCATAGTTATTGGGTATGTTGATTAAAGAAGAATCCTTTGTAAGGAGTATTTGTATTGCTCTAAAGTTATTTTTTTTGATTGCTACGTGTAAAAGTGTTTCGCCATTATTATTTTTTATATTTGTTGCTGCATGATAATCGAGTAATAAGTTGAAAAGTTTCATACTCTTGGCAGTGGTGATGACTCTATTTTGGGCTTTGGTGACGAGGGTGGTTAGGTTGACAAAAACGTGTTTGTTTAGCCCATGCAATGGGTG
>CAZZPM010000054.1:0-5364 GCA_964655535.1 uncultured Pseudomonadota bacterium
GAAAAGTATAATCGGTGTTTTTGGTTATCCAAAGATCTTCAAAGAGTTCTTTTTTCCCCTGAAATAATGAGGCTAAGGTTGAACATAAAATTGATTTTCCAAAGCGTCGTGGGCGAGCAAAGAAGTAGCAATAGCCTTGAAGCAATTGATAAATGTGTTTAGTTTTATCGACATAGACGCAATTTTCTTCGCGTAATTTCGAAAAGGTCTGAATACCTAAAGGTAATTTTTTCATAATATAACTTTCAAAAAAGAGGCTCAAAAAATCTTAACTTAGAAAGTATAGCATGAAAAGTTTCAAGGTCATATTTTTTGCAATTTTTTTATTATTCGCTACGCTTATGTACAAACATTTTAAATTTTTGGAGAGATGTTGTTTTAAGATGAAATAAAAAATTTAAAAATTATAGAAGGATAAGACGATGGAAATAATCAAAAAAGATGATCAAAGCGTAGTGCTTTCAGAACAAGAACAGAATCAAGCAGTGTTTGAACAAGAATCAAATAATGACGTTCTTGAGCACGCAGTTCAACAAGAAGATCAAAAGCCGATTGAAAAAATACAAGTGATGATTCACCCAGTTCCGGCTGCCGTTTCTGCTCAATTTGCTGTGATGCTTGTTGAGTTGCAAGAAATGCAACAAGAAATTGAAGAAAAAGAGCGACTTGCACATGAAAAAAATAATAGCATTGCAGGACGTATTCATATTTTGATTGATACCTATAAAGTTGAAATTAATAAGTCTCACTATGAACATTTTGTCAGAAGTATTGCGACTTACATGCAACTATTGCGCGACATGCATCGTGAATTTGCAGAAGAGATTATGCTTTGTTCTTTTGTTAAAAATGTTCAAGCTCCGATGTTGTACGATTTGCCAATTAATACAGAACTTGAAACATACAAGTGGTTTTTGGGGCATGATGCATTGACAGAAGTAGAAAAAGAACGATTGGTAGCAGGAAAAATTCAGCATGTGAAGCGGTATATCAAAACCGTTAAAAAAGATTTGCGTGTTAGTTTTTCTCGCTATTTATTCGGTTTTGATGCACAGATGAAACAAGTTGAGCGCATCGAAATGTCTATTCAAGAAATGATCTATCGCATGGCCCGACAACAATACAAAGAAGAAAAAAAAGCGACAGAAGCAGCAGTACAAATACCTGATGCTGATGATCAGCAGCAACTTGCTAGTTAAGAATAAAAAAGGAAGTTTTCATGATTCATTTTCGTTTTCCTTTGCCGATGCAATTATTGGTGATTGCAGTAGTTGTTTTGTTGTTTGGTTCATCAATGCCGTTCTGGTTAGTACGTTCTATTTTTACCGTGAGCGTTTTATTTAAAACATTTTTATTGGCCTTGTTGCCCTTTTTGATTTTTAGTTATGTGATGACCGGTATTTTGGCATTGAGAAAAAATGCTCCTTTAATTTTAGCAGTTTTGTTAACGATGGTCTGTATTTCAAATTGTATTGTGGGCATTACCTCTTATTTTGTCTGTACATCATGCATGCCATTTTTATTACAACAAGGAACAGCTGTTGCAACAATGGAGTCGTTTTGGAGTCTGGAGCCATACTTTATTATTAATATTTCTCCCTTGGTCCCCTCAGAACAAGCGCTTTTGGCCGCATTGTTTGCGGGCATTGCTTTAACCTGGTATCCGGTTCGAACAGCTGAAATTGCATTATCACGATTAAAAAAAGGAATAGATTTTCTTATTAAGCGTTGTGTGATGCCGTTTTTGCCCTTATATGTTTTTGGGTTTTTATTAAAAATTCAAGATGAAGGATTGCTGGAACAAGCGGTTGGAGATTATTCACGAACCTTTTTATTGATGATCATTTTGCAGTGGATCTTGTTGGGGATCTGGTATCTGGTGAGTCAAGTGGGAAGTTTTGCAGCTGCACGAAAAAAAATAGCAACGGCATTGCCAAGTTATATTGCTGCATTAAGTACGATGTCAAGTACCGCAACGATTCCGGTGACGCTTGATGTTGCAGAAAAAAATGATGTTAATGAAGGATTGGCACATGTTGCAATTCCTATTTTGGCCAATGTACATCTTCTTGGTGACGCGATTAGTATTCCTTGTTTAGCATTGGTGACGCATGCAATGTTTTTTGGAACTGTTCCGAATTTTTTTCAATATTTTATATTTTTGGGATATTTTGTTATTTCAATGTTAGCGGTTGCGGGTATTCCTGGTGGTGGCATCATGGTGATGATTCCCGTTTTGCAGTCAATGATGCATTTTTCTCCTGACATGATTTCATTGATTACTGCGCTTTATTTGATGCAAGATCCATTCGGAACAGCAGCCAATGTGATGGGCGATGGAGCACTCGTGATGATGATAGAAAAAGTTGCACAACGACTTCGATTATTAGATTAAAAATAAAAAGGAAAAAAATCATGGAAGAAAAAGTAACTCCTCTGTTTGCGTTGCGTCATTCAGCTGCGCATCTTCTTGCTCATGCAGTGAGTCAATTATATCCAGGTACCAAGATGACGATTGGTCCGGTGACTGAGCATGGTTTTTTTTATGATTTTTTACCGGAAAAAAATTTTACCATCGATGATTTGCCAGTGATTGAAAAGCGGATGCATGAACTAGCAAAAAAAAATTATGCTATTGAAGGGGGTCAAGTTCCCAAAGATCAAGCGCGTTCAATGTATCCTGATAATCAATTTAAACAAGAGTTGATCGATGGTATTGAAGGTGAAACGGTCGGCATCTATCATCAAGGAGATTTTTTTGATCTCTGTCGTGGTGGCCACGTTGAAACATTAGGTGAAATTAAATATTTTAAATTGACTGCAGTGTCTGGTTCGTATTGGCGAGCAGATCGAAATGGTATTCCATTGCAGCGTATTTCAGGTGTTGCATTTTTGACTAAAGAATCATTTGATCAGCATTTTCAACAGATTGAAGAAGCAAAGTTATATGACCATCGTCTTTTAGGGCAACAACTTGATTTATTTAGTTTTCATGAAGAGTCGGCTGGGGGCGTTTTTTTTCATGATAAAGGAAACAAAGTTTATAACTTGTTAATCGCTTATTCACGACATTTGCAGCAAGATGATTATCTTGAAATTAAAACGCCGCTTTTAAATCATGAGTCATTGTATGTGACCTCAGGGCATCATGCAAATTATAAAGAAAATGCGTATGAAGTGATGGTTGAAGAAGCGCCTCATTGGGTTAGGCCAATGAATTGTCCATCATGCGTTTTATATTTTTCAGAGCGTCCACATTCGTATCGTGAATTGCCAATGCGTATTGCTGAATATGGTGTCTGCCATCGATATGAATTATCCGGCGTTTTGCATGGCCTCTTTCGCGTTCGTAGTTTTACGCAAGATGATGCACACATTTTTTGTTTGCCTGAACAGATTGAAGATGAAGTGGTAAAAGTGATGGAGTTAGCTCAAACATTATATGCGAGTTTTGGATTTGATGATTTGATTATTGCAGTTTCAACACGTCCAGAAAAATCGATGGGAACCGATGCAATGTGGGAAATAGCAACTGCTGGTTTGTGCAGTGCACTTGATCGCCTTGGATTGAAGTATGCAATGCAGGCCGGAGAGGGTGCATTTTATGGTCCCAAAATTGAGATAAAAATTAAAGATCGACTTGGTCGTGAATGGCAATGTGGAACGGTACAAGTTGATCCAAATATGCCGCACAATTTTAAATTAGGCGTTGTTCAAGCAGATCAAACGAAAGTAGAGCCGGTGATGATTCATCGAGCGATTTATGGATCGATTGAGCGGTTTATGGGCATGTTGCTTGAGCATACAAAAGGACATCTGCCATTTTGGCTTGCTCCGGTTCAAATGACTGTTTTAACGATCACTGAGCAGCAGAGTGAGGGAGCACTTCAATATCAAAAAATGCTTAAAAAAGCAGGTTTTAGAGTTGAAGTTGATAATTCGAATGATAAGATTTCAGCAAAAATTCGTCGAGCACAACTGAGTAAGATTCCGATGATGTTGGTTGTAGGAGCGCGTGAGATTGAGCAAGGGCAGGTTACATTGCGTCATGTTGATGGAACGCAAGAGGCTGGGCTGAGCATTGATGCATTGATTGCCAAGGCGGAGTCATTATTGCTTTGGTAGGTCAGTTTACATTTTTTTAATTTAAAAAGAGTCATTTTGCAGGAAAACTATCTGTTTTTCTCATAAAATGGCTCTTTTTATTATTTTCAAGTTGTGATTATTGAAAATATGTTCTATCTTTGAATAGTGAATAATGAAGAGAATTCTACTTTATAGAAAAGGGTTCTGAGAAAGGTTTGTTTGTTCTGTTTTACCATGATGGCTTTAATAATGAAATTGTTGCGCTATTTTTTATTTATTTTCAGTTTGATGATCAGCTTGATGCCGATCAATTCTGCTGCGCATATTCCGTTTACAGAAGCTGCAATTGGTCAACGCGCTTTTAAATCAGCAGGATTTGTTGGATTCGTTTCTTCGTTATATCATGTTTATTCTCATATGAAGTCTTCAATCAATAAACCATTAAAAGATATACAAGAAGCAAAAATTGATGATCTTGAAAAGACAATACATGAATTGCGTCAAGAACTTGCAGTCGCTTTTGAGCTACCAAAAGGATCAGAGGCCTTTTTAGCATTAGATAAAAATCCTGATCAATTGATAGAAGAGATTGCTGAATTTGAAAAAGTATTAAAGAAAATTAAAAAAGAAAAAATTGTACGAAGTTGGAAACAGTGGCGCAAAGCATTGAATGCTGATGATACTCAAATTAAAACAGTCTATAAAGCGTGGTATAAGCCCCTTGCTTTTTTAGTGCTTGCACAAGGTTATTTTGATATGAACAATATGGTTGATTTTTATGATCAATATAGTTTTTATCAAGGCTGGGCTAACTGGTATGATAATTTGTTTGCTCTTAACATTGATTTTACTTCTATACAACAAGCATTAATGCCATTATTAGTATCGGGAGGAACGGTTGGTGTGGGTATTGCGAGGATTTCTGCATGGCTTTTAGGTTCATTTTTACGGCCTGTTTTATCATTGCATCCAGGTATTGCTCAAACAAAATTTTTAGAAAATTGTGCAGCTCCATCAGAATTATTACTGGCACTCTTGGTGACGGGATATTTTGAAGCAAAACGACAAGTAACGAATGAACAAGCGCGACTTGCAAAAAAATCAGAAGTCTGTTCTGCATGGGATGTTTGGAAAAAACGTCACAAGGTCATTAAAAAAGTTAACAAGAAGCATGTTGCTGCACGATTTACTGGAACGCTCATGGCGCTCTCAGCTACTCGAATGGCGTATGATTTTCTTTCTGGTGGCGATGTTGCATTGATGAATACGTTGCAAAAG
>CAZZPM010000055.1:0-4641 GCA_964655535.1 uncultured Pseudomonadota bacterium
GGAATTATGCCATTAGCTACAATAGGTTCCATATGGATTTCAACACAACAGCATGAGATGATTCCAGCTGCAGCATATGCGGGCTTCATGACATTGATTTGTCTTGCGGAACAAAAACAATATGATTGTGCTCGTAAACAAGTGCAAACACATCTTATTAAAGTTGCACAAATGATGCGCTCGATGCATGCACTTACAACAATCGTGGCACAACATCCAGAATTACATGTTTTAATGCCTGAGGCAATTGTTGAATATAAAAAATTAGAAGAAAACAAAGTATACAAACTCTTAAAACAGAGCACCTTTGATGATGGTGAAGCATCGGTCTTTTCATCGATAAGAAAAATTATCTTTGCTCATCAATATTTATGTGATCCTGAAGTTCGTAAAGAATTTCAAAACGTACTACATTTTACAGGCAAACTTGATTCATATGCTGCTTTAGCTCAAAAAATCAACATTCACACAGGCAGCATCAATGCACCATTCTGTTTTGCAGATTTTGTTGAAAATAGCAAAAAACCTGTTCTTGAAATTAATGAGTTTTGGAATCCTTTTGTTCCAGCATCACAAGCAGTACCAAATAGTATTTCATTAAATACAGGTAAAGAACGTTGCATCTTGATTACCGGTCCAAACACTGGTGGAAAATCAACAAATATGAAAGGAGTCGCTCTCAATATTATACTTGCTCAATCATTCGGTATCGCAGCAGCTAAATCAATAACATTAACTCCTTTTGAACATGTGACAACATACTTAAATATTGGTGATGATACAGCAAGCGGTAAATCTTTATTTAAAGCTGAAGCAGAACGTGCTCAAAAACTTTTAAACTCATTAAAAAATCTTGCTCCTCATCAATTTGGCTTTGCAATGATTGATGAAATTTTTACAGGCACATCTCCTGATAAAGCGGAATCTCTCGCATATGACTTAATGAAAAAATTAAGTACACTTCAGAACGTTATTTTTGTTAATGCGACGCACTTTAAGCCACTTACACGCCTTGAACAAGAAACAAAAGGTATTGTTAAAAATTACCAAGTTGAAGTTAAAACTGATAGTAAAGATCAAGTAATAGCATACACCTACAAATTAGTTCCTGGAATTTCAAGAATCAGCAGTGCGATGCAAGTTGCTGAAGACTCAGGTCTTTCATTTGATTAATATAAAAATATTTAAAACTTGAAATCTAGCGGGCTCCTTTTAAAGGGGCCCGTTTTTTTATAACCTTTTTTAAAAAAGGTTATTTTTATGATTTTTATTTGAAATATTTTTAATCAAAAATAGCGATTTTTTGAAGCGTTTGTTTTTAAAATAATCGATTTCAATGTTTTATTACGACTAGTAGACATTTTTTAGATTCTAGATACTATAAAACCATGATGATCTATTTTATTAATATCTATTCAAAAAGGATACAACATATGATTACCAAAAAAATACTTTCTGTACTTCTTCTTGCTGCAAGCATAAGCGCAGCTGGATTGTTACACGCAAATTATGACGAAGCTTGCTTTGAAGAACTCTACAAAGAAATGATGCTCGGCTATGACTTAGCAATGCCATCAATGGAAGGTTCACGAACTGCAGGGGCAAATCCATTTAACACACAAGCAACAAACAATTCTCCTGTTTCGTTTAATCCTGGTCTTCAAATGAAGATTTTACTCGACAACTGCTTTATTCCATCACACGACCAAGAGCCATCTCATCTTGATTCAACAACCTGGAGTGCACTCCAAATCGTTCGTGGAACCAATCGCCCAGAAGATTCATTGGTAAATCGACTTACTAAAATTGAAGATCACAGCGATTCCAGCCAAGGTCTTTTTACTTTAATTGGTAAAAAACGTTTCTCTGAAATTCTTGCGATGCCATCAACCAATGTTGCTAAATTACAAGCACGTCAAAATTGTATTCGCGCAATCCAAAAAAACAGCAACTGGCATGATGCATTTATCGATCAATTAGAAATCATGAAAGAAAATGAACAATATTACATTGATTTTTGTACAAAAAATTCCATTGAACAAGCTGGGCTTAAAACAATCATGCCTTGGATGGTTTCAGGAAATTCTATTACTACATTAAAAAGAGAAAATGCTTCTTTTTATGCATTAGGTGCTATTGCAACTCTGTTTTTTGGGGCAACCGCATTAACTTCATGGCCTAAAAAGACGGATTCTTCACAACCATCTTCTTCTTCTTCTTTCACTTCTTTATTCACCCTTGCTAGCCTAGCATCAATTGGTGGAACCTATGCATATCATCACAAAAACAGCTCATACTTTGCAACTATGAATAAAAACATTCAACATGTTGCTGAATACATTAACGCACAAAGAGCGATTTTAAATCTTTTTAGCCAATTACCTGCACTCTATCAAAATATGCCTGAATATAAAATTGCACTTGATATCCTTGATGGCAAAGACATCAACAGCTCGACAGAATTCAAACAATTAAATGAATACTTTGCTAACAATAGCAACAGCGATTCATGGGCTGCAACCTTTATGATGTACAAATATTTGTGCACACCTGAAATTCGTAAAGAATTTAGTTATGTATTTGATATCATCGGTGAAATCGATGGATACGTTGCACTTGCATCAAAAATGAATGCTCATAAAGATATGCCAAATGCACAATTCTGCTTTGTAGATTTCATTAAAAAATCAACCAAGCCAATCTTAAACGTTAAAAATTTCTGGAATCCATTCATCAAAACAGCTGATGCTGTAGCAAATTCAGTCTTATTAAATGCAGGCGCTGAACGTTCAATGATTATCACTGGTCCAAATACTGGTGGCAAATCAACAACGATGAAAGGCTTGATCATCAGCATCTTAACGGCACAAGCGTTTGGTATTGCACCTGCAGAAAAAATGATGTTTACCCCATTCACCAACATCTTGACCTACTTGAATATTGGTGATGACACTGGTGCTGGAAAATCAAAATTCAGAGCAGAACTTGATCGTGCAGAAAAATTAATGTTCTCATTAAAATCACTTCCTTCTCATGATTTTGGCTTTGTCATTCTTGATGAAATTTTTACAGGAACTGGCAGTGAACAAGGTGAAGCATTTGCTTGTAAATTTATCAAGTCAATTCATGCAAACCAGAACGTTATTTTTGTAAGTGCGACCCATCTTGAAAAATTAAAGAACTTAGAAACCGAAACTGACGGATGCATCAAAAACTATCAAATGGATGTACACGTCGATGGAGCTGGTCGAATATCAAAATATACCTACCAAATAGTTCCTGGTGCTTCAACCGTCAACAGCGTATTGCAAGTTGCACGTGAAGCAGGTATTTCATTTTAATTAATGATCTAAATCAGATTCAATTAAAAAGTCGGCCTCAAAAAAATTGAGGCCGACTTTTTAATTTGGTTATTTTTCTGATCAACATAGATTTTTGTTATAAAGCATGATATTGTTTAATCCAGTTTTTTATTTTATATTTTTTTATTACATCATGAAGGATTTATATGAAACGTATTTTTCATACAATATTATTTGCATCCCTTTTAATACATTATGCACCTGTACACGCATTTCATAGAAAATATGCTAGCATTGCAAATCCTCAAAGTAAGCTTACATTCTGGGAAGCATGTGAAACAGGAGATCTTGCACGAGTAACAGAAATTCTTCATCAAAATCATACAAATCCAGTATCTATTAATGCTATGGATGAACATGGTGATACCGGACTTCATATTGCTATTATTCATGAACAGACCGATATTGCAACATATCTTATTAAGCACGAAGCAAATGTTAATCTTATAGGCATGGCTGGCATGACACCACTGCAACTTGCGCTACTACATGATCTTCAATCTATTACGCAACTTTTATTAAAAAATTCAAAACTCAATTTAAAAGCTAACGATCAACATGGAATCAATACAACATATTATATTGATCGATTTGCCTCTCCTAAAATTAAACAGCTTTATAATAAAATATTATCATCACTTGCTGCTTAAATTATGATGTACCACTGCTCATTGTTGCTCCAACAATATCATCGATTTTTTTCCTTATTTCACTACATTAGTGTGCGAGGAATTGCAGCATTGCTCAGTGCATTATTTTTGGCAATTATACTGGGAAATCCTTTTTTACGCTTTTCTGAACAATACTTTCGTTCAAAGACACGTGAAAGAGCTCCCAGTCATCATAAAAACAAAGATGACACACCAACCATGGGTGGCCTTTTTGTTCTTCTTGTTTTCTTTATCAATGCCCTTCTCTGGCATAATTGGCATCATCTTGAAACAGTGCTTATCACCCTAAGCTTACTACTTTTTGGTGCAATTGGTTTTTTTGATGATTGGAATAAAATTCAATACAAAAAAGGAATCTCTAGCAAAACTAAATTTTTGTTACAACTACTGAGCGCAAGTATTATTGTAGGAATATGGGTTTTTATTAAAGACCCATCGCTCCATATTTATGTTCCTTTATTTAAACAATGCAATCCATACATCGGCTATTTTCTGATTCCCTGGGGCATATTTTTAATTGTTGGAACAAGCAATGCCGTTAATTTAACCGATGGACTTGATGGACTTGCAACCGGTCCTCTTATTTTAAATTTTTGTACATTTGCTGC
>CAZZPM010000056.1:0-4432 GCA_964655535.1 uncultured Pseudomonadota bacterium
GTTCAAGCATTGCATCAAGATGATACATCATATCAATCAATTCCATGCTCGATGGCCCATACATATGCCCTGCTCGATCAACACTACTTAATGATACCCAGACTAACAAATTACTACTTGGATCATCATCTATCGCTTGTTCAATGTACTCTGCTGCTGCTTGTAAAGTCCATTCATTTCCCCAGGGTGTTTTAGTAAAAACATCAAATGGCTCTTTCTCTTTAAAGTCTGGTTTAATAATTGTTTCAAGAATCGAAGGCATTGAACTATGAGCATAATTATTAATCTGCCATTTTTTATACGCTTCATGATTAAGCGGAAAAAAAGGTTTCCACTCATAAGAACTTTCGGTCGAAAGTGCATGACTTTCATTAAATGAAATCACCCAATCAGGTAAATTTTTAAAATATGCTTTACTTGTTGTTAAGTTGCCCAATGCATGATCAAACCAGAACGCTTTTCCCTGATGACCAGCCAGCATCACGGCAGCACGACTTTTAATAGCAAATGCAGCTGTTTGCCAAAAATCAAGCGGCTCAGAATTAAGAACTACTTGATCAATTAAAGTATCAACGCGCAAATGAAGCGGTGAAATGCCTCGATCATACAACGTGCCATCAGGCATAAACATGAATGATTGAGGTCGATCATCATCAACACATTCATGCTTTACACCTTTTTCATCAACAAATTTATTATCAACAATGCCATGCGTATCGGGATATGCTCCGGTACTGAGCCCCGCATGACCTGCTGCTGTATTCGGAAATCCATGAGGAAAATAAGCTTTATCAAACGACAAGCCCTGTTTATGAATCCGATACATACCACGCTTCATAAAGGGTAAAACCTTTTGCACCAATAATGCAGCCCCCTGATCAATAACAAGGGGAACCACCAGTCGTATTTTTTTTGGCGTCCCAGCACCTAAAAATGAAGTAAAAAAACAGAAGAAAATAAAGAATTGAGCCATATATTTTTTCATTTAAAACTCCTTGTTTATATCAAATCAATTAAAAATATTTTCTTGATCCTAATCTTTTTTTTATAGAGGACAGAATACTTTAAAAAAATAACTGATAAAAACTTTATGCAAGTTCTTGAAAAATCATCTTTTAAACAGATAAGATCGTTTACCAAAGATGATAATTATTATTTTATTTGAAGGATTTTTTATGCGCAAAGCCTTATTGTTTTTACTTTTTTTTGTTACTATTTTTTTCAACAATAGACTTGAAAGTTATACTGATGAAGAACGAAAAATATACTTTGCTCAAAATACCAGTTGGCCCGATGCAGAATATCCTGGCTTTGCTTCCATCACTGAACTGATTAATTATGGCTGGATATGGACCCCTGAAAGTAGCATTAT
Source organism: uncultured Pseudomonadota bacterium (assembly GCA_964655535.1). GTDB lineage: Bacteria > Babelota > Babeliae > Babelales > CAZZPM01 > CAZZPM01. The sequence continues at coordinate 1,373 of CAZZPM010000056.1, forward strand.
CCCCGTATTTTCTCTTAATAATGCCTATCTCTCATCACTTGATGGCATTCTTTCAGTCACGGGCATCACTGATGTTGTAGAATTCACTTGTAATGTTAATACCTTTACTTATATTTCAGAAGAGCTCTATACACTTACCAATCTTCAAATTTTAAATCTTGAATACAATCAAATTACAACGATTCCTACAACAATTGATCAATTAATTTTTATTAAACGAATATCATTACATCATAACAATATCAACACACTTCCTGATGCTCTTGCAACCATGACATGGTTAGAAGGACTCGATCTTCGTTATAACAATATTATGACACTTCCAACAAACTGGATCTATGAAACATCTTTACCATTCACGCTTTTTGACGAAAACCCGATCATATCTATTGAAAGAAAAAAAATATTTGCTACGACCAGTGTTTGGCCCTATGCAACAATGCTTTCTTTTACTTCAATTACTGAACTCATAGATTATGGCTGGACATGGACTCCTTCAACATTTCTTAATTTAAGCAGCTGCGGCCTTGAATCGCTTGATGGCATTGCAACATTGACTGATATTCATCTTGTTGAAGAAATTGATCTTAATTATAATTTTCTTCCAGAAATTCCTGCTTTTATTTGTACCTCTTTGCCTAATTTACAACAATTATATGTTGCCCATAATGAACTGAACACGCTTCCTTCAAACATTAATCAAGCAATCAATTTAGCCTATCTTGATGCACAAGATAATCAGATCACCAGCATTCCCGATTCATTAATTACTATGCCCTCGCTCATCACGTGTAATCTGAATGATAACAATATTATTACGATCTCATCGACCATGTCATACACAACATTGACTGCATTCACGTCGCTCAACAATAATCCGATCAAAAAGAAAGCAGATTTTGCAACCAATAAAATATGGGACACATACATCAATGAAACCTTTACCTCATTCAATGAATTGAAACAATTGGGCTGGGAGTCTCCATCAAATCAGTATCTCAATCTTCATGGTGCACATCTTTTAAGTCTTGACGGCATTGAAACACTGAGCTATGTAAATGAAGTTCTCTCTCTTAATGCATCAAACAATAATCTTACATCGCTGTCATCAAGCATCACAGCGCTCACATCACTGGTCACACTCAATCTCTATGATAATTTTTTATCCGAAGTTCCTGCTTTTTTAAATCAATTTCCAGAACTTGCTGATCTTTCACTAGGAAAAAACAGAATAACTTCTTTTGATACTTCATTTTTCACTGCACCTTCACTCATTATTCTTGACCTCCATTCGAATCTTTTAACTGAACTTCCTTCACTCATCAGCAATTTAACCCATCTTGAAGCTCTCAACATTGCAGGGAATTTATTAGCAGACCTCCCGTACACCATGACCGGCATGCCGCTCTTAAACAGCTGCAACATGGAATTTAATCAGTGCTTTAGTTTAAGCGATACGATGCAGTACTTAAAAAATATTTTTTCTATCCAACTTCTCGGTAATCCTATGCAAGAATATTTGCCCGTTCAACCACGTAACGACACGCTTGATCGAAAATTATTTTTTATCCAAAATCGATATTGGAAAGATGGCATCATCATTGGCTTTGATTCTGTTGAAGAACTTTTAAGCCTTGGATGGACAAACAAAGCACATTATGGACTTGATTTATACAACGCAGGACTTAAAAGCCTTCGTGGCATTGCACAAATTCCTGATATTACCTCATATGATGTTTTATATGCACACAATAATACCTTTACTGAAATTCCTGCTGAAGTTGTAGCGATGACAAATCTGCGTGTTGTACATTTAGAAAATAATAATATTCAGGCCATTGATCCTGCACTCGCAAATCTTGTTGCACTTGAAGAAATTTATGCACGCAATAATTCATTAACCGATGTTCCAGCCGGTATTTATTTAGCACCTGAAGTTCGCATTCTTGATTTATCTCTTAATCTCTGTGTAACACTCACCGATGCATTGTACACTATGACTCATCTCAAAAAACTTTTTTTAAACAGCAATGAATTGACCAGCATGCCTGCAAATATCGATCAACTGTCAAAATTGACCGAATTACAAATCAATGATAATTGGCTCACTTCGCTTCCTCGCGGTATCGGAAAAATGAACAAACTCTCTTATTTACACATAGAAAATAATGAATTCACCTCAATTCCAGCTTCTTTTGCAGCCAATGCCCAAATTTTCTGTGTTAATGCATGTAAAAATAAATTTTCTTCTCTTCCTGAAACAATAAGTACCAATACACACATAGCATATTTAAATGTTGATTTTACCACCACAGACCCAATACTTGATGAAACACTCAATCGGCTCAATCCAAATCGTCAAAATCGCTCATTATAAAGAGAATTGATCAATCAAAGAAGTCAAAAAACGATCTTTTTGAAGTATTTTTTTTAAATAGATCGTTTTTTCATTAAATTTTCAACTGTCACACTTTTTTGACTTGCAACTCAGAAAAAATCATGTTACCATTTGATTATAATTTGAGATGAATAGTTTATATTTATTTTAGATTATGAAATAACGTTATTTTATTTTTGTATATAAATTTGAGTTTAAAATATTGAGGTTCTATAAAACAGCGTAGTTTTAATAGATAATCAAATAAATGGTTTAATATAAACTATAAGGAAATAATTATGTTTAAAAAAATAGCTCTCGTAGCAATGTTAGCAGCAGGTTCATTACAAGCAGCATCCTGGACAGACTCAACAGTAGAATTCGTCAAAGCAATACCTTCACATGTTAAAAATGCTACATTATCACAATATTGCTTAAATGCAGATCGTAAAATGTCTCTTGATATGTCACAAGAAAATGCAGCTGCTGTTACTCTTAATACCGTTAACGCAGTTTCACGCGTTGCTCTTTTGACCCAAGTTATTCGTGCAAGTCTTGCAGCTAGAAAAGCAAACGCTGGCAAAAAAATGGAAGCAGCTAAAGAAGTATTAACAAATAAAGTAACAATAGCAGCATTAGCAGCAGCAGTTTTAGCTGTTCTTGTTCCACAAGGTTATACCTGG
>CAZZPM010000057.1:0-4405 GCA_964655535.1 uncultured Pseudomonadota bacterium
GTTTAAAAAGAAACATCCCAAGGGACGATATGACGATGCTAGCTATCATAAAAATTATCAATTGGGTAATAAAAGTCCTCGACCAATCAATGGACAAAAAGCTTTGGATAATTCATTTGAGGTGCCAGTAAAAGAGGGAATAGGAAGGAGGCGTATAGCGCTCAGTGATGATCAATTTGTGGTCTTAACAGAAACTATGGAAGGCCTCTATCATGGACATGTGAGGGCATGGGGGGAATTATTGACAGAAATGCGAAATGTGCTAATAAAGCAAGGTCTTACTACAAAATCAGGAAAGATTATATGATGCAAGTAATAGAACAATTTAAATTTACAAATGATATTGTATTTGAGCTTATGGTTCCTCCATTGAAAGAGAAATACAATTATTATTATAAACCAACTGAGGCTTTGCATAAATTTGACGAAGTAACAGTAATTTTGAATGTAAAGGGGTTGAAGACTACTATTGTAAACGATATACTGCAAGATGTAATTTGTTCACTTAGTTTTCATTTGAAAAAAGCATTGCAAAATGAACTTATTTTACCATCTCAAATTTCCTTAGGTTCGTTAATGAATTTTTATAATCGCGATCATTATCGACATTACTGGCAGGATGAAAAGTTACCCTATATTTTTACCATTGATTGTGATTTATGTTGGCTTTGGTCTACGCCAGATGATATGCAATCGTGGATGTATAATCGTGATAATAAAATATATCTTGAGATTGAAAAAGTTTATGCCGTGCCAGAACCACAAAACGATGAAGCATTTGAAGAATATATAGCTCAGTATAAACCATTTTTTTTTGCAGAAGTTCCACATGAAATAGCGCAAGAGTGGTTGAAGAAGGCTGAAAAAATTGTTCGTGAAATCGGTTCAGATTATAAAGATTGAGTGCACATTATGAACGTAATAGAACAATTTAAGTTTACAGAAGATATTTTATTTGAACTTATGGTTTCCTCATTGGAAGAGAAGTACAATGATTATTATAAACCAACTGAGGCTGTGCATAAATAAGCCTATTGACTAATTTGTGAGTGAAGTCTGTGCACCCTTTTTTCGTGCTTGCAAGATCGGTTTTTTTTGCAGTAGAATGAGTCCATGATTTTGTACAAAAAAAAGGATGAAAAAAAATGAAAAAAAATATTTTAGTGACTGGCGGTGCTGGATACATCGGTTCTCACACCGCATATTTGCTTGCAGCTCATGGGCATTCAATTGTTGTTCTTGATAATTTTTTATATCAACAAACATTTGATCCATCATGGGCGACAGTGATTCATGGTGAAATCAGCGATGTTGATTTAGTACAATCAATTATTGAAAAATATAAAATTGATGCAGTAGTTCATTGTGCAGCGCGTATTGAAGTTGGTAAATCGGTTGTTGTTCCCCATCAATTTTATCAGACCAATTTAATTGATACTGCTTCTTTTTTTGAAGTACTTCGTCTTGCAGGCGTTAAAACAATTATTTTTTCTTCAAGCTGTGCTGTGTATGGTAATCCTGTTTCATTGCCGCTCCAAGAATCACATCAAAAAAAACCATTAAATCCGTATGGAAAAACAAAACTTGCCATTGAATGGTTACTGGAAGATTATGCAGCGGCGTATGACACGAAGTATGTTGCATTGCGCTATTTTAATGCTTCAGGAGCATTGCCTGAAGTTGGCATTGGTGAATTGCATGATCCAGAAACACATCTGATTCCTCTTATTATGCATGCACTTTTTACCCAGCGGCCGGTGATGATTTTTGGTGTTGATTATCCAACGCCCGATGGAACGGCAATTCGTGATTATATCCATGTGATGGATATTGCACGTGCACATGTTAAAGCGCTTGAACATCTTGAAAAGACCGGAATTTCTGGTTCATTTAATTTAGGAACTGGCGAAGGACATTCGGTAAAAAAAGTAATTCAAATGATTGAAAAAGTGACGGGAAAAAAAGTTCCTGTACAAGAGATGCCTCGTCGAGAGGGCGATGCAGATGTGTTGGTGGCTGATGCACAAAAAGCACATGATATTTTGGGATGGACAGCAGAACAATCATCACTTGATTTTATTGTGCGCAGTGCATTGAAATGGGAAGAAATGCGTTATCATCAGATGAATCAAAGTAAAAATATTATGATGGCCGTCTAAATTGTTTGGCGATCTGTTGTTTGGGCAATGTCCAGATCGTTGGTCGCCCATGAATGCAGATGTGTCGATTTGGTGTTGAAAAAAGATCTTTAATGAGTTGTAGTTGTGCTTCGGTTGTCAGTTCATCACCAGCTTTAACGGCGGCTTTACATGCAAGATGACTATGCATATGTTCATTTAATTTTTTTCTTAATTCATCGGCAGAAAGTGATCGTTCTTCTTCATGGAGTGCTGCAAGTTCTTTGATGCATGCAACAATATCAACGCCTTGAATGTGCGGAGGCGCTGCTGAAATAATGATACTTGAAGGGCCAAATGGTTCAATATCAAATCCTTGATTAGCAAAAAAATCGTGCATGTTTACAATAAAATCACGTTCAATTTTGAGCAATTCAATGGTGTGCGGAAACAATAATGTTGAACCTTCTTTTTTTTCAAATTTTGATTTCCATCGTTCATATAAAATGCGCTCATGTGCAGCATGTTGATCAATCATCATCAGTTCGTCATCAGTTTCAAGAAGCAAATATGTTGCATCAAATTGACCGATTAAGCGAGGGAGAATAATCTGATCAATAATTATTTTTTCTTGTTTTTGTTCTTCATGCTTTGCATTATTTTTTTCATTATTTTCTTGGTGAGGAAAGTCGCTCATGGAAGATTGCATCGGTTCTGTGAGCGGTTTATTAAACGTAATTACTGAATCATGTTTAAACAGTTCTGAAAGCGGCTTTCTTTCTTGTTGAAGAAATATTTTTTTAAAAGGATCAGTTTTTTGTTCTTCTGATTTATTGATAGTATTTTGACTGAAAAAGGTATTGATAGCATCATCTTGTTTTGAATGGTGTGCAATCGTTTTACTGAGCTGTTTTGAAACTTGCTGTTCAAGATGTGTACGCACTGCTTCAGTGAGACTATTGTCGATCACTCCTGGCTTGGTAAAGCGGACTTCTTCTTTGCGTGGATGAATATTAACATCGATTCCCATGCCGGGCATGTTGATTAATAAAACAGCGCAAGGAAATCGGGCATCAGGCAATGATGAGCCATAACCTTTTAAAATGGCTTTAGCCATGCTGTTATTTTTAATCAGTCTTCCATTAATAAAATAAACAATCTGTTGACGATTGTATCGATGAATGGTCGGATTTGAAATAACGCCGTTGATGCTGATCTGTTCTTTATTATTTTGATACGAAAGAGAAAGCATATTTTGAGCAAGAGGAAGTCCCCAGAGTTGACAAATGCGATCTTGAAAGTTATTAACAGCAGGTGCTTGAAGCGCAAGACTTTGATCACGAAAGAGGGTAAAATGGACGTTCAAATTACTTAAGCAGAATGCATGAATGGTTTGCATGATGGCATGCCATTCTGTTTCATCAGCGCGTAAAAATTTTTTTCTGACCGGTGTGTTAAAAAAAATATCTTCGATACTGATTTCAGTCCCTTGTTCCATGGCAATCGATGCTTCATGCTGCATAATCCCTGCGTGAGCAGTGATACTTTTTCCGGTGATGCTACTTTGTTCTTGTGAGCGCACAGTGATTTTGCTAATCGCGGCGATGCTGGCAAGTGCTTCACCACGAAAACCAAAACTTTGAATATTTTGGAGATCATCAAGTTTTTTGATTTTACTGGTTGCAAACGGCTGGAGTGCGCGTGGTAAATCATCGGGGTGCATGCCATGCCCGTTGTCGAGAATTTTGATCAGTTTTTTTCCTGTCTGTTCAATCCAGATCGTAATTTTGGTTGCTCCTGCATCAAGTCCGTTTTCAATACATTCTTTTAAAACGCCGGCTGGGCGTTCAATCACTTCACCCGCAGCAATTTTTTGAACTTCATGAGGATCTAATGTATAAATTTTTTGCATACAATTTTTTTCTTTGGTTTTAAGCTTTAAAAATCTTTTTTATTTTCAATAATACAACAGTATTGTTTTTTTGACTTCTTTTTTTTTATATTTTCAAATGATGTTTTTATTAAAGCGTTTTGCGCAAAAGGATGCTGATGCAGAAAATACAAACAATAGGAATCTGGTCATTGATGATGATTCCGTTCTGTTCTGCTGGGGATTTCCCCAAATATCACGCATCGATCGCTCCTCTGTTTTCTCGCGTTCCTCTGGCATCATCGACGTGGGCGCTTGAGCAAGGGAATCCTGCTTTAAATCGATATGGATCAATTGTTACTGTGCAGCCGATGTATCAAAAAACTTTTAATACAAAAGCATTTCGTTCTTATTTTGG
>CAZZPM010000058.1:0-4373 GCA_964655535.1 uncultured Pseudomonadota bacterium
CAATGCAATCTGGTCATAAGTAAACCCTTTGGCGATTACTTTTTTAAGTAATGTTTCTTCAACGAGGGGAAAAAATGCTTCAGGAGCATCTTGCGTTATTAATAAAAAATCAGGGCGGCAGCCTTCAAGTTTTGTTGAAGGAAATAAGCCTGCATTGATGCGATGTGCATTAACAATGATGCTACTGCCTGCGGCTTGACGAAAAATTTCGGTCAATCGGGTGATGCTTACTTTTTCTGAATCGATACAATTTTTAAGGACGTTGCCAGCACCGACTGAAGGGAGTTGGTCAATATCGCCTAAAAAAAGAATATGGGCATGTGCTGGGATTGCTTTCAGGAGCGAATGCATCAAAAAAATATCAATCATTGACGCTTCATCGATGATAAAGAAATCTCCTTCAAGGCTGTTTTTTTCGTTTCGAGTAAATGACATAACTTGAGGATTAAATTCAAGCATGCGATGAATTGTTTCGGTTGAACGTCTGGTTCCTTCAAACATTCTTTTTGCAGCACGACCGGTTGGAGCTGCAAGTCGATAGCTGATTTTAAAATGATCGAGCAGGGCGAGCAACGTGGTGACCAATGTTGTTTTTCCGGTACCAGGGCCACCGGTGATAATTGAAACCTTTTGTTGAAGCGCTTCCATGATACCCAGTTGTTGTTGCTCATGGAGTATAATTTGATTATCAGGTGTTGCTGTTGAAATTTTTTGATACGCGATGTCAATATCGATTTTTTTTATTCCAGGATATTTTTGTAAAAATGCAATTTTGTCGGCGATTCCTTTTTCGGAATAATAAAAAGCAGGCAAGGTCAAAAGATGTCGATCGTTATGCGTGATGAGGCTTATTTTTTTCTGTTCAAAAAGTTCACACAGAGCAGTTTTGATTTTAGGGGCATATGTTATTTGATCAAGTTCAAGGAGTTCGTACGCTTTTGTTTTTACATCGTCGACAAGAGCATAAACATTTCCATCATTGGTTGCCATGCTAATTGCATGAACGATGCCCGCTTTGATTCGATAGAGTGAATCGGTTAAGAGTCCCAGTTTTATCGCAAGGCCATCAGCGGTTTTAAAGCCGACACCCCAGATGTCATCAACGAGGCGATACGGGTTTTGGGTAATTTTTTCAATGGTTTCATTCCCATAGGTTTTATACATTTTTGCAGCGAATGTTGTAGAAATATCTTTTTCTTGTAAAAAAACCATGACGCGAGAAATTTCTTTTTGAGTCTGCCAAGCGGTTGTTATTTTATTTGCACGCTCTGATCCAATGCCTTCAACTTCAGTTAATCGTTCGGGGCTTTTATCAATGACTTCAAGTGTTTCAATGCCAAAACGTGCAACTAATTTTTCGGCATATTTAGGGCCGATTCCTTTGATCAGTCCTGAGGCAAGATATTTTTGGATGCCAAGTGCACTTGATGGCAATGTTTTTTGATATGAGGAAACAATGAATTGACGACCAAATTTTTTATGAAAAGACCAGCTTCCCTTGAGTTCAAGTCGTTCACCTTCATGGACGTCGCATAAGGTACCGGTGATAGTTGCTGTTTCGCGAGCATTTAATTTTAAAATAAAAACCCCATAGCCAGTTTCAACATTTTTAAAAACTACTTTTTCAAGAAGTCCTTGTAGCAATTGTTGATCTGTTTCCATGGGGTTTGATATTCGAGTTTATTATTTTAAAAAGTGATTATGCAGCTGGAGTTATTTCGGTTTCTATAACATTGTTTGGTTTTTTATGTTTAACCATTTCTTCAAAAGCATGCTTTAGTTCTGGAAATGCATGATTTAAAAGATCACCAAAAACACGATAAAACTCACCACAAAGTTGTTTAAAGTCATCTTCTGTTTTAATATGTTCTGCGATAAAAAGATTAATGTCTTGAGTTGTTTCAAGAGATTTTTTAAACAATGATGTATTAAAATCAATATTTTTTTCTGGAGCTAATTTTACGATTTCTTCTTCAGTAAATCCACGATTAAGACTTACTTCAATAAGTGGTTTAATAATACCTTTTAAAATTTTTACTTTTGGTAAAAAACCTTTTACCGGAGCTAAAAGTGCTTCAGTTTTTTCATTTATATTCAGTTCAGGGGTAAGATCTTTAATGTTTTTGGTAAGTTCTTCGGTGAGGTGTTTATTTGCTTTTACTTTGGCGATATACATCGCTTTAATACCATCAAATCTATGAGGATCAATTTGCATGAGTCCATTAAGTGTGGCTGTATTGGTTTTCCATGCTTCATGGGTAAATTGTGCAACATGTTGTTCTTGAGAATCAATTTTGAGGGTTGTTATTATTGCATTGGCTTGAGATTGCCCAAATGCATATGAAGGAGCTAACGGGAGAGCTCCAAAAAAAATCATAGCTGCAAGAAGTTTTCTTGAGTTATTTTTATTCATAATAATCATCCTTCCTTGATAAAGGGTTAGGGGTTTATAATAAAAGGCTTACTTTTAAGCCTACATGCCAGTGAGCACCGATACCTTCTTCCTTAAGGGATCCTGATCCATGGAGGCCACACGTTAACCATTCAACAGTATCTTCTTTCCAGCAATAGTTAATGCTTGAAAAAATTGAATGTTGTATGGATTCTTTTTGGCAAGCTTTTGCTAAATTCGCGTCTTTGGTATTTTTTGATTCGCCTTTCACAAAATACAGAGACTCTTTCTCTTGTTTATAAAAATCATAACCGAGGTTCAAATTCCATCCTTGATGTTCTATATGTATTCCACAAAGGATATGTGAAATTCCACCTGGTTCTGATTCTACTAAAATAAGCCGAGGGAATATTTCATGGTTAATTGCAATATCACGCACCCGCTTTTTAGCTAATATCTTATCAAAGCTCATCTTGGTAAAAATGTCAATTTTGTCTCTATAAAGTGGTATTTTTGCTTCAATAAAGCTTCCAAGCCCCCAATGTCCATTGTTTCCAAGGATCGGTTTCCGAGTAATTTGATTAATTCGTTCAACTTCCCCCATGATTGAATTAGTTTCAATTTCAGGTATTTTGATTGTTTTCTCGGTCAATGCACTGAGAGAAGGCAAGCATTCAAGTCCTATAATAAGGTTTAATACTTTATTATGAAAGACTTTATAGCCACATTGGATTTTAGGATCACCAAAACCAAATTGACTGGGTATAGCTGCAAGGCTATCTTTTAAATCAGTGATAGTAGAGTCCGGGATATCATTACTGGCAATAAGTCCAGTAGCTTGTTCCACCTGTTTAAACAGCTCAAGTCCTTTTTTTTGAAGTTCTTCATCAGCCCAATAGTTTCGTTGCATGCCGATTAATGAGATTTCACTGCGTAAAAAAAAGTTTGAAGGAAGAGGAATTTCAAAAATAGTTGAAAAAATGCCACGTCGTTCTTGGACCGTCATTTGTTGAAAAAGTGCTCGACCTGCTTTGAAATAAACATATTTATCACCAGCTAATGCTTCTATAACTGCTTCTCCAGCAGGTGTAATGAAATCAAAATTTATACGATCAACAAAGGGGAAAACCATTTTTGTTTGCGTTTGAAAATTGACGAAAAAATGTATATGCATGTTATCATAATGCTGAGGAAATATTTGTGATATATATGCATGATGACGTGAACGAACAGGTGCAGTGCTGATATATAATTTTGTTACATCTGATGCCAAAAGAGTTGCAATAGGTGTAATAAAAAACGAAGGATTTCTGGTGGTCATGTTCTCAGAGTCATTTTTTGTTTCTTGAACAGAGTTGATATCAGTAGCACAGGAAAAAGAGTCAAGAGTGAGAAGGTCAAGTTCATCATTATGTGCGTTTAAAAACGATGTAGATGCCGCAAAGCTTATTAAATAAAGAAGAGATCGAATAAGTGATTTTTTTAACATATGTATCTTTCAGTATCAAATTTTAAAAATAGTAATCGTTTTTCATTTTTTACTGTTTTATAAAATGCATAAAAAAAACAATTGAAACCATTGAGAGAAAAATTCTAAAATATGATACAAACTCTGTCAATTGTATTCGCATTAAAAAAATGTTTTTTTGAAAAAACAAAAAATAAAGTTTCAATTTGAATTTATAATTGTTTTTGAATTGTGCACCATTGCCTAATTGTAGTTTTTTATGTAGTAATCATAGTTTATAAATATTTATTGAGCATTTGCATAGTTCAAAAATCCTGACATAAGATTAATTGTTGCACTGGGTAATAACTTGATCATCAGATCATTTGCAGGAGTTGTGTCACCAAAAATAACAGCTTGGGCAGATGATGCCGCACCACTTTGAATATTCATAATTCCATCAATAAGTAACGTTCCTTTGGTAAGCCGAGCTCCTGTGGAGGTTGCCACTAAAGTTGCGTTTTTAAAATAAAG
>CAZZPM010000059.1:0-4119 GCA_964655535.1 uncultured Pseudomonadota bacterium
CACCAGGGGTATCGCCTTCAATAACGAGTGGCTCAAGCTTTGCGCGCCCTGTATAAATTGCAGCAGTGAGACCAGCAGGTCCTGAACCGATAATAACAACATTTTTTTTCATAAAAATCCTTTAATACTTTTTTTATATTTTACGATTGACTGTTTAAAATTTATTCTTTAATAATAACAGTTTTTTGATTTTTGAATACCCACTTTTTGACTTTTGTAGAAAAAGTTTTAGATTTAGCGATATCATGAGGTATCAAATCATAGAGTCGTTCATAGGAGTTTTTTTGTATGATTATTAATAGTATAGCACCCGATTTTACATGCCAAGCGATTGTTGATGGTAGTATTAAAACAGTTTCATTACGTGATTTTACTGCAGACTATAAAGTGCTCTTTTTTTATCCATTAAATTTTACCTTTGTATGTCCAACAGAGATGCATGCATTGCAAGAACAAATGGATCAGTTTAAGAAAAATAATATTGCTGTTTTAGCTATTTCGGTTGATTCAGTGCATAGTCATCATGCATGGTTGCAGATGCCGCGAATGCAAGCGGGCATTGCAGGTATTACTTATCCACTTCTTTCTGATATCACCAAAAATATTGCACGTGCGTACGGGGTTTTAGATGAGGAAGCTGGTGTTGCATATCGAGGTACTTTTATTTTAGATGCTGAAAACCGTGTTCATCATGCTTCTATTAATAATCTGCCGATTGGAAGAAATATTGCAGAATATATTCGTCTGGTTCAAGCTATTGATGCACACAAAAAAAATGGAGAAGTCTGTCCTGCAAATTGGAAAAAAGATGATCCTCAATTTAAACCAACACATAAAGCAGTTCTTGAGTATTTTTCTGAATAATTAATAAAAAGGGGGGCGAGGATGATATTGTTTATTTTTGTTTGGCTCTGTTTTTTACAGAGCTTTTCTTTTTTACAAAGTAATGTTACGTCTTTTTTTGATGAGCACATTTTGTTTAAATCAGATGAGTTCTTTAATGATCATATCAATCAATGTAAAATGTATAGCCTTAATAATAAACCATTGGCTAAGGCCAATGATATTCAACAATGTTTGATGGGGATTAGAAATAATTATTTGGTAGATCAATTTTTAGTGCCAGAAGTTATTGATTGGATTGATAGCAAAGGAAGGACGTTATTGCATCATGCAATGTATTGGAATCGTGGATTAATAGTAGCTATTTTGTGTTCTCTGGGAGCAGATGTTAATGCACAGGATATTTTTGGTGATAGTCCTTTACATATAGGTCTGAGAGCTAATCAGCAATCTACCTATAATAATTTTATAGGAGTCTGCTTATTCTCTCAAACTACTAATTTTATATTTAGATCTCGTGTTGATGCTCTTTTATTTCCTTTCTATAAAAATCATTTTTTTATGAATATGAATAAAGGAGATATTTTTGAAGAAGATGATAATGTTGCATATGCATTAATATTATCATCAATTAATTTTTTATGTTTGCCAAATTATTGTGGAGAATCACCTCTGTCATTTTTTACAACCAGTTGTTTAAGAGATTTTTTGGAAGATGCATTTAGTATAAGAGCAATTGCTTTACGAAATGCGATTGTTTTAGAATTAATTAAAAGAAAGAAAAAAGAAAGTTTTTAAAGGTTTGAAGAAAAAAGGGACGAGATATGAAAGTATTCTATTCATTTGTAATTTTATATATTTTTGGAGGTTTAACACTTTCTGCTGCAACAAAAAATATTAAGATTGATCATTGTTTACAAGCGATTAAAAGTAATATTTTAATTGATGAATTTTTTGATCCAGAGATTCAAGAATGGCAAGACAGGAAAGGGAAAAATCTTTTGCATTATGCTGTTTTGTTGAAACGACCTTGTATTGTTGCATGTTTATTGGCTGCAGGTTTTTCCACTCAGGTGATTGATGATGATCAAAATCTTCCTTTGCATTTAGAATTATTGCATGTTCAAGGTAATGTTGAAAGTACTGTTTCTTGTGCAATTTTAGAAAAAATTGATCCATTAATTATGCAAAAATTTATAAAAATAGTTAAGAAAATTAACCCACGGTATATATATTGTATAACGGGGCATAATATCATCGAAAACTCAGGTGATATAGTGAGAATTTTAATGCAAAAGACAGATCTGTTATATTTTAATTTTCTTAATGATGATGAAGAATCACCTCTGAGTTTATTGAATAAACTTTTAAAAAAGAAAGATAATTTTTTATTACACCAACAATATGTTAATTATGCATTAGGATGTTTATCAAATAAAATATTGAAAAAGATATTGCGGGATGCTTTTAAATATAAATACTCTTATTTGCGAGATCGAATAATAGAAATTTTTATGAGGAAAAAAAAGAAAGTAATATTTTAAATTATGAATTTTAAATTGAATCGCTAGAATGTTGTTATTATTGAAACATTAAATATTTTGGATTTTCATTTATTCCTGCCAATATATAAATGCATGTTACTCCTTTTGCAATAAGTTCATGGACTGTTTTAAATCCTACAGATTGATATAATTTTATCAATAGATTAATTTTTAATAATCTTTCTTCTCCGGGAGGTAGGTTTTCAAAATAATGATTATTTATTTCGAAGGGCCCAGGTTGAATAAATATGAGGCTTGCTTCTTGTTCTTCTAATAGTTCCAGTGTATATATAAGTAGTTCTTTTCCATAGCCTTTATTTCTGAATTGAGGATAAATAAAAAAGCTGTGAATAGCGTATATGTAAAAGGGAATTTGAGTATAACTAATGAATCCAATCATTTCATTATCAAGATAATATTTTATTTTTACTTCTGTTGCTATGCAACTATGAGAGATGACTTTTGCTTTGTAGACTTTATTTATATTGGCATTGATGATGGAAAATAGAAAAAGATATATAAAGCAGAATACTTTTTTTTCCATACAATTTATTTCCTGTTATTTCCTCGCTGTACCAGACGTAGCACTTTGTGCGAAGGGGTTGTGGTATTACCAAAATCTTTTTTTTGCAAAAGCAGATCCTGAACCGGATTTTAAATATTTTTCAAATGCTGTAGCTTTAAGTTTGCTATCAAAGCCAATAAAAGTTACGAGTTTCCAAGGTCTATCATCTTTAGTAAATATTGATCCACCAGAATTATGAGTTTCAAGTCGTTGTTTGAGATTTACTGTATGACCAATATATATTTTTTTAGGATTAGAGATTGATTTAATAAGATATACGTAAAACATATTTGATATTGGTATAATCGTGCCAGTCCCACTTCACTAAAGTTTCGAGGGACAACCTTCGCAATTATTTAAATTTGTATAATTCATTTGTTGGCCGTGCCAACCGTAGCTTTACGCGAAGGTTGGCGTCCCCAAGGGGAGTCGAACCCCTGTTACAAGGATGAAAACCTTGTGTCCTAGGCCTCTAGACGATGGGGACATCTCTTATTCAAACAACCACCAGTTTCTGAAGAGCTTTGAAAGCACTGTTAAGAACTGGTGAGCCGCGTAGGATTCGAACCTACGACCCACAGCTTAAAAGGCTGTTGCTCTACCGACTGAGCTAGCGGCTCATGCGTCTGACTTCATGTTTTGAAGTGTTTTTATTATAAAATAAGGATATATAATGTCAACAAAAAATTGCGACATTTTTAATTTTTTTTTTTAAGATCAAAAAATCTGTTTTTAGTGCAGCATTAATGAAGAGACAATACATAAAATAGTAACACCTAAAATATCCATTATCGTTGCTAAAAAAGGAGCAGCTGAGTGAGCAGGATCGATATCAAAGCGATCAAGAATAATCGGAATAATGGTTCCTAAGAGCATTGCAAAAATAACAATAGTAAATACTGAAGTACTAATAGTTGCAGCAATTTTAAGATTCAAACTATAAAAGTAAACACGGAAAAAACTAGCAATCGCTAGAATAAGTCCGATGATGCAGGCTGAGCTTAATTCTTTAATTACCGCTTTCAAAATAGTTTTTTTGTTGATTTCTCCTGTTGAGAGTCCACGAATAATCAGTGTTGAAGATTGATTTCCGGTGTTTCCGCCAGCGCCATTGAGCATGGTGAGAAAAAAAGTAAGAATCGTATATTCACGAAAAATACTATCAAA
>CAZZPM010000060.1:0-4105 GCA_964655535.1 uncultured Pseudomonadota bacterium
AATGCAAGCTTTAGCGTTAGTGAATATGGAAGAAGACGGCTTTAATTTGGCTGCATATAGACAAGCAGTAGAAGCAATAGCTGAAGGTACAGAAGGTAGAGCTGATTGTTTAGTAGCAATCAAAGCTCGTGAAGCAGTTGTTGCAATGCAAGCTTTAGCGTTAGTGAATATGGAAGAAGACGGCTTTAATTTGGCTGCATATAGACAAGCAGTAGAAGCAATAGCTGAAGGTACAGAAGGTAGAGCTGATTGTTTAGTAGCAATCAAAGCTCGTGAAGCAGTTGTTGCAATGCAAGCTTTAGCGTTAGTGAATATGGAAGAAGACGGCTTTAATTTGGCTGCACATAAACAAGCAGTAGAAGCAATAGCTGAAGATACAGAAGGAAGACAAGCTCTTTTAGAAGTAATAGCAGCTCGTGAAAAAGTTGTTGCAGAAGTAGAGGCATTGAATGGTGCTGATAAAGTTAAGGCTTTTATGATTGAGGGCGATAAACAAACCGTAGAATATGCTACTTTATTAGAAGCGCATTTAAATGTAGCTGCAAATAAAGCAATTAAAGATGCTTGTGTTGCAGAAGTTGTTACTTATAAAAGAGCAGTGTTTGATGCATTGATGGGAAAAAATTATGATACACAGAATAAAAAGCAAGCAATGGATTGGGATAAGTTTCCTGCAGTATTAAAAACAGCAGAAAACATAGCAGTTCTTCAAGCAGATCCTGGATTTACTTCAGCTCAAAAAGTAAGTTTCGTTCTTCCTCCACTTGCATCAACTGGCATGAGCAATGGAACAAAAGCAACTATTGGTGTCGTTGTTGTAGCTCTTGGTTACGAATTATTTGGACGTTTGCTTCCAAAAATGAATCAATTGAAACGTCGTCAAAAAGATGATGAAAACCTTCAAGGTAAAAACATGTTTGTTGAAGCGATGCGCGAAGAGTACAAAGCAGCTAAGCGCGGTTTAAACCGTGGCTATGAAGGCTTAAAAGGTTTCTTTGCTGATGAAGACGAAGATGATCAAGATGAAGAAGATCAAGTACAAGCATAATTATGCTTCAGATTTTCTGAATAAATAATCGAGATGTAAAAATCTCTCAAGAAGGGCGTGGTTGTAAAAGACTGCGCCTTTCTTTTTTTTCAGCCAGCTTATTTACAGATCTGTTTTGATTGTATAAAAGCTCTTTGTGGGGTATTCTAAAAGTCATGGTAATCGATAGATTTATCACTGAATGAGGAATTTAAAAAATGAACAAAAAGACGATAGCGCTCGGCATAGATGATTTTAAAAAAATTATTGAAAGAAAAAATTATTTTATTGATAAAAGTTTATTTATTAAAGAGGCGATTGAAGATGGATCTGATGTAGTACTTTTACCACGTCCACGTCGTTGGGGCAAGACACTCAATTTATCGATGCTCAAATATTTTTTTGAAAAAACTGAAAGCTCAAATCGACATTTATTTAATGGCCTTGCTATCGAGCAATATCCTGAAATTATGGAACATCAAGGAAAATATCCGGTCATTTTTTTGACCCTCAAAGATGCAAAGAAATTAACGTGGGAATCATGTTATGACATGTTGCAAGATATTATTACTAAAGAATATGAGCGAAATCAATATCTTTTAGAATCAAATACATTAACAGAATCAGAGTCTGTTGAATTTAAAGCGATACTTTCTAAAACAGCAAAGCAAGCGGTGTATGAACGCGCACTTTCCGCTCTCTGTTTTTGCTTGCATCGATATCATGGCGTTGCGCCGATCGTTTTAATCGATGAATATGATGCGCCTGTTATTTCTGGATTTGAAAATGAGTATTATAGAGAGATAGTCGATTTTATACAGACTTTTTTAGGAGCTGCGCTTAAGAGTAATCTACATTTTGAAAAAAGTTTTTTGACTGGTATTTTACGCGTGTCAAAAGAATCGATTTTTAGTGGTGTTAATAATTTATTTGTTCGAACACTTATTAATAATGAGTATGCAGAACATTTTGGATTTTCTGAAAAAGAAGTTATTGCATTGCTTGAATATTACGATGAAATCGATAATCTAGACAAAGTTCGAGCGTGGTACAATGGATATCAAGTTGGTCAGCATACAACGATGTATAATCCTTGGTCGGTCTTGTCTTATGTCAAAACTAAAGAGTTATTTCCTCATTGGATGAATTCAGCAAATAATCATTTAATTAAAATGATTATTCAAAAATCACCAGTTCGCTTCAAAGAAGATCTTGAGCAGCTTATGCTTGGCAAAATAATTGAAAGAGAGCTTGTTGATTATGTGACCTTTGATTCGTTGTTTTCATCGCTCGACATTGCTTTTAATTTTTTTCTTTTAACCGGATATCTTTCATTTAAAAAACGAGAATTAAAAGGAATTAGGCACTACCTTTCTTTTATTATTCCTAACAAAGAAATAGAGTATTTTTTCCAAACAACAGTGATGCAATGGATCCAAGAAACTCTCAATCTTTCAACGTATCAAAATATGCTTGGCGACTTAACTTCAGGAAATATCAAAGAATTTAAAAAAATATTCGAACGAACAGTCCAACATTGTCTTAGTTATCATGATGTATTGGGAAAAGAGTCAGAAAAATTTTATCATATGTTTGTGCTTGGCATGTTAGTTTCATTGCAAGAAACGCATGAAGTAAAGTCAAATCGTGAAAGCGGCAGCGGTCGCTATGATGTGATGATTATTCCAAAAGATACAACTAAAATTGGGATTATTATCGAATTTAAAATTGCTGACAATGAAACTGACCAAGCATTTCAAGAGGCGATTGATGAAGCTCATGCACAAATTAAAGATAAAAATTATCAAGCAGAGCTTGTTTCTCGTGGAATAACGAAGATTATGAATCTAGCTATTGCATTTTCAGGTAAACGAGTTTTGGTAAATCATGAAGTAATCTCGACATAGTGCGAAGCACGACGGCGGAACGCATTCGAATGTTTTGAATAATACAAGTATAATCTAGTCATTTCTTCTACGCTTTAAGCGGTGATGAGAGATGTAGAAAAGGACCATGATGAAATTAGAACAACTACTCAAAGAAATTGATCTTTTAAAAGAAGAGATTAATACGTATCAACCACTCAATGAGCATATGCGTCAACAGATAAAAGAATACTTTCGCATAGGTTTGACCTATTCAAGTAATGCGTTGGAGGGTAACACGTTGACCGAAGCCGAAACAAAAATTGTCCTTGAAGAAGGCATTACGATCGGAGGCAAGCCGCTCAATGATCATCTTGAAGCGATAGGGCATAGTCAAGCGTATGATTTTTTGTATGAGGTACTTGAAAATAAGCAGATCACTGAGACAACCATCAAAAAACTACATCGACTTTTTTATTATCGTATCAATGATGAACAGGCTGGAGAATATCGATCGGTGCAGGTTTACATAACAGGATCAAAATATCCTCTGCCCAAGCCTGAAACGCTTTTAGCATTAATGTCTGACTTTATACACAAGTATCAAAGTACTTCTGGGCAAGAACATCCTGTTCTTATTGCTGCTTTGATGCATAAAGAGTTTGCTTACATCCATCCTTTTATCGATGGCAATGGTCGCGTTGCACGATTATTGATGAATCTTGTTTTATTACAGCATGGATACACCATTGCTCTGATTCCGCCACTTTTACGCGCTGAATATATTTCGGCACTTGAAAAAGGTCGAGAAGATGATTCTCTTTTTTTAACATTGATAGCACAAGTCGTTAAAGAAAGTCAGAGGGATTTTATTCGACTTTTTAGATGATTAGTATGTGAGCATCGATTGTTTTTGCCCCTGTTTAATAGAGTTGTTTTGATTGTATAAAAGTGCTTTTTGAGGTATTCTGAAGTTATGGTAATCGATAGATCTATCACGAAATGAGGGATGTAAAAGAAATGAATAAAAAAACAATAGCGCTCGGCACTTCAGATTTTAAAGAAGTAGTTGAAGGAAATTATTATTTAGTCGATAAAAGCTTATTTATCAAAGAAGGAATAGAGGATGGATCAAAAGTTATTCTTCTTCCTCGTCCTCGTCGTTGGGGCAAAACACTCAACATGTCCATGCTCAAATATTTTTTTGAAAAAA
>CAZZPM010000061.1:0-3420 GCA_964655535.1 uncultured Pseudomonadota bacterium
GACGCTTCAAAAGCACTTGAGCAGATCAAAACCAAAAAATACTTTGAACAGTATCAACAGGACTCACGCCCGATTACTTTGATCGGTATAATGTTTAGTGCGCAGGAAAAAAATATTGCTAATTTTAAAATTGAAGAACTAAAAAAATAGTAAAAAAAAAGAGGTCCACGAAATTCGCAAACCTCTTTACTTCAACTACATACAAATCAATATCATTGAAACATACGAGTCAAAAAATTTTTTTTATCTTTTTTATTCTGATCGCATCATACGTTCAAACGCATCGTTATCAAACGTAAAATAATCAGTTACTTTTTTTTCTGAAAATGCGCTATTCAATGAACTTGATGATGAACGAGGTGACGCAGGTGCCGGCAATGAAAAAGGTTTATCATCTTGTACCTTTTTTTTTGGACTTGAAAAAGGCGAAGCCGGTGACATATCTGGACTCGATAACATCAAATCTGTGAGTCGTGAATCTTCTAGTGAAGCAAAAGGCGCCCAATCAGGCGATGCCAAGAAAGAACTTACTGGTGAACTTAATATATTTTTTAATCTTTCACTCGTTATCGGTTTCTGGAATTCTTTACATAGCGCATACAAGCCTTTTTGCAACTCACCATCTCTCAAACCTTTCACGGCTAAGTCTCGATCAGATTTTTTTGAAAAATCATACATTCGTGAAAGCGGTGAACGTGGTGTCGATAATGGAGATCTTGGCGTTGAACGTGGTGTTGATGCAGACAAACGCAGTGTGGAACGTGGTGGTCGTTGGCCTGAAATACGTGACGTATCATGCTCAGCTAAATCAAGATATGCCAATGCCTTCTTTGAAGAACTAGCTCCATCACTATCATCTAATGATCTACGACGCCCTGGTGTTTGTGATCGAACTTGAGGTGCACGTGATCGTTCATCTATTGAAAAACGAATCGGCGATAAACGTGGTGATGATGGACTCTTTGACGCTTCAACATTTTGATCTCGTACAATTTCTTTAATTTTAGTTTCCAATTTTTTTGAAGTATCAATTTGTTTATCACTACTTAAATCACCCACTGAAACAGTGCCCAATGATCTCAAGCCATTCGCTTGTACTTTGCTTATCTGTTTGTTTACTTCATCAAGTTCTTTTATTATAGCAAGTTCTTCTTTTCTTTTTTCTTCTTTTCTTAATTTTTCAACTTGCTTACTTGTTACTATTGCAGGCTTTCTCGACATTTGCTGATCACGCAACGATTCACCAGGCGATACAGCTGGCCACCTTTTTGGTTCACCCTTAATCATTGCTGCAACATGGGAACCTTCTTTCAATGGTTTATATTTTTCATCCCATAATCTTTCCCCAGCATCAGCATCAACTTTTTTTTGAAGACTTTTAGTTTGCATTGATCTTACTGGTGATCTTGGCCTTC
This sequence comes from uncultured Pseudomonadota bacterium, assembly GCA_964655535.1. GTDB lineage: Bacteria > Babelota > Babeliae > Babelales > CAZZPM01 > CAZZPM01. The sequence goes on from CAZZPM010000061.1 coordinate 1,416, forward strand.
TGCCTGATGGCCCAATTGGACGTTTTATAGTCGATGCCAACTGTTCACGACTACTTCGAATTGATGCTACATTGAGCATTTCATTTTCTATTTTTTGTTTAAAGTTACCTTGATTAATTTGATTCTCAGCATTGATGCGGTTGCCGAAAGTATTTTGAATATAATCCGATCGAAGGCCTTTTGCTATTTTTTGTCGATCAAATCCCTGGAATGTAATCTGCCCAGAAACATTAATACTCTTTCTAGGGGGCAATACAGACGTAGGCTCTCCAATCTCTTTTAGCAAAAAATCTCTTGCTTGCTTTAATGGACTCATATCAAAAGATAATGAACTTCTATCTGGATGATTTTGATTAACTCTTCTATCTGGATGATCTCGCTTAATTATTTCTCTAAATTTTTGATCAACTAAAGCTTCTGAAAGATCTGCACCTTCAGCAATTCCCAATATTCTTGCAGCATCTCGTATATCTGTAACATGAGAACCAGATAAAGCAACTTCGCCACTCGATCTCAAAGCTACCTTTTTACCTGCATCATATTTTTTATTGCTATCTTCAACTTTCTTTAAACGATTTTTATTACCAGCTTGTATTCCTGCAAGAATACCTTGTCTTTTACTTTGAACATCAAGAATCATCTTTTCAACATTCGCTTTCTCACCTTGCTCTTTTACAATTTGTCTTTTTGCTTCTTCAAGCTGTTTATTCAATTCTTCAATTTTTTCTTTTTGGTCTTCTCTTAATTTTTTACCCCAATATTCTTCTTGCGCCTTCAATGAATTCATTTTTTTAGTTAATTTTTTAAGCAAATCTTCTTTATTATTTTTATAATCATTTTCATTTTTTAAAAGGCCATTCATGCCGCTAATTTCACTAATCAATTTATCAATAGTTGCAGATTCAGTGCCAACAGAAAATGACATTTTTTTAATTTCTTCAAAACGGCTTAATTGTTCTTTTCTTGTTTTTTCAGTTTCTTGACGCTCTTTTTCTTTTTTTTTCTTCTCCTCTAATTCTGCTTTCAATCGATCCAGTTCTTCTTGTTGTTTTTTCTTTTCTTCTTCACGAGTCAAGCGCTTTTGTTCTTTTGCTTTTGCTTTTTTTTCTGCTGCTTCTTGTGCCAAACGAGCTTTCTCTTCTTTTTTCTTTTTACTTGCTTCAATCCTTGCTGCTTCTGCTTTTTCTTTTTCTGTTTCTTTTTCTTTTAATTTATTTTCGAAAGCTTCTAAAAGATCTTTATTTTCATCTAAACGCTCTAAAACTTTGGCCATCTCAGCTGCTTTGCTATTAATTTTTAATACGCCTTGCATAGCACCTACTTCTTCTATATAGCCAGCAACTTCTGAAGAAGTTTTTGATTTGAAATCTTTTATCTCTTGAATTTCTTTAAATCGTTCAAGTTTGCCCTTTACAGATTGCTTATGATATTCGTCTTTTATTTTTTTAACAGCATCATCAACTGATTTCTTGATAAAAGGATATCGATTATCTTCATCCATGGCATTGATTAATTCGTTTAATTTTTTTTCTTCTTCGTTTATCTTTTGATCAGAACCATCTTTGTCTAACTCTTCAAACTTATCAATAGAAAGCGCCTTTAAATCGGTTCGAATTTCTTGCCAACTCATCCAATCTGCAAGTCGTTTTTTGAGCGTCTCTTTATCGACACCATCTACTTTCAAATTATTCTCTAACAATAAATATAAATATTTTTTTTGCTCGTCTGAAATTACAAATAACATATCTTTATTTTCAGATTCTAACTCATTAAACCATGTAAGACTTTTAGGGACATAAATTAATGCAAACATAATTACTGACAATGAAATATCCGTTTTCAATTCATCTACACCACTACCAAACATGCTATACCACGGACTAGATTTTTCTTTATATGTTATATGCTCAAATTTTAAATCTTTATTAATCTCTTTATGCTCAAGCAACAAATCTTTTAATGCGTCTTGTGCGTCATCGAGCAAGTCTTCGGCATCTCGAACATC
>CAZZPM010000061.1:3430-4094 GCA_964655535.1 uncultured Pseudomonadota bacterium
AAATCTTTATTAATATAATCTTGATGTTCAAGCAACAATTCTTTTAAGTTTTCTTGTGCCTTATCTTTTTCAGTATCTTTATTATATGCGGTAGCCAACTCACGCAAAACATTTTTAATACTTTCCTCAACAGGATCTTTGGCAGCACCCATTAAAGAACTCATTCCAATAGAAATTAATCCGATACATAAAAACATATGATGGAAAGCCTGTACTATTCTTTTCATGGATGACCCCTTTTTTTAATTTTTTATTCAACTAAGTATTTTTTAAATTTATTACTATACCTCAATAATACCAATTGAAACAATAGCAAAACAAGGGTTTAACTAAAAAAGTCTGTTTCAATCAAAAAATTAATACTATTTTTATCAAAATTAAGAACCAGCAGATCGCAATGATTTTAATTTTTGTTTTAATACTTCAATCAATAAATTCTTTTTGTTCTTCAAAAAATCAATTTTACCTGAAACTCGAACCTTTTCAGCGTCAGCAAGACGCTTTTGAACAACATTTTCTGTAATAGAAACCTTCTCATCAAATTTACTTAAATCTTCTAATTTTTTGTATTTTTCATTTATATCTTTACGACCATCAATCCAAAGCTGTAATCGCTTCAAAAATTTATTTTTTATTTTTTCATTCAAAATGCCGTACCGTTGAT
>CAZZPM010000062.1:0-4070 GCA_964655535.1 uncultured Pseudomonadota bacterium
CACTAAAAATTGATTCTTTTGCAACGCGTAAAATGCCGGTCAAAATACCTTTTTTAAGGTGAATATTATCTTTAAGCGCTGCACTTAAAAAGGATTGTATAAACCCAATAACTTCTTGATAGTATCGATGTTCAAACCCAGAAAGAATGGGGGCATCATATTCATCAATTAAAATAATTGGTTCAATGCCGTGATATCGATATAAAAAAGAAGAGAGATTTTTTAAAGCCGCTTGAAATTCAGCTTGATCTGCATTTTTATTCATAATTGCTTGAAAAATTTCTTTTTCTTCTTGACTTAAAACGTCACTGGCAAGTACATATTGATGCCTTTTGTATGTTTCAGCAATAATGCCTTTTAAATGCGCATAACATAAATTCCATGAAATCTGTTTTGCGTCTTTGAGTGTCAAAAAAATAACCGGATATTTTCCTTGATGTTCCATTATTTCAGGATGTTGTTCAACAGCTAAGCCATTAAATAAATGTCGATTTGAGATTTCATTTTTTTCGAAAAAATATTTCAGCATCGTCATGTTGAGCGTCTTGCCCCAGCGACGTGGGCGAGGAAGAAGTACTACTTTCGCCCCGTCTTCCATTGCCTCCTTAATAAACAGGCTTTTATCGATCAGATAATGGTTTCCTTCAATTACTTCTTTAAAATCTGAAGTGCCGAGCGCTATTGTTTGTTTCTTCATTCTTTTGTCCTTTTAAAGAGTCATTTTTAAAATATATGCTTCTAGTTTAGCTCAAGCACCTAAAAACCACAAGAAAGCTCTTTTTGCCACTTTTGCATTAAAAACGTATGTTTTTGTCAAATGTATCGCTTCTTTGAAAATACGGATTGAAAAAAAAAAACGATTTACACTATTTGTATAGAGTTTTAAATACAAAGTAAGTCTTTTTGACTTGAATACAAAGAGGAAAAAATATGATCCGCCGTTGCGCTGTGCGCTATGGCGAGATAATAAAGGATTTAAAATGAAAAAATTATTCTCACTGATGATCTTGTTAGCTACAGGTAACGTATTTGCAGCGCAAGAATCAAAACAAAATGATGCTCTCGTGACCAAACAAACAGAAATCGCTCAAACAAAAACAAAATTTGATCCTTTTTTGGTTCGCCATAACAAAAAAATTCTATGGGGAGCAACTCTATGCACTGCTGTATGCATAATACAGCAAGCATTATTTATGTTAATGACATCTCACGATCACGGAGAACCTCACGCAATAAATCCAATACCTCTTTTTACACAAATATCTTCAATAAACTATATATGCACATACTTTTTTTACATCCTATCATTACAAAGCATCCATCAAAAAATGGAACTGATGAACAAAGAAAAATCTGTACTTCCAACTGAATAACAACAACTACGCCTTTTTAGCCGTCATTGCCTCGCCATAAAGCCTTAATATTTTTTGGGCAACTTCAACGGCAACACGTGCTGATCCTGCATGCTCAACAAGCACAACAAGCACATAGGGCTCTTGATTTTTATACGAAAAATATAATGCGCTCCAGCCATGTTCAAACTGCGAGCGCATACATTTTTCTTTTTTAGTTCTTAGATTACTCACCTGAGCAGTTCCTGTTTTTGCAAAAATAGTAAATTGATTATAAAACGATAAACGACGTGAAGTTCCTTTTTGAACCCCCAGCGCCATGCTTTCTTGTAAAAAAAAGCGCGTTGAATCAGAAAGAACGGTCGGATATTTCTCAATCGATTCTTCAACCAAAATCCGTGGACGAACACGATATCCCGTAAAAATTGCACCCAACATACACGCAACTTGGAGCGGCGTCACCATAATAAAACTTTGACCAATACTTGCTGACAACGTTTCACCACGCCACCACGATTCTTGCTTGACTGATTGCTTCCACGCCTTTGTCGGTATAAGCCCACTTCGTTCTGGTAAAAAAAGCCCCGTCTTGCTGCCGAGCCCCATCTCACGTGCGTACCAGGCAAGCACATCAATATCCAATTCTTCTGCAATTAAATAGCAAGGAATATTACACGAATACGCAAGCGCATCTTGTGCATTTAAAATGCCATGTCCCCAATGTCGCTGACAATAATATTTTCTGCCACAATACAAATGATGCCCTTTACACTCAAACAACGTATCAGTCGTAATCAACCCTTCTTCAAGTCCTGCAGCAAACGTAACTAATTTAAATAAGGAGGCAGGGGGATATAAACCTTGCGTTGCACGATTTAAAAGCGGACTTTTCTGTTGAAAATCAGCCTCCCACTCTTGGGAACTTAGTGGATGTAAAAATCGATTGGGATCAAAATTTGGATACGAAACAAGCGCTTTAATGGCACCATCATAGGGATCAACAATAACCACTGCCCCCGTTTGGTCAAAGGTAAAAACTTTTTCAACGATTCTTTGCAAATCAAGATCAATGGTTAAACGAACCTCTTTGCCAGAACGTGCTTGCTCTGTTTGCTCTTCTCTCATCACACGACCTCGTGCATTCACATGCTGCTTTGTCTGACCAGGCACTCCTTCAAGCTCTGTTTGCAAGATCCGTTCAAGTCCTGAAACACCTTCAAACTCTTCTTCTTTTTTTTGCACATAACCAAGTAAATGGCTTGCCATTGATCGATACGGATAGATGCGTTCAGTACGAGGAACAATCTGAATAGTATCCATTCCCGCTATTTTTTCGCTTAAACTCAAAAAACATTCAAATGAAAGATTACTCTGCAACAGTATCTTCTGTTTCTGTTCTGCCGCTTTCATTAATTGAGCAAGACTCAGATGCTCAACACCAATCAGAACAAGTTTTTCAATTTCTTTTTCATAATCCTGCTTTTGATATTGTTTACCCTCAGGCAATCTCCAATATAGATCAAAAAGCATTTCATTAGTTGCCAGTGGACGCCCTTGTACATCAACCAATGACCCACGCGTCGGTTTTATTTCAGCAAATTTAGTATAATTTTTTTCACTTAATGTAGAACAATCAGAACTATACCAATGATACACATATAAAAGTCTAAGCAATAAAACGATCAACCCAACAGAAAAAACAGCAAAAATACCAAGTAATCGATATCGTCGTTTTTCAGAGCTGATCATTGATCGCATTCTTGTTTAGCCTTTATGAAAACGTGCAAACGCACTACATGATAAAAAATGATTTTGTTCATCAGAAACGCCTAATTCACCTGCTTCAATATTTTGATCAGGATAATAAGTAGTTAAAAGATTGCTCAAATCTGATCCCGAATGACCCATTGCATAACCATTAAAAATAAACGCCAGAGGATCGGGAGCTACTGCTTTTAACGCTCCCAATAATGGATGAATAATCTGCTTAAACGTTACCAACTTACCAGCTGGCGTATGCCCCATTGCAGGTGGATCCATAATAATAATGTCATATGTTCGTCCTCGACGAACTTCTCGCTCAACAAAAGTGAGCACATCATCGACAATCCACCGAATCGGTGCTTCAGCTAAACCTGAAAGCTTTGCATTTTCTTTTGCCCATTCAACTACTGACTTTGAAGCATCAACATGACAAACCTCTGCACCTGCACGAGCAGCTGCCATTGTTGCTCCCCCCGTATACGCACAAAGATTTAAAACAGATAATGTACGTTCCTTTTCTTGCTCAATAATTGATGCAAGCCATCGCCACTGCGAAAGCTGTTCAGGAAAAAATCCAATATTTTTAGAAGTCGTTGCCCGTAAATTAAAACGAAGTCCGTCAAAAACCGAAATCGTCCAGCCTTGATCAAAGCCTACTTTTGTTTTCCACAAAAATTGTCCTTTATTTCCTGACGTACAAATTCCATTGACGCGCATTTCACGCATCTCTTGTGTAAGCGACCAGATCGCATTCGTATCAGGACGACGCACAGTGTTTTTACCAAACTGTTCAATCCGCAACTCATTGCCGAGTGCAATACATCGATACTCTTTCTCTATAGGAGAAACTAAAAATTGATATTTCTTCATACATCCATCTCGTTATATACTTTTTATGATAAAAAAAGCGCTGCACATTTTGTACAGCGCTTTCACTACTAATTCAGTATATCA
>CAZZPM010000063.1:0-3827 GCA_964655535.1 uncultured Pseudomonadota bacterium
AAGACTATAAAAAGCATTATCCCACATAAAGCGATAAAATTGCCCCATTGTTCCTGCTTGTTTCATAAATCCAAATGGATAATGCGCCCAAGCAAATGTTTGTACTACTTTTTGTTCTTCTTCTTTTTTTAATGCATCAATATGTATTTGTCTTTTCTCATCATCTCTAAGCTGAAATGATTGTTCTTTAGTACCAAAAAGAACGATGCCCTGTGACAAAGTCATACAAGCAAAAAGCATACCAAATAAATTTTTATTGAATTGTTTCATAAGAACTCTCCCCTTCTTTTATTTCTCTCTTTTATACATTTTATAGTAAGTATTATTTTTCTGCATTTTTTTACAGACTCATAAAACTCTATATTTTCATAGTAACATTCATTCTAATCTTTTCAAACTGCAACAATTTAAAAAACAACGATAATCTTACTTTTTTACTTAAAAAAATTGACTTTCCCTCTTTTTTTGATACTTTTTAAAGAAATGCATGCCGAAGTGGCGAAATGGTAGACGCACGGGACTCAAAATCCCGCGGTAGGAATACTGTGTCGGTTCGAGTCCGACCTTCGGCACCAACCTTCGCACACAGTGCTACGGTTGGCGCGGCCATATGTTTAAGGAATTATACATTTATGTGTGATTTTCTTTAGTAAGCAAGAAGGTTGTCCCTCGAAGTTTTAGCGTAGTGGGACGCTATAACATCCAACAACCTTCGCATAAAGCTTACACCGTCGCTAAAGCTATGGTGCACGCAGACGGTTGGCACAGTTTATCCTTCGTCTGTGTTCTTCGAAGCCTTGCGTAGTAGAAAGCTCATAGAGCGTAGTAGGACCATATATTAAACGAGATAAAACAATGGACTCTTGTATTTTTTGTCTTATTATCGATAAAAAAATCAACTCAAAAATCTTTACTGAAACCGATCACGTGATTGCAATCCATGATGTTGCACCCCATGCACCCGTTCATTTGTTGCTTATTCCAAAAATACATATCATTAATATGACTGAAGTTACACAAGAAAACATGGCCTACATAGAAAAAATGAGCCTTCTCGTTAAAGAAATCTCAAATCAATACTCCGACTTCAATATCATGTGTAATAATGGTGCCAAGGCTGGTCAAAGCGTCATGCACCTTCATTGGCATTTTTTAGCCGGAATCAATCTTTTTGAAAAATTATTTTAAAAAAATTATACAATAAAATACTTTTTTATATAAAAACCGATAAAAACAGGCTTTTTGCCATAAAGCCAACTTGTCATTATTGAAAATCTATTTTACACTTGAAACAATAAAAATATTTAAAAAAGAAAAACAAATTACATAGTATTTCTATGGAACAATAAAAAAGAGCAATAATGACTAATTTCATTAAAACATCTTTATTATACGTGATGCTTGCATCTTTCTCTTGCGCCGCCTTAATAAGTGCGCCAGAAGAAAGTATAGCTATTGCTCCATCTTCTATTATAACTGAACGAACACTGATTCCTCAGATTATAGAAATTGATAAAAAAGCTTCACGACTTTTAAAAAAGAAATCATTTTTACAAAAACAACTCGGCAATACCTGGATCAACAATGTTCCTTTTTTAGCATCTTGGTATAAAAAAAACAGACATAACCAAGACAATCACAACACCTATCGACCTTGTCTCAATGCAATCGAATTAATCACCTATAAAAAAATTATTGCCCATGCAAAAAATTGTAATTTAAATGATGTTGATGCCGATACCGCTGAAGATCAAAGCGAAAGCGAAAACGGGATCAATCAACAAATCATAGCATCAATTAAATACTTATTTTATTTTCAAGACAAAGATAAACAATTTCCCTTTCGTGCTTCTTTGACACATCTATTTTTACAAACAATTGGGCTCAGCAGCACAAAAAAATCAGAAGACAATAAAGAAAAAATAATTGCAAAAGAAGTTCTTGCTTGCACAACAGCAATGCTGACAACAACAATATCTTATAATCATGAAATCAAAAACATCATTGATCAACACATTGCACTTTTATCTCAATATTTTTACACCCTTGATCTTCATAATCAATCAGCATGGTCAACAAAAAAAATAACCAAAGTAGCTCTTGCAACACTTGCTACAGCCGCAACAGGATATGGCATTCATAAATACGATTTTATCAATACAGTTAAAGAGTATTTTTTTGTAGCACCAGAGCCAATATATGGTCCTGAAAATAAACCAGCAGATTATCATGATCCAGAAGAAGAGCCTGCAGCACCAGCAGAACCAGTAGCAATACCGATCCTCTCTCCTCCAGCTCAACAACCAAACCCAACGCAAGATTTAGAATCTTTACGTAATCTTTGCAATTCCACTCCTGTAGAAAATCAAAATAGCGACATTGTAGAAATCAGAGATGATGAAACAGAAATTCCACTTGAATCTGCAAAGCCAATATCAGAGCGGTTACAAGAACTACCAAAGCAATTGCAAGACCAAGGTCAAGTAATTTTATATGCACTTCCCCAATGGATCAACCACAATGAACTAACAATTCCTGAGCTACTATCTGCATTATTTCCAGAAAGATTCTTTCCAGCAGATACTCTTTTAAATCAATTTCTTGATATGTATAGACATTATGCTGTTTTATTTGCACCTGGGGAGTTTTCTAAAATGCAAGCATCAAGAGTAGCAAATGATTTTATACTATTCTTTCCTACTGTATTAAGCGCTCTACTTCATAATCTTATGACAGAACCAACATTAAATCCAAATATAATGGTTCCTGTCACTCATGGAACACTGTCTAAATATGAAAAACGAGCTCAAGATCCAATACTTGGACCATTAAATCAAGCACTTCAAAACATGAATAGCACTGTTGTTTTTAATAGTTTTATAGATCCTCAAATGATATCTAAAGATATAAGCGGCCCGCTTACAGAATATAGCGTCAGAAGCTTTTCTCCTTTATTCTATGGATGTAGCCTCGTAGAAGAATTAATAAAACAAATAATACAAGCAGGCGCTCCAAAACCTGTAAGCGCAATAACCACTTTAAGCGCAATAACCACTTTTGGATTAAACTACATGCAAAATGCAGAACTTTGTAACCAACTTGGACTTCCACAAGGTCCTAGTCTTCCATTTATACCGTTATCAACAACACCAGCATTACTTTCAGCAGCACGACAAATAGCTCCACATACCACTGCTTCTTTAATAAATTCAGGCGCAGGAAAAATTCAAGAACTTACACAATATATTCCTGAACAAACGCGCCCTTTGATGCGTGATTTAGTACAATATGGATTTCAAGGATATATGTTACAACAAGGCTTACAAAATCTTTCTTCTGTGGATTCACGCTTATCATATGTCATTGCAGCAATAATTCTTGCAAACCAATACATGCAAGAACATCCTCATCACAAGGTACCTGAGAGCTTAAAACAAAAATGTATAGCACTTTATGAAGAAATACCTCAAGGTGTTCGGGATACTTTTACAAAAATTCAAACAAAGACTACTTCTATAGTAAGCAACATTCCTCTTGTTAACCAAATAACCCCACAAGCTCTTTCAAATACCATTATAATGGCAAGAGTCATTCCTGATTGTCTTCAACCATCGACTGCAGTACAAACATTCATTACATCTGGATTAAGCTCCGTCGCAGGCCTTGTTCTTTATAACAAAGCAGATCAAATCGACCATACAAATAAAGAAGAAATAAAAGATGCTTTAAATACTACAAGTATCAATATTATTAAATTCTTTGTAACAGTATATATGTTGCATATGATAATGTACTACTCAACAATAATCGGACTTTAATCAAACTCC
>CAZZPM010000064.1:0-3644 GCA_964655535.1 uncultured Pseudomonadota bacterium
CCTACAATAATTCCTGCTGGCTTGAGATTGCATAAGTGTGCAATAGATGCACGATCAACTTTACCTGCAATAAAAATAGGAACCGTTGTGTTTCCTTTAACATTCATCCATTCTTCATGTAAATCGGTAGAGCTGGTTGATGGATTTGATCGATGAAATAAAAGATAATCAACTTCAAGTGTTGCAGCATCCATGGCTGATTGTCCCGTTGAGGGAGCATCAATAAGATCAAGCATGATTCTGCTTCGATTGGCGTGTGCAGTTGAAGTGCTTGATTGAACAACATGATTGGCAGCACCGGCTAAAAGTGTAAAATAATTCGCTCCTTGCAAAGAACCTATTTTAATTAAATCATGTGCAGATTCAATTAATTTGGTATCAACACAGATTGATTTGTCGGGAAATAAATCTTTAAAAGCACGAATCACTTTGATACCTTCAATATATAAAAGTGTTGAACCAATTTCAATAATATCGGCATATGCTGCTGTCTGTTTTGCAACCTCAAGAGCGGTTGATAGCTGAGAAAAATTATAAGATATTTGTAACTTCACAGATCGAACCTTTCATAGTTTAATTTTTTTTACGTCTAGTCTATCGTGCAAGATGTTCGTTTGAAAATTATTATTATTCTAAGTGAAAGATTCAAATTCGGCAAGATTTTTTCAAAGAAGTAGCTTGATCAAGACTTTTTTTCCTGCCATTCGCTTACGCCATCCGCAAAATATCACCCTTGCTGTACAAGAACCCTTTTGCCTGCGAAAACAATCGCAAGATTGATGATTTCTGTAATGCCACGAGCTTCAAGTTCTGCTTTGTAGTTTTTTTCTTGAATTTGCGTAAGAGCCTCTTTAGTAGCTTCTTGCAAAGCTTGATCGGTTTCATTGTAAGCCACTTTAAATTCAATGATGATGCCAATTTTGGTTGTATCTTTTGGAATAATCATCACGTCATAACGGCCGGTGCCGCTTTCACGATTTGATTTGACCTCATGGCTCTCTTGCAGGCAAACGAGCATGCCAAGCACGAACATATGATAAAATTTTTCTGGTTCTTTTCCTGACACATCATGATAACTGAGAGATTGTTGGACAACGCGTTCAAAGATTCGTTTAAATTCTTTGATATCACCTTTTATAAGCTCTTTTAACATATTTTGATAAATTGAAAAATCAAGTGTTTCTTCAAGCCATTGAGTAATAATCTGTTGATGATAGAAAAGAACTTCTTCGTTGGGAATTATTAAAGAAAAATGCTCTCGGTTATTTTTCATGTATAATTTTTCAAATGATAAATACCCAGTTAAAAAAAGAAAACTAAAAATAACGTCAGGATTGCTGTATAATGCATTAAAGGTCACAAATTCAATCACCGGTTTTTCGAGTATTTTGCCACGTATCAAAAGTTCAAGATCGGCTTTGACATCGGATGGACTTTTTTGAATAATCTCTTTGATCAAATTATTGTTGGCTGAATTCATCCAGTGTGGACTGAGCCGTCGATCGTTTTCAAGATAACTGATAATTGACCATGGATTATACATTGAATGGGATGATCCAACATGATAATTGTTATACCAGAGCTTCACCTGGTCGTCATTTTCGTGTGGTCCATAGTATGCAATTATTGCTTGTACTTCACTTTCAGAAAATCCAAAATGAGCAGCATATTTATTGCTCAATAAAGTACAGACTTTTGGATTATTGAAGCCACTAAAAATTGATTCTTTTGAAACTCGTAAAATGCCGGTTAAAACTGCTTTTTTTAAAGAAAGATTTGATTTAAGCGCTCGGCCTAAAAAAGTCTGCATAAAGTTGACAATCTCTTTGTAGTATCCATTTTCAAAACCGGCAATAACAGGAGCATCATATTCATCAATAAGTATGATTGGCTCTTGATTATAATGTTTATGAAGATGCATCGATAAAATGTGCAAAGATTTACTGAGAAGGTCTAAATCGGCTTCTTCGTTGGTGATTAATCGAAATAATTCTTTTTCTTTCTGATCTAATTTTTCATTTGAATAAAGATATTCATGTCTTTTGAATTCTTGAGAAACAATTGTTTTAATCATTTTAAAAGAGTCTTGCCATGTCATTTGCTTGACATCTTTGAGGGTCAAACAAATGACCGGATATCTGCCCTGATGTTCCATGACCTCTTCATCTTGTGCAACAGCCAAGCTATGAAATAAGTGCCTGTTTGAGGTTTCAGTTTTTTCAAAAAAATACTTCAGCATCGTCATATTAAGTGTTTTGCCCCAACGACGTGGACGGGGGAGGAGGACTACTTCTGCTCCATCTTCAATGACTTCTTTAATAAACAGGCTTTTATCGACTAGATAATGATTTCCATCAATAATTTTTTTAAAGTCATCAACACCAAGTGCTATTGTTTTTTTTTTCATTTTAAATCCTTGACTAAAACTTTTTTGCCTGCGAAAACAATCGCGAGATTGATAATCTGAGTGATGCCACGAGATTCAAGTTCTGCTTTGTAATTCTTTGCTTGAATCTGTTTTAACGCCGCTGCAGCAGCCATTTCAAGTGCCTCATCAGTCATATTTTTTGCTTTTTTAAATTCAATGACAATCCCCATTTTGGTCGTATCTTTTGGAATAATCATCACATCATAGCGACCTGTGCCACTTTCGCGATTTGATTTAATTTCATGGCTCTCTTGTAAACAAACAAGCATGCCAAGAACAAACATGTGATAAAATTTTTCTGGTTCATTATCTGCCACATCAAATGAACTCAAGACGCATTCAACGCTCTGTTCAAAGGCTTCTTTAAATGATTCAATGTCACCAGAAACAAGCTCCTTGAGCATATTTTGATAGGTCGAAAAACTGAGGGTCTCTTGAATCCATTCTTTGACACTATTTTTATAAAAATACATTACTTCTTTGTTGGGAATCACCAGTTCAAAGGCTTCTCCAAATTCAGTTGGTCGGCGTTTGTCAAACGATAAATACCCCGTCAAAAGTAAAAAATTAAATGCAACATCGGTTGACGTGTAGAGCGAGTTAAAAGTTACAAAATCAGCTCGTTCTTTTTCGATTTTTTTGCCAAGCATCAATTGTTCAATATCTTCTTTAAAATCTGAAGGAGAATTTTCAATAATCGTTCGTATTAAATTATTGTTGGCTGAATTCATCCAATGCGGCCCGAATTCTTTAATTTTTACGTACGACAAGACAGACCATGGATTATACATAGTCATATTTTGACCAACTTGATATCCATTATACCACGCACGAATTGTATCTAAATCATTGATTAAATCATAGTATTTAAGCATATCAATTACTTCGTTTTCTGAAAATCCAAAATACTCAGAATATTGATTATTCAGGAGCGTATAGACACTTAAATTATTTAAACCACTAAAAATTGATTCTTTGGAGACCCGTAAAATGCCGGTTAAGAAACCTTTTTTAAGATGTACATTATCTTTAAGCGCAGCACCCAAAAAGGTCTGCATAAAACCTACAACTTCTTTGTAATACTTATGTTCAAATCCAGAAAGAATAGGGGCATCGTATTCATCGATTAAAATGATTGGTTCAATACCATGGTATCGATGAAGATATGAAGAAAGAGTAAAAAGTCCTCGTGCATACGTTGATTGAGATGCTTTTT
>CAZZPM010000065.1:0-3607 GCA_964655535.1 uncultured Pseudomonadota bacterium
AACCAGAAAAATTTTATCATATGTTTGTTCTTGGCATGCTCGTTTGCCTGCAAGAGAGCCATGAGGTCAAATCAAATCGTGAAAGTGGTGAAGGCCGCTACGATGTCATGGTCATTCCAAAGGATACGACCAAAATTGGCATAATTATCGAATTTAAAGTGGCTGAGAACGAAACAGACGAAGCATTGCAAGAAGCAACTGAAGAGGCTCTTGCACAGATTCAAGACAAAAATTATAAAGCTGAACTTGTTTCGCGTGGAATCGCCCAAATCATCAATCTCGCGATCGTTTTTGCTGGCAAAAGGGTTCTTGTTTCGGCGAAATAATAATAATGATCTATTTTCTACTATGCACTTTTTAGTGACAGTTTTTTTTTTGCATTTTAAAAAAGCCCCTGACTTTGCATCAAGGGCTTTGAGATTTTTTGACTATGATTTATTTATGCAGCTTCTGTTGCTTTTTTTTGAGCGGCATCAAGTTTTGCTTGTAAGGCTTCAAGTTCAAAAGCATGTTTTTTGCTCATAACAGATTTGATTGTTGGATCGAGAACCCATTTTGTTATCATAGTGATAGTTAGGATATTATAAGCTAGATTTTTTAAATTTTGCTCTTCAAGTGGTTGAAGGATGCAAGCTATCACAAAGAATACAGGGAAAGCAATATCAACTCCATCAGAAGTTTTTTTAAGTTTATCTGCATGTCGCACTAAGAATGATGTTTGTTCATCTTTCTTTTTTAAATATTGCTCTTTAAGTAGGTCAATGATGCAACCTATGCAAAATAATCCAGGGAAAGCAATATAAAGTCCATCAGAAATTTTTTTCATTGTATCTGCATGTCGAACTAAGAATGATGGTTGTTCATCTTTAGTTGTTTCAGTGCCAGTACTTTGTTCTACAGTTAATGCTACTTTGTCTGAAGTATCTTCTTTTGATGTTTCTGCTGAGTACGCAGTTCCTGCGGTCAATAAGATCATCAATGCTAATAATTTTTTCATAGTTTCATCTTTGTATTTCAAGTCAAAAGACTTGCTTTGTATCTAAAATTCTATAAAAATATTTTAAATTTTTTTTTTTTTTTTTCAATCCGTGATTTCAAAGAAATGATAAAATATGCATAAATATCTCTTTTAGTTTTAAATACAGGTATTTTAATTTTTGTATTTACAAATATATTTGCTCAAAGCGGTTGTTTTTGCCATTTTGAGCACAGGTTCTTGACTCTTTTTTATGCTCAAAATATACTCAATATTAAAATAATCTGTATTAATTGGGGATATATGAAACAGAGAATATTTGTTGGAAGAGCAAGAGAGCTTGAGCGTTTGCAAGATATATATTTGCAAAAGAGACCAAATTTGGTAGTTATTAAAGGTCGTCGAAGAATTGGTAAAAGTCGTTTAGTTGAGCATTTTGCTGCAACAAAGCAAGAAAAGTTATTCTGGAATTTTGCTGGGATTGCGCCTCAAAAAGGAATAACGGCACAAGATCAAAGAGATCATTTTGCAAGGCAATTAGCACTTTTATTAAAAATACCACCATTGACTTTTTTAGACTGGAGCGATGCATTTGAACATCTGAGTTTGCATGTAAAATCGGGAGATATTATTCTTTTTGATGAAATTTCTTGGATGGGAGCAAAAGATCCTACTTTTATTCCTAAGTTGAAAGCATGGTGGGACAAACAGAAAATGTCGATGATGCTTGTTATCTGTGGTTCGGTTGCCACATGGATTGAAGAGAATATTTTAAAAAATACGGCATTGTTTGGTCGTATTAATTTGACGATGACTGTCGAGCCATTATCAATTACTGAATCTGCTCAATTGTTAAAAAAAATTGGTATGAAATGTTCTGTGTATGACACTTATAAATTATTAAGTATTATGGGTGGGGTCCCTTGGTATCTTGAACAATTACATGCACATATGACTGCGGATCAAAATATCATACAACTTGCGTTTGAAAAAAATGGACTTTTGGTGCTCGAGTTTGACCGCATTTTTCATGATTTATTTGATAATAAAGGAACAACGTATAAAAATATACTTAATGCATTAAAGGATGGAGCAAAAACATTAGCAGAAATTCGTGTTGCTCTTGATTTTGCTCATAGTGGAACATTAAGTTCAATGATTGAACATTTAATTATTGCTGGATTTGTAACTAAACAAGCGCTTTGGTCTTTTAAAACTACAGAGTCATTAAAGCAAAGTTTATATTTGATTTCTGATCCATACATGCGTTTTTATCTTAAAATGATAGAACCTCATCATGCTAAGATTTCAGTTAATGGATTTCAAGATATAAGTTTACAGATGTTGCCTGGTTTTGAAGCACACATTGGTCTGCAACTTGAATATTTGTTGTTGCAAAATCGGTCACTTGTATTAAAGGCGATGGGAATTTTGGGCATGGACGTTGTTGCTGATGGTCAATACAGACAGAACAAAACAACTAAGCAAAAGGGTTGCCAGATCGATTATTTGGTTCAAACGGTCACACAGAATCTTTTTATTGTTGAGTGTAAATTTAAAAGACGAGAAGTTGGAGTTGAAATTATTAGTGAAGTGAAAGAAAAAATTGCTGCACTTAAAATTCCTCGTGGATTTGCTGCTATTCCCGTTTTGTTACAGGTAAGCGGCGTCACTGATGCTGTTGCTCAAGATTCTTATTTTTATCGTATTATTGATATTGCTCAATTTTTAGAGCATTAAAAAAAGCCCCTGACTTTATATCAAGGGCTTTTAGATTTTTTGACTTATGATTTGCTTATGCAGCGGCTGTTTCTTCTTGTTGAACAGCATCAATTTGTGCTTGTAGAGCTTCAAGTTCAAGCGTATTTTTTTTATTCATGAGATATTTAACAATTGGATATAAAATCATTTTTTCTATGAATATTAAATTTAAAATAGTATGTATACAGATTACTAGATTACTTTGTTTTTGATATGAAATCAGTTTATTTTGGGAATCAAATTTTGTATGTATTATGGCGAGAATGAGTGAGGGGACGGTTAAAAAATCGCTTGCATATGAAATTCTTTTGAATGTATCAGCATGATGAATCAAAAATGATTGTTGTTCTGGTAATGTTTTTCTTTGTAAATCAAAATTTAATTTTTTTTGTAAATTTTTAAGTTTAAAATCATGCTTTTTATCTATACTATATTTAGTGATTGGATTTAAAAATAAGATTGTTATCAAAGAAGATTTCAATAGGGCACATAAAAATTCATCTTTTATGTCTTGATGTGCATCTTTGAATACAATTTTGTGTAATATGAGTGATACTACAGCTGTGAAACTAGCTTCATCAGAAATTTTTTTCATTGTATCTGCATGTCGAACTAAGAATGATGGTTGTTCATCTTTAGTTGTTTCAGCGTCAGAGCTCAGCTTGGTTGTTAATGCTACTTTGTCTGAAGTATCTTCTTTTGAAGTTTTTGCTGAGTACGCAGTTCTTGCGGTCAATAAGATCATCAATGCTAATAATTTTTTCATAGAGTCTCTTTGTATTTAAGTCAAAAGACTTGCTTTGTTTCTAAAAACCTATACAAATAGTGTAAATCGTTTTTTTTTTTTTCAATCCGTATTTTCAAAGAAGC
>CAZZPM010000066.1:0-3570 GCA_964655535.1 uncultured Pseudomonadota bacterium
AAATAATGGCCATATGGGATAGCTTATACGATATTGGCAAAAAACAGCAAATATCCAATACCCTATCAGATAGCATTTGGGAGTCCCTTATTCAACAAGAATTAAGGTGGTCAAATCAACAAAGAAATACCAAAACAACTTTAAGATTATCCTATTATCTAGCGCATATATATCATTCCCAAAAATTATTCTCAAAGTCCATACCTATTCAATTAAAATTAATTGAATCAAGTGCCTATTTAACTAAATCACAATTACAAAAAACCTATGCAAAATTAGAGAAAGCCTATGTCCAAACCAATGATCTAAATAAAGCTTTACAAATTAGAAAAGAGCGACTGAAAAAAGGGTTCACCGAAAGCTCTTATGATTTATACCAGGATTTTGACTTACCAGAATTGGCCTTAAAAGATTTTTTGTTATATGACAATACAAAGCCAAAGAAAATCATAGAACAATACAAATATTTAAAAACATTAGGTGTTTTGTATTTTGAAACTGGAAAATTAGATAGTGCAAAAAAATATTTTACAAAAGGATTGGCGCTGAGTAATCAATATTTGAAACAGCCAAATGATAAAATCCCAAAACAGATTCATTTAAATACAAGCGCGAGTTTCAAAGGCTTCTTAGGGAGATGTTATATGGAGGAAGGGCACTATAACAAAGCCATTCAATTTTTATTAAAAGACATTGAACAGAGTGACGAGGATGCAAATAATAAAATATTTAAAATGATACATTTAGCAAACTGCTATGTACAATTAAATCAAACTTCAAACGCACTCTATTATATTAGACAATTGGAAAGATTGACAAAAAATAAGGAAGACAAACGTATGGCGTTAAGATTTTTTGAATTAAAATCAAAATATTTTAAACAGATCAACTTATTTGACTCCGCTTACTATTATGCCAACCAGTACATAGTCTTAAAAGATATTCAAACAACTTCTATCCATGAAAATCAAGCTATTTTATTACTAAGTAATATCGAAGCAGATGCCCGTAAGAAAGATTTGATCATCACTAAGGCGAATTTGGAAATTGAGAGAGCAGATAAAAAAGTACAAAATACTTTTTTATGGTCTAGTATCCTAATTGCAATAATGACAAGCATAAGCTTAATCAGTTTATTTATTTATACCCTACAAAAAACAAAGAGCAGGGGCATAATCGAGCGCAAAAACGAAGAAAACGAGCTTCTACTTAAAGAATTACACCATCGCGTTAAGAACAACTTACAAGTGATCTACAGCTTGATTAATTTACAAAAAAGAAGACTTGAAACCCCTGAGCTCAATCAATCCTTATCGATGGTACAAAATCGTATTAAAACGATGTCATTAGTACACCAAAATTTACATGAAAACGAGAGCTTTAAAGATGTTAACCTTGCTGCTTATGTCAAAACAATAGCGGAGTATTTAAAGTCACTCTATTTGACTGACGAAAAGGATATTCAAGTTGAATTAATCATTGATGAAAAGATTGCTTTAACAATGGATAAATCTATCACCATTGGGTTATTAATTAATGAAATCATGTCCAATAGTTTAAAATATGCTTTTAATGGAAAAACCAAGGGGGTAATCACTATCTCTATTCAGCATATTCATAATGGCTATCAGTTGAAAATTAGTGATAATGGCAAAGGTTTTATTCCAGATGAATCAAAGTCTAAAAGCTTAGGTATGTACTTAATTAAAAATTTGGTGAAGCAGATTCAAGGAAGATATGAGGTCGAAAGCATGGATGGTACTACTTATTTAATTTATTTTAAAGCTTTAAAATAAATTAAATAAGTAGTACCATCCATGCTTTCGACCTCATATCTTCCTTGAATCTGCTTCACCAAATTTTTAATTAAGTACATACCTAAGCTTTTAGACTTTGATTCATCTGGAATAAAACCTTTGCCATTATCACTAATTTTCAACTGATAGCCATTATGAATATGCTGAATAGAGATAGTGATTACCCCCTTGGTTTTTCCATTAAAAGCATATTTTAAACTATTGGACATGATTTCATTAATTAATAACCCAATGGTGATAGATTTATCCATTGTTAAAGCAATCTTTTCATCAATGATTAATTCAACTTGAATATCCTTTTCGTCAGTCAAATAGAGTGACTTTAAATACTCCGCTATTGTTTTGACATAAGCAGCAAGGTTAACATCTTTAAAGCTCTCGTTTTCATGTAAATTTTGGTGTACTAATGACATCGTTTTAATACGATTTTGTACCATCGATAAGGATTGATTGAGCTCAGGGGTTTCAAGTCTTCTTTTTTGTAAATTAATCAAGCTGTAGATCACTTGTAAGTTGTTCTTAACGCGATGGTGTAATTCTTTAAGTAGAAGCTCGTTTTCTTCGTTTTTGCGCTCGATTATGCCCCTGCTCTTTGTTTTTTGTAGGGTATAAATAAATAAACTGATTAAGCTTATGCTTGTCATTATTGCAATTAGGATACTAGACCATAAAAAAGTATTTTGTACTTTTTTATCTGCTCTCTCAATTTCCAAATTCGCCTTAGTGATGATCAAATCTTTCTTACGGGCATCTGCTTCGATATTACTTAGTAATAAAATAGCTTGATTTTCATGGATAGAAGTTGTTTGAATATCTTTTAAGACTATGTACTGGTTGGCATAATAGTAAGCGGAGTCAAATAAGTTGATCTGTTTAAAATATTTTGATTTTAATTCAAAAAATCTTAACGCCATACGTTTGTCTTCCTTATTTTTTGTCAATCTTTCCAATTGTCTAATATAATAGAGTGCGTTTGAAGTTTGATTTAATTGTACATAGCAGTTTGCTAAATGTATCATTTTAAATATTTTATTATTTGCATCCTCGTCACTCTGTTCAATGTCTTTTAATAAAAATTGAATGGCTTTGTTATAGTGCCCTTCCTCCATATAACATCTCCCTAAGAAGCCTTTGAAACTCGCGCTTGTATTTAAATGAATCTGTTTTGGGATTTTATCATTTGGCTGTTTCAAATATTGATTACTCAGCGCCAATCCTTTTGTAAAATATTTTTTTGCACTATCTAATTTTCCAGTTTCAAAATACAAAACACCTAATGTTTTTAAATATTTGTATTGTTCTATGATTTTCTTTGGCTTTGTATTGTCATATAACAAAAAATCTTTTAAGGCCAATTCTGGTAAGTCAAAATCCTGGTATAAATCATAAGAGCTTTCGGTGAACCCTTTTTTCAGTCGCTCTTTTCTAATTTGTAAAGCTTTATTTAGATCATTGGTTTGGACATAGGCTTTCTCTAATTTTGCATAGGTTTTTTGTAATTGTGATTTAGTTAAATAGGCACTTGATTCAATTAATTTTAATTGAATAGGTATGGACTTTGAGAATAATTTTTGGGAATGATATATATGCGCTAGATAATAGGATAATCTTAAAGTTGTTTTGGTATTTCTTTGTTGATTTGACCACCTTAATTCTTGTTGAATAAGGGACTCCCAAATGCTATCTGATAGGGTATTGGATATTTGCTGTTTTTTGCCAATATCGTATAAGCTATCCCATATGGCCATTATTT
>CAZZPM010000067.1:0-3550 GCA_964655535.1 uncultured Pseudomonadota bacterium
GTTACTTTCAATTAAATCCAGTACAGACATTTTATGAAATATTTTTTTTCTTTATTTTGATTGTTCCGGGCATTCAATTGTTTTTTGGTGTTGTGGAAAGCTTTGTACAAGCATTTGTGTTGACTACTTTGACAATTACGTATTCTTCGATGGCAATTGGATTTGAAAATAATCAAGGCAATATGCAGCAGGTTGTTGAGGAGTTATCAATATGAATGCTTATTTGCTTCATTATGGAGGAATCGCTTTGACGATAGGACTTTCTGGTCTTGGAACAGGGCTTGCTCAAGGCTATGCTGCACGCGTAGTTTTGGATGCGATGGATCGACAGGAAATAGGTATTGATGCAATACGTCGAGCATTAATGATAGGCCTTGTTTTCATTGAAAGCGGTGGAATATTAGCGCTTGTTATTGCTTTTTTATTGATGTCACATGAATATACTTTTTTGAGTCAATCGATGGGGCTTGTACATTTGAATATTGGATTTTGTATGGGACTCGTGACGGGAATGATGGCGATTGCATCAAGTTTTGCACTTGCTGCTGCTACCCAAGCTATTGCAAGACAGCCATTAATTGCGCATAAAATTATTTCTTTTATGATGATTTCTCAGACGTTCATTGAAGCTCCTGTTATTTTTGCTTTTGTTTTGTTGTTACTTATCAATAGTAATCTTGATGAAAGTATTGCATGGGCTGAAGCAGTGAAGCTTTCTATTGCAGCATTTGGCATAGCTATGGGAACGATTGGTCCTGCGATTGCGCAATCACGATTTAGTTGGGCCAGTGGAGAAGCTATGGGGCTTTCACATAGTGCGTATCCACAAATTTTTTCTTTTTCTTTATTAACGCAGGCCATTATTGAAACACCGGTTATTTTTGTTTTAATTAGTACTTTATTTATTATTTTTAAAATTTTGCCGTTCATGAGTCCATTAACAGCAGCTACTTCGTTATTTCCTGCAGCGCTTGTTGTTGCTTTAGGAGCATCAAGTGCTGCGGTTGGAGTTAGTTATGTTGCAAGTAAAACATGTCGATTAATTTCATTAAATACAGAACATTATGGACGTTTGTTTAGAGCATCCTTTGTTGCTCAGGCTTTTATCGAATCATGTGGTATTTATGCTTTAGTGATTGGTCTTTTGATGATTTTACGTGCATAAATAAATCTTTGCGCTAAAAATGAGAGGGAGAAAGCATGTCTGTTCAAGGACGCGTTATCTATATTATTACGAAGCTTGAATTAGGGGGAGCTCAAAAAGTTTGCCTAGCTCTTCATCAAGATCTTGCTAAAAATCAAATAATTTCAACGCTGGTTTCGGGTGATGAAGGTGTTCTTGTAAAAGAAGTTTCCCAACAAGATCATGTTATTTTGTTAAAAGATTTTAAGCGTGAAGTTGGGTTGAAAATGCTTTTTTCTGAATTACGTGCTTTTTATACTTTATGGCGACTTTTACGCTCTATAGTAAAAAAATATCCTGATATTATTGTGCATACACATAGTACTAAGGCAGGCATCATGGGACGATGGGCGGCTTTTTTTGCGAGAGTTCAGTATCGTATTCATACAGTTCATGGCTTTGGATTTCATGATTATCAGCCGTTTTATATCTGGTTCATAATTTATTATTTTGAATGGATAACTGCTTGCATAACGACCCATTTTGTTTGTGTTTCAGAAAAAGATCGTCAAGAGGGTATTTTACGTCTTCCTTTTTTTGAAGCGCGTAGCAGCGTGATTCGTGCTGCGGTGGATGAAGAGAAATATCGTGTTGCCGTAAAGTCATTAAAAAAATGGCATGAGGGATCAAAAATTGTTATAGGAAGTATTGCTTGTTTTAAGCCGCAAAAGAATTTAATTGATCTTTTAAAAGCTTTTTATAAATTAAAACATCGATTCCCTGTTTCAATGCAATCGCATCTATTTCTTGAAATGATTGGTGATGGGGAACAACGACCATTGTTAGAATCGTGGATTGTAGATTATCGTATGGAGGATTCGGTAATTTTACATGGATGGCAAGATAATGTTGCTTCGTTTTTGCATACATGGGATATTTTTGCATTGAGTTCATTATGGGAAGGTTTGCCCTGTGCTGTTGTTGAAGCACGATTTGCACGATTACCGGTCGTGGCATATGATGTGGGAGGGATAAAAGAAATTATACAAAATGGTCAAAATGGATATTTAGTAAAGCCAGGTGATTGGCGTGCGCTTTCGGATCGATTATTTGATTTGATTCATGAGCAATCATTATATCAAAAATGTATTAATTATACTGATCAATTAGATACTTTTCATCGTATAACAATGGTGCAGGAACATATAAAATTATACCAATCAATGCTTAAAAATAAATCAGCGTGAGAATAATTTTTTTTTAAAAAAAAGTTGTTAGCTATATGAATCTCTTTTTATTTAATTGACACTTTGTCATTGTTATCTTTATGATCAAAATATATTTATTGGTCAAAAAGAAAAATAATTTTTTATGTACTAAATTTGACAAAATGCAAAGCTATCGTTAAAACCATAAGGTTTACATATATAAATTACTTTTCTGTTGTGGAGAAGCATTACGTGTATAAGGGAATGTAGCAATGGCTCGAAAAAGTGAAAAAACTGCAGGGCTCAAACTGTTGGTGGTAGAGTCACCAGCAAAGATTAAAACTATTAGTAAATTTTTAGGCGACGATTTTATTATTGCTGCCACATTTGGACATGTTAAAGATTTGCCAGAGAGTAAATTAGGCATCATCATAGATGAAAAAAAACAAGCAATTGATTTTGAATATGTCGTAATTAAAGATAAAGAAAAAGTTATTAATGAGATTTGTAAAAAAGCAGAAAAATGTTCAGAAATTTATTTAGCATCAGATCCGGATCGTGAAGGGGAAATTATTTCTTGGCACATTGGTCAAGAGATAGCCAAAATAATGCCTCATCAAGAAGATATTCATCGGATTGTTTTTAATGAAATTACCAAAAAAGCGATTGAAAAAGCGATTGACAATAAATCAGTGGTAAACATTGATAAAGTTGCAGCACAACAATCACGTCGAGCATTAGATCGATGGGTTGGCTATGAGGTATCACCTCTTTTATGGAAAAAAATCGGCAAAGGACTTTCAGCAGGACGTGTGCAGTCAGTAGCATTGTTGCTTGTTTGTATGCGTGAAGAAGAGATTCAAAAATTTAAGCCAGAAGAGTCATGGACGATTCATGCATCATTGTTAGCGGACAAAGATCCGGTTGAAGCTGAAGTGTTTAAAAAAGATGGCAAAACTGCAGTTATTCAAACTAAAGAACAAGCTGATGTAATTTTAGCTGATTTGAAAACAGCGTCGTTTGTTGTTGATGAAATTATCGAAAAAGAACGATTGAAGCATCCAGCTGCACCATTTATGACGAGTACCTTACAACAAGATGCGTATAATAAATTAGGATTTCCTGTTGAAAAAACAATGATGACCGCGCAAAAATTATATGAAGGGATTCCTCTTGCTGACAAGTCAACGCCAGAAGCATTGATTACCTACATGCGTAC
>CAZZPM010000068.1:0-576 GCA_964655535.1 uncultured Pseudomonadota bacterium
GTTCGACATCAAACACCCAATCGTATTGTTTCTTTTGGTATGAATGATGGTCAGCAACGAGATGCGTATTTGAATGGTGATTTTGATCAAGAAGAGAATATTGTTCGAAATCCATTCTTGTTATTATTGACAGAAAGTGATGTTGCTCGTGCAGCTGCACAAGGATATTTGAGAGTAGCAACTGTTGATAGTGAAGGTGATGTAGCTACATTAGCAGCACCGCGTCAACAATAAGGTTTTGAAAGGATCTTAATACAAAAAAAAGGGCGGTTTTGACATGCCGCCCTGATTCAAAAAAAAGAATCTAATAATGAGGAGATTACATGAATAAAACAATGAAACAGCGCATTGTGGCAGCAGCATCCTTGATCGGAATCTTTGGATCTGCATTGCAAGCGTATGAACTGCGTTCTCCATGGGTGAGTGAACGAGGACCGCTTTCATATATTTTTGAGACTGAAAAAGAAGATCGGTATTCATTCAATATCTGGCATGCAATGCATTGCCGTTCAGCAAACAAAGCGTTTAAAGCACATGGCACCGCAACTGAACCACTCACATCGTTAATGTTTGGTA
>CAZZPM010000068.1:586-3327 GCA_964655535.1 uncultured Pseudomonadota bacterium
TGCTTTAGCAGAAGTTAATACTGAATTTTATAATCCATCACTTCGTACTGCAATGATGCATCCGCGTGCTCAGTATAATGAAAAAGGGATAACGGTTGGTGGTCGATTTGAATATCCAGTCTATGAAGACAGAGGCAGAATCGGCGTTCGAGCTTCAATTCCTTTTCGTTGTATAGAGATTGAACGTGAAGATTGGACAGGTGTAACCGATAATGCAAATACGAATGAAATTATTAAAGGTGGTTATTCAGAAGATAACGGAGTTGAT
The DNA here is from genome assembly GCA_964655535.1 of uncultured Pseudomonadota bacterium. Lineage (GTDB taxonomy): Bacteria > Babelota > Babeliae > Babelales > CAZZPM01 > CAZZPM01. The sequence goes on from CAZZPM010000068.1 coordinate 855, forward strand.
CAGAAGTTTTCCTTTGCAATGCGTATGGATGCTGTAGAAGCAATGGTTCAGTCAAATGCTGGAAATTCAGCAATGAAATATAATGTTGCTGGGGGCAAAGTTGAAATGACTGGTAAGGAAATTTCTTATGCTGATGGGGACAACGATGCTGGACATATATTTTTTGTGTATAATAAAAAAGATGGATCTCCTGTATTAAATACAAAGCAGATAGTATGGGATGTTAATCAAGCAGTAGCTTTTGATAAAGAGCAACCATTGCAAAGTTATGAAGATAATGTTGCATATTTTTTTAAAACTGGAACAGATTATGCATCTTTAGCTGATGATGCAGCAGGAAAAACAGTTTCACAACGATTGAAAGATCAAGAATTAAAGCGTCATTTGTGGTTTATTAAAAGCTTAGATGGTACAAATGTATCAAATGATACTCCTCTTGATGATGCACGCGCGTTAAGCTCTATTGCTTTTACTGCAAATGAATACCTTTGGTTATATGATCGTGGCGTTGATTTCAAAACTGAGCGTCGTACTGGTCTTGGCGATATTGATTTAGATCTTTTTTATGAACATCGTTTTACCGATGAAGTATTGATGGAAGTAATGTTGGGTATTCGTCTGCCAACCGGTGGTTCATCACATACAGCTGGTAATCCATATCGTCCACGTTTGGGTAATGGCTCACATGCTGAAGTAAAATTGGGTGCCATGGTTGCGTATCAGCCGCTTGCATGGATGAATATGAAGCTTGATATGTACTATTCATTTGTGATTGAAGGCATGGAACATCGACCTGCAGCATTTGAAGGAGCACAGGTTCGCCATTTAGGGCCTGAAGCAGATGCTAAAGTCGATTGGGGCTACTTTGTAGGCCGTCTTGATTGTAATTTCTTCCACCCAGAGACCAAGAGTCTTTCAAGTCTGATCGGGTATGAAGTATTTTTAAAACAGCAAGATCATGTACGATTCAGAAAAATAGACATGGCTTCATGGTTAGGTCGTAAACTTGGTACTGATAAAGTTTTTTCACTTGCTAATGAAGCAAAACTTGATAATGCAGTAGCTGAAAAAGATACCGATGCGATTGGACATAAAGTACGAGCAGAAGCTTCGTATCGTGTTAATAAGTATTTAGAACTCTTTTGTGGCGGTTGTTATACCTTTGCAGGTAAAAATCTTCCTGCAGAAACTGACTGTCATGGTGGCTTTCGCGTACAATTTTAATTAAAAACATCATTTTTTATCAAAAAAAGGTCGGCAGCAATGTCGACCTTTTTTATTGATTCTGTTGTTTTTTGAGAAAATAATCAGTTTTGCAATCTCGTCGTAGCTTTAGCGTAGAAGGAATAACTTTACTGAAGCCTCGGCGTAAACGGAATAATCTCATAGTCTTTTTGTAATCTCGTCGTAGTGTTAGAAATATGGAGATGTATTTAAGAGCGTAGACGGAGTGGAGTAGCGAGACTTATTAAAATATTGCAATTTGAATTTATTAGTTGATATCATGAGAAATATAAGAGTTGTTTTAAAAAGAAAATGTTTCATAAAATTTTTGATAATAAAGGAGATCGCTCATGATACAAAAAAAATATATGTGGGGATTGGTATTGGGGTTATTTGGATTTAATTTATTGATGCAAGATATTCATGCTGCTAGTAGGAGGCGTGCAGGGTCTAGTGCTGTTACAGAGATAGGATCTAAAGCTTGGTTTGCACTTAATGAGCAGGGATGGAAAAAAAAATTAGATGCATTAAAAAGTGATGATATTCATGCTGCAAAATTAAAATTATCTAAGTTGTTAGATAATGAGCGATATGGAGAATTATTTACTAAGCAGTATGAGTATTTAAGTGCAAAAAAAGAAGTTTTTAGCGGTGAAGAAGGCAATGGTAATCAAGGTGATGGCGGCCAAGTCGGCGGTAAAGGTGGCAGCGATTCTTTCGAGGAATTCAGCGGTAAAGGCGGCGATGGTGATCAAGGCGGCGATGGTGATGCAAGTGAATTTGGCCTTGGTCAAGGCAAACTTTCTATTCTCAGAGAAATTGAAATGGATGATTTTTATACTCTCTCTGAAGAAGACGCGAAAAGAAAATTGGATAGTTTACAAGGTCAGGATATAGACACTGCACTACAAAATTTAACTTCTCAAGTGAATTCTTCAAATAAAAAAAAAGCCGAAGAATATTCTGTGTATTTACGAGAAAGACAAGAAAAAGAAAAAGAAAAAGAAAAAGAAAAAGAAAAAGAAGAAGTAGGCGACTCTCAAAGTAGTCTATCAAACGTCATATATCAACACGAAGACCAAGATTTCGATGCATCCTTGGAAAACGAAGAAGCAATGAAAGCCGCAATTGCAGCATTGTTAAAATTATCTGAGAATTTAACGCTATCAAAATCGATTACCAATCAAAATGAGTGGAAAAATTTCTGTGATGCGTTTGCAGGTTTAGTTGAAGGTGGCGAATGGGATTA
>CAZZPM010000069.1:0-3128 GCA_964655535.1 uncultured Pseudomonadota bacterium
CTTTCCAAGCAGAATCATCAATAATCCATTGACGCATTGCTTCAAGAGCTTCAAAACCAAACGCTTGTTCTTGCATCAATGCTTTACATTTTTCAATTTGAAGACGTCCTAATCCATTTTTCAAATCATAGTTCCATGACTCCTTCACATCGGTAAGTTTAATCGGTTGTTTTTTAAAATATGAAATTAGCCCCTTGTAAACAAGAGGAATATCAATATGCCAAAAATTATGTAACTCTTCTATCGATGCATCTTGAAAAACTTCTTTTTGAAGCATAACATCAATATTTTGACACTTTGATGCTAAAAATAAATCTAATTCTACAACTAACTCAACTTTTTTCAAATAGCCTAGATTTCTTAAAGCATTTCTATTCACCACATAACCATCAATGGTATAAACTTTAGATAAATCATGTTCTTTTTCTATTTCCATAGCAAAAATATGATTCATGCTCAAAACACTCATCATGCTCAAAAGAAAAAATACTTTTGTTCGATTATTCACTATAAACCCGCATTTTCAACTATATTAGTAAAAATATTCTTATTAGAAATAAAGTTATTCTTTATGAGAATATCAAATTAAAACAAAAGTACAATCGACTAACATGAAAAAAAGGTGGTTAAATACAAAAAATAACGTTTTTTAAAAAATATGATTAAAAAAATCTTGATTTGCTAAAAAAGTAGCTGCTGAACTCTACGAGCTTCGAAGAACGTAGACGAAGAATAAATTACCATAAACGTTTATTTGCAAAAGCTGATCCAGAACCTGATTTTAAATATTTTTCAAAATCTAGTGCTTGTTGCTTATTATGAAAACCAAGAAAGGTTATCAATTGCCAAGGCTTATTAACTTTAGTAAATGAAGATTTTCCTGCATTATGAGTCTCTAATCTTTGTTTAAGATTAGTAGTAAAACCTACATACGTAATACGAGGAATTAACAAAGATCTAATAAGATAAACATAATACATTATTAACCAATACAACCCCACTACGCTCTCGAGCTTTCTACTACGCCAAGGCTTCGAAGAACGCAGACGAGGGGCAACCTTCTACAAAATCACTTTGCTAAATAAACCCAATCCGTTAAAAAAATGGCTGTGCCAACCGAAGCACTCTGTGCGAAGGTTGGTGCCGAGAGCCGGACTCGAACCGGCACGAGCGTTAGCTCGAGGGATTTTAAGTCCCTTGCGTCTACCATTCCGCCATCCCGGCAACCAAATTTTTTATTCAAAGAATTAGAAAACAACTTACAAGCGACATTTGTGCATCTTTATTTTTCATCATCTATTCGCCTAGCAAAGCTACAAAAGACATTGCCCATTCTTAAAATGTCGGACTTGTCTCGCCATAGCGCTTCGCGCGACGGCGGATGGAGGCGGCACCCGGAATCGAACCGGGGATCACGGTTTTGCAGACCATTGCCTTACCTCTTGGCTATGCCGCCGTTGTTTTCAATAAAAGTATATTATCGTTTTTCAGATCGCTTGACAACTTTTATCTTCACTTTTTTGCATTTTTTTTTGCAACTCACCTGAAAGATGTGCAACGTTAGCCCCTGTAATAGTTGCAATCGCAAAATTTCCTGTAAGTCCCGATAGCTCAGAAACAAGATTCAATCGCGTGTTTCCTTCAGTCCGTGCAAGATATCCACCTTGAATTGGTTTTTCAATAAGTACACGTAAATCCTTGCCAACCCAACGACCATTCCGTTCTAGACTAATCATTTTTTGTCGCTCTTGAAGAGCCTCGAGCCGTGCTAGTTTATCTTCAGCTGAAACAGAATCTTCCATTGCAAATGCTTTGGTAAACTTACGAGGCGAATACATGAAAGAAAAAATATGATCAAATTTCACTTGTTCCATCACTGCTCGCGTCGCAAGATACTCTTCATGCGTCTCTGAGGGAAACCCAACAATAATATCAGTCGTTATTGTAACATGTGGCATGCGCTTTCTTATTTCAACAACTTGCTCTAAAAAGCGCTCTGCTGTGTAGGTTCGATTCATTAACTCAAGGATCCGATCAGAACCAGCTTGAAGCGGCAAATGAACCCATGCACAGAGCTTTGGACCATATAATGCCATCGTATCAAGCACATCATTGGTCATATCTTTTGGATGAGGAGAAACATAGCGAACCCAAAAATCACCCTCAATCCGTGCGACGGCTTCAAGCAATTGTGCAAAGCCCTCACCAGTCACTGGATCTTTATATGAATTAACGTTTTGTCCTACTAAATTAATTTCTCGAGCTCCACGTCCAACTTCGATGCGCGCACGCTCAACAAGCTCTGACAAAGGATAACTATCTTCTCGTCCACGAGTAAACGGAACGATACAATAAGTACAATAATTGTTACACCCTGTTGTAATGTTAATATAAGCTTTTTGTACTGCATGTGTCTGTGGTTGTGCTTGTACTACTGCAACATCTTCATTATTTTTAGGTTTTAAAAAAAAAGCTTTTTTATCTTTCCATGCAGCAATAAAACGATCTTGTCCTTTGAGCGATGCTGGAATAATTTGTTGTTCAAGATACATCTGTTTTGCTGTACTGATGCTGACAATTGCATCGGCAAGATATGCCTGAAAAGTCGGCATGTTCTCTTTAGCTCCATAGACAAAACTGATGTGATCGTACCGCTCATAAACTTGTTGTTTACGATAACTTGCAACACAACCAATTAGTCCAATTTTCATGTACGGGCGATCTTTTTTGTGCTGAACAAGGCTTCCCAAATATGAAAACATTTTTTGCTCAGCTTTTTCTCTGACCGCACAACTATTAACAATAATGAGATCAGCACTCGCTTCATCGAGCGCCATGGTACAACCAAGCCCATTCAAATAGAGCGCAAGCCCCTCAGAATCGGCCACATTCGCTTGACATCCATATGTTTTAAAAAAAACTGCAATACTTAACATGCTATCCACCAACTTCTATTATTTAAAAAAACTTTTAACTCATGATATCAAGAGCTTATCAGCTTGTTGCTTTTTTTCAATTGAACAATTCAATTTATATTTTTTAAAACTACATTGAAATTATGATTTCGACGAGACAAGGATTCGTTCCGCCGTCGTGCTTCGCACTATGTCGAGATTGCTTCATGATTT
>CAZZPM010000070.1:0-3121 GCA_964655535.1 uncultured Pseudomonadota bacterium
TTACTATGTTTTATAGTCCTTAAATAAACAAAATATTGTCCTGAATGAAAATATCAGGATTCGTTTTTTCTATCAAAAAAAATAATTATTTCATTTAAAATATAGATAAAAGGTATTTCAATGATACATTTTCAAGAACCATTGCCACCATTTTCATATGAAACTATGGAAGTAACTTTTGACAATCATGATGCTGGCATCACTTTAGCCGGCACTATAACCAAACCTCAAAATAATCCAAAAGCCCCCTGTATTCTGCTCATTTCTGGTATGGGTCCCACTAATCGCGATGGAAACAGTATGTATGGACACAAGCTCTTTCTTCTGTTGGCAGATTTTTTGACGAAACAAGGATATGCTACTTTACGCTTTGACAAGCGTGGCATTGGTGGATCAACAGGATCTTTTAATCCTCAGATAACAATTAATGACCTGGCCCAAGATGCACAAGCAGGATTAGAATATCTCAAGTCTCTTGAGTTTATTGATCAAAGTCGCATTGGACTTTTGGGAAATAGCGAAGGAGGACTCATTGCCTCACTTCTTGCAAGTCAACGCAATGATATTCATTCTTTTATTTCACTCGCTGGTGCTGTTGCTAATGATCCTAAAATACTTGCTCAACAGATCAAAACACAACTTGGTTTTGATGGGGCATCAAGCAGATTACAAAATGCTATGGAGCAGCTAATGGAAAAGATATTTACAATGATTAAGAATAATGCTGATATCCAAGAAACAGAAGCTGAACTCTTAAAATTAGCAACTGATGCATTACATGCTTTATCCGAAGATATAGAACAAGAAGCTGAACAATATATATTTGCGGTTTCACTTAAAAATCTATCTTCAAAAATAGCATTTTATAATGGCCCTTATTATCGATCAATTTTAAATCAAAATATAAAATCAATGTTGCAAAAAATAGCATGTCCGTTTCTGGCGCTCTATGGCGACAAAGACTTTATGGCACCAGAATTAATGATTCCATACATCGAAAATATCATGGACAAATCAAACAACAAAGAGTACCAAGTGCTTGATATTCCTGGAATCAACCACGCATTTCAACCATGCAAAACAGGAGCACTTTCAGAATATGCATCAATCAAAGAAACCATTGATCCACGCGTTCTCAACATTATAAACGAATGGCTTGAAAAGCAATTTTAATATTTGTTTTTTAAGAATCAATTTTCAACAAAACAGGCTGGGGATCCCCAGCCTGTTTTATCTATAAAAATATTATTTATACAGACTAAATTCATAATCAAATAAACAAGCACGCTCAAAATTTTCTGGAATTGAATAATCACGTGTCCAACTGCCACCATCAGGGTCGCGTACATAGGTCTTTTGTTGAATCCACCACCATTCCATGTAAGCATCATTACCCAATTCTCTTTGAACCAGCGCTTCTCGTGCCCGTTGATTTAATTCATCATTAACCCACTTAAGATAAGCTTCTTCATCGCCTGTCGCCTTAATGCGCTTACCTTCTTCAGCTCGACGATCTAAATCAGCTTCAATTTCACGAAGTTCTGCCGCTCTCTGAGCTTTTTTTTGATCAAGTTCTTGAGTCATAATCACTCCCGACTTTAAAAGAATTACACAAAAAAATATATATTTATATATACATAAAAAATAAAAAACTACTAATTCAACATATTTTTATTTTTTCGAGCAACAAGCAACATTCTTTCTGACTTCTCTTGTATAAATGCTGTTCCATCAATATTAGTTTGTTCAACAATAACAAAGCCATTTTTATCAAGTAACGCTTTTGCTTGTTCTAAAGAATAAACTTGCAAGGTATTTTGATATGCTTTTGAAATTATTATTTCACTTGAATTTGCATCTTGTTCAACATAAGTGCTGTACGAAGCTAAAATACCTTCTTTGGTAATAGTTGAAAATTGAATTTCACGAACTTGCTTATTATTCATGGTTGTTATCCAATCGATCGTAAGTCGAGAAATATTTTTTTCATGCAATAAATAATCTAGGTTAAAAATATCAAAAATATAAAGTCCACCAGAATTCAATTGTTTATGAATATTTTGTAACGTAAATTCAAAATCTTGCTTGGTCAGATGACCAATTGAATTGAACATGGTAATAATTGCATCAAAAGTTCCCACTTCAAATGTCCGACAATCACCCTGCAAAAACCTTATTTTTACTTTCTCTTTTTTTGCTTTTAAGCGAGCGATAAAAAGCATTTTGCGACTAATATCACTCCCAACAACAGTAAATCCAGCGTTGGCTAACCAAAACACTTGCGAACCGGTTCCACAGGTCATATCCAAAACAGCTTCAACTGAATATTTCTTAAGAATCAATTCGATAAGTGTATTCAATGGCTTTGATGCTTCTTGGTTAAACTGATCATAAATCGCTGCGCGTGAATTATAATACGAAGCAGGTGCTGTTTTATGATCTTGAACATTAAATTTCTTCATATAAATAACCTATTTTGAGAATGCCATCGAATCTCATTGCATTCTTCATTTCATTGATTCATGTACATTATTAACGGATAAAATCCGAGTATCAATAACAATACCACCTAATTCTAAAGTTTTTCGTTTTAAAAATTGAACAAAATATTCAATATTCTTAGTAATTAACTCAGGCTGCTCTCGATTATGCATCAAACGTTTTTCTCGAACAGATCGATCACAATGCAAACAGATAATACTCCATTGAACAAGCTCCTGTTTTTTTAAAACTTCATATGCAAAATCAAGATTAAACGAACCCTCTAAAATAACAATTTTTTTATTTTACAGTTTTACAATTTTTGCAATCCATTGATGTTTTGCCTATTGTTGCCATTGTTCTGGGCTCCCATACTTTTTTATCATTTCCTCAAATGTGGGAACCCGACTATCATCAAAATGAAAAATACCTATTTCATTTTGATCAACAAGCTTTGATAATTCTTTTATTATAGTTGTTTTCCAGCTCCTGATGCTCCAATAATTAAAAAAAGTAATAATCTTAACATGCAAATTCCTTAAAACTATATTCTGATATATTTTTTTCTTTTTCACTAAAAGTAATACCGATCAATGTTATAGGTCGCTTATCTGAAAAATATTGTTCTGCATATTTCTTG
>CAZZPM010000071.1:0-3086 GCA_964655535.1 uncultured Pseudomonadota bacterium
AACGCTTCATGTGAACCGTCTTGCACTATCTTGCCTCGATCAAAGACTAATAATCGATCCATCTGCAAAAGCGTTGAAAGTCGATGCGCAATCACAATCGTTGTTTTATTTTCCATCAATGCATACAAACTCTGTTGAATCTCTCGTTCAGTTGAAGAATCAAGCGCAGAGGTCGCTTCATCGAGCAACAAAATAGGCGCTTGTTTTAAAAAAGCCCGCGCGAAGGCAATTCGTTGTTTTTGTCCACCACTTAAGGTTACGCCCCGTTCGCCAACCAATGAATCATATCCTTTTGGCAAAGTCAAAATAAATTGCTCAGCTGCTGCGCACCTTGAAGCTTCAAAAATTTCTTGATCAGTTGCATCAAATTGACCATATAAAATGTTTTCTCTCAATGAACGATGAAACAAAGATGAATCTTGTGGAATCATACCAATCTGCTCACGAAGGCCTGATAAATCAACCTCAGAAATAGCTTGCTGATTAATATAAATTTCGCCTTTTTGTAAATCATACAAACGTAAAATAAGACTAATAAAAGTCGACTTTCCGCCTCCTGAATAGCCAACAAGTCCAACTTTTTCGCCCGCTTTAATGGATACTGAAAGTCCTTTAAATAATAACGGCATTCCAGGATATCCAAAACTAACTTCTTTAAAATCAATAGTACCTTTATTAACGTGAAGCTTAATCACTTGTTTTGATTCATGCATGATCGGTGCAGCATCAAAAAAAGCAAGCGCTTCTTCAATCGATCCCGCATTATTAATCCAATCTCGTATAACAATAGTCAGTCGACCTAAATTACTAATGACTTCCCACGTTAACATAAACATCAATGCAAAATCGCCAGGCGTGATTCGTCCTTGTTTGCATAAATGTATCATCCAGCAAAGAGAACCAATAAAATAGGTAGAAAATATAATTCCTTGAATGACAAAATAGCGTATATAAAAATAATATTTATCCTCACTTGCTGTTTCAAGTCCTTGTAAATACTGATTCAATCGTTTTTTTTCATATTTATGTAAAGAAAAAATAGTGACCGTAAACATATTTGAAAGATAATCAACAAGATTGCCCCAGAGCTGCGAAGAAGATTCTGATTCTTTACGACTAATCTGTACAGCGTGCTTAATGTTTGCGCAACCAATAATGCCATACAAACAGATCCAGAAAAAAAACGCAAGTCCTAAAAAAGGATTAATGTTGCTCAACAAAATTAGACTCATGATCAACATCAAGCCGTATTGATAAAATTTATTAAGAACTACATCAACCATGGTAACAGAAAAGTTAGTCACATCAGATAACTTTGAAGAGATGCGACCAGACAGATGATCCTGAAAGAAGAGATATTGAAAGTGATCCATTTTTCCAATTAATTTCTGAATAATATCACTCTTCATTTTTGGATATAATCGAACACCAAAGTAATCATACAACGCCCATGCAATGATAATCAAAGTCTGAGAAAAGATAAAAAGTCCCATCACCCACCAGAGACTTTGATACTGATTTTTACTGATCATATCAATAACTATTTTAACTAAATAAGGCGATACATTCGTATGAATAACGCACAAAGTCATTGAAAGAATAATTCCAAAAACCTGTTTTTTATACGGACAAATAGTCTCTAAAAGGAATCTAAAAAATCGCATTATTTTATTTTTTAATTCTTCTTAAGTTCTTCAATTTTAACATCACTAATATTTTTTTCTTGACTGCTAAACGTCATGCCAATCAAGGTGATTGGACGTAAATCGTATTGATACTGCTCAAAGTATTTTTTAGTTTTTATCTGCTCAAGCGCTTTTGAAGCTGATTTTTCAAGCTTAAATTCAACAATATAAATATAATTGTTTGTTTTGATCACCGCATCAATGCGACCAATATTAGTTATAACTTCAACATCAATTTTAATTCCCAACAAGGTCAAAATAATATAAAAAATAGTTTGATAATACTTTTCTTGATCGAGCTGAATATTATATGGAATTGTTGCATAAAATGACTTTAAAGTATCGACGAATAAAGAGATATTATTATTTTGCAAAGCCTTGCGAAGTCGCGTTGAATGCGTATTAACTTCATTTTCATTTATTTCGGCAATCCAAATTAAAACCTCTTGTAAAAATGCCTCTTTTACTTCAACATTGGGATAAGTTAATGTAAAATTTTCTACTTCAATATCATACTCTTTAATGGTTAAATAACCGGTTTGATACAAGAGCGTTTTGAGAGGAAGTTTTGTTGGCTCAAAGGCCCCTAATTCTTTGCCCGATGCTTGAATATTATCAAATGATTCAATGGGATATTTATTTTGTTTTAATAAATTCATCAAAAAAGTCGGTGTCCCCGATTCAAACCAGTAATATTCAAAAGTTGGATTTGCAAGATTATTCATTACTGAAAAAGGATTATAGACGCGGGGAATTTCAACTTGTGGAAGCCCTGCTGGAACATTTTTCCAAAAGCGATATCCATCATAATACTTTTTTGTTTCTTCTTTAAATTCTTCTAAACTTTTACCACTATCTTTTGCAGCAAGAACCATATGCTCAGACAACGTTGTATCAAGCTCTTCTTCAGTATAACCAACCAAATGAGCATAACGGGGGTCCATTGAAATGTCTTGAATTTGATTAAAACCCGAAAACAAGTTTGTCCTTGTAAATCTACTAATTCCTGTCACAAATAAAAATTTTACTAATTCATGAAGCCCTTTTATACAAGTATAAAAATTTCTTATAATTTCCTGCATCTGTTCAAGTGAATCTGGCTTTGTAAGATGATGCAGAATCGGTCGATCATATTCGTCAATGATAAGTACTATTTTTTTATTATCATACTTTTGTACTAATTCGAACATTATATTTTGCAACATACTTCCAAGACTTGTTTTTTCAATTTCTGGAAGCTTTTCTTTTTTGGCAACCGCATATAAACAATCTATTAATTCCTGCCTAAACAATTCAGGCGATTCAACAGAAATTTTACCAAAATCAATATGAATTACGGGATGAATAGGCCAAGAATAATCGGTGTTTTGACTGATCCACAAATCAGTAAACAATTCTTTT
>CAZZPM010000072.1:0-3018 GCA_964655535.1 uncultured Pseudomonadota bacterium
CTTTTTTGAAAGAAGCAAAGCGATAGGTGTATTCAAAAACATATTCGGTTAAAAGGTTATGTGCGGTGATCATCAGTTGTAGATTTTTAAATAAGATTTTTTTTATCGATTCAAGTTCTTTCAGATGGAGCGTCAGTATTTCATTATATTTTTTAATAAGTCGATTGAGTTTTGCCGTGTCAGTTGTTTTGTAGGTTTTAAAAAATGTTTGAAATTCGTTTTGCATGAGATTTAAAAAATAATTTAGTTGAGGAACAATCTGATATTCAGCTTCGTTGATTTCAGTAGTGACTGATGTTTGGGGAATCAAGGAAAAAAAAGATTGAGCTGCATCGTTGATCAGGGTTTCGTTGATTGAATTTTCTTTTGTTTGTAGTTGATGATACCAAGCGCGACGAATTGATTGCATGTACTTAATGCTATCTTTAACCTGCTCTGTTGTTTCTTTTTTAGACTCATACAAAGCAGTGCAGAGTTTTTGAATCGTTGGATAGGGGAGTTTGTTAAGGAGTTCATTTCCTTTTTTTTGGAGTAATAAAAAATTATGAAATACCGCGCCGTTGACAATAATCGGGCTGCTTTTTTCGATGATTGCATATGCCAAATAATTGGTGACGGCACCCGTTTTTTGGGCAGTTGCTTCTTGGTGTGCATCAAGAAGTATAATAACGGGCTGGTTACTTTGTAAAAAAGAGATTGATAGTAAAAAAAAGATACCAATTATTTTTTGGTTATATATGAAACGACACCAAGAGCAGCGAATGCTACGCAGTATCCGGGAATCATTTCGGTTATTGAATATCCAAGCCATAAAAGATCTCCATTAAAAAAGCGCCATAATCCTGAACCAAGTGCTCCGCCGATGAGTCCTGCAAGTGCTCCTTGTTTAGATATTGAATACGAAGTAAGGCTGACAAGTACAAGGGGGCCAAAGCTGCTCCCAAGTCCTGACCATGCATATTGTACTAATGAAAATATCGAAACATTTTTTGGATAGGCAACAGAATAGGCAAAAAGCATAAAAAATAATAAAGAAACGCGATAGATGTTTTGAATATGCTTTGACGATGCGGATTTGTTAATCAGTGTATGATAAAAATCATGGGTAAATGTTGTGGCAACAAGAAGTAATTGTGAAAGCATGGTTGAGAGAGTCGCTGCCAAAACGCCACAGAGCATTAATCCTGCAATAAAAGGATTAAAGTTTTGTAAAACCATTTGAATAAAAATCTGTTCAGGAGCGATGGTTCCAGGAAGCACATAACCAATGGCAATGATACCAACAAAAAGAGCTCCCGTTAATGCTAAAATTTGCCATGTGAGCCCGATGTATTTTGCTTTTTTAAGATCTTGAGCATTATTGCTTCCCAGTAACTTAGTTAAGATATGCGGCATACCAAAGTATCCAAGTCCCCAGGCCATGTTGTTAAGGAGTGTATGCCATGAAGTATGCGAAAAAGGAATGAGTGAGAGTGAGCGTGATGCAGCGTTGGTTGCAATTTCATTAATAGATGGATGTTGAAAAAAAAGCATACTTGGAACAAGGAGAATAACACCGAGTAAAAAAATAGCTTGAAAGCAATCGGTCCAGGCTGCTGCAAGAAATCCTCCGATAAGCGCAATGGCAAGAACAAGCAGCGAGCCAATGGCTGTTCCGTAAGGATATGCAACATTAAATGTTGATTCACCGATAATACCAATTCCTTTAATCCCGGCTGCAATATACATGGTAAAAAAGAAAAGGGTGATGCTCGTTGCCAAAAGACGGAGCATGCTATTTTGTGCATCAAAACGAGTTTCAAGATAATCAATAAGTGTAATTGCTTGATATTGTTCGCTCATCTGACGAAGAGGAATGGCTACAAAGTGCCAGGTTGCCCACATGCCACCCACCAGTGCAAAAGCAATAATGTATGCATCACTGCCGTACAAAAATATTTGTGCAGGAAATGCTAAAAAAAGCCAATCACTCATGTCGCTTGCATGAGCAGAAAGTGCAGTGACCCAATAATTGACTGATCGATTGCCGATAAATGATTTGTCATCTGATGTGGGGCTTACCTTTGTTGTTTGAAAGTGTGCAGCTGCAAAGCTGATACAGCATAAAATGAGCGCATAAACAATAAAAGAAAGGATGAGGAGTGATGACATACTATCTCACAAGGTAAAAACATAATAGATTAAAAATAACATAATAAATACTATCAAATTTTATAATGAAAAGTAATTATTTGATTCTGTTTTTTAAAAAAGTATTGTTGTTAGAATGATTTAAATTATTGTTCTTTTGGTCGTTATAAACTACATTTGAGAATATTTGGTATTGTGTAAAAATATATGATAGGGAGGATATTTAGATGTCAGAACCTTTTAATAAAAATAGTCCTGAGCGTATTGCAGAAATGGCAGCATTGGAAAAAGAATTAAATCGTCGTTTTGAAAAAGGTGAGTTCATAAGAAAAAATGATCCTTATGGATATTATTTCTGGTGGGAAGAGGATATGGCTCAAAGAGTTGAAGAGAGTCGTCGTCAAAAAGCAATTGGTAAAGAAGCTTTTATGGAGTGGTGGTTTTTGCAACATAAAACATTACGCTATTCTTCTGAATGGCATTTCAGAGTGCGCGATTGGAAATCACAAGATAATATTGATCGTGCTGAATTGAATGATCATGAGTTTCCGTATAGTCATGGATTTTAATAGTAGAAAAAATTATTGAAAATAAAGAATCGATTGAATAATAAAAGTTCAATCGATTCTTTATTTTTAGGGCTGGTAATCATGATGACAGTCGAATTTTTGGATCGATATCAAATGCTTCAATTGTAGGATTGATATGGTGGAAATAATTTTCTGTTGAAAATCATACAACCCTACTACGCTAAAGCTACGAAGGGCAACCTTAGCTTTGTAATGTATAGATACTTTAATTTGGTCGTGCAGACGTAGCTCATCGAGCGAAGTCTGGTGGAGAGAGAGGGATTCGAACCCTCGATCCGGATTTCTCCAGATACCTGCT
>CAZZPM010000073.1:0-2878 GCA_964655535.1 uncultured Pseudomonadota bacterium
GACTTGATGGACTTGCAACCGGTCCTCTTATTTTAAATTTTTGTACATTTGCTGCTATCGCGTATTGCGCAGGACATAAATTATTTTCACTCTATTTACACATGCCGTATGTTGCAACTTCAGAACTAGTCGTTGTTGCGTCTTCATTAATAGGCGGATTGATCGGTTTTTTGTGGTATAACATGTATCCAGCTCAGATTTTTATGGGTGACGTTGGATCACTTGCACTTGGTGCGGCACTGGGCTCAATGGCACTTTTTACCAGACAAGAATTACTTCTTGCCATTTCTGGTGGCATTTTTGTTTTAGAAACAATTTCTGTTTTAATTCAATGGGGCTCGTATTATTTTTTAGGTCGCCGCTTTTTTAAAATGGCACCGATTCATCATCACTTTGAATTGATTGGCTGGAATGAAGTAAAAATTACTGTTCGATTCTGGATCATTTCACTTGTCCTCTGCCTAGTCACACTCTTGCTTCTTAAAATCCGATAATGAAAATCAGATCAATCTTTTTAACCATCAGTCTTGCTGTTTTTGCAGGACTGATTGGTTTTTTTTATGCGTTATTACAACACCCTTTTATTCCTCTTGCCTCAATTCTTATCCATCCTGAGCAAGAAGGTGCAACCTTACTTGATGATGAAGGAAATTTTTTACATCAATTTAAAAATGATCGACGAATGTGGGTTTCTTTTCATAATATTCCAGAAGTTGTTATCAATGCTTGTATCGCCGCAGAAGATCGTACTTTTTTTTCACACAATGGTATTTCATGGAAAGGTATTTTACGTTCTTGTTATGTTAATATTATTAAACGACAACTGGTTCAAGGGGCAAGCACTATTACTCAACAATTGGTTCGACTTATTTTTCTGTCACAAAAAAGAACTTTTTTTAGAAAATTTAAAGAAATTTTTATGGCACTCTCGCTTGAAAAAAATCTTTCTAAACAACAAATTATGGAACTCTATCTTAATAATATTTATTTTGGGCGCGGCATTTATGGCATTGAAGCTGCTGCACAAATCTTTTGGGATAAGCCAGTCACTTTACTCAATGCTGCTGAAGGCGCAACATTGGCTGCCGTTGCCAAATCTGCTCGTTATTTTTCTCCTCTCAATGATCCAAAGCGTGCACTCCAACGACGTAACATTATTCTCAATTTAATGAAAAAAGAAAAATACATTTCACCTGAAATTTGTCAAACAATGCTCCTGCATCCACTGATAAATCCAGAAAAAATAAAAACTCATGATATTTCGCACTATTATATTGAATGGATTCGATACTGGTTCGAACAAAACTTTGATCATGAAATGCTCTACCATCAAAAATTGACAATCTATACAACGCTTAATAAAAAAATTCAAAATAATGCTGAGCATATTTTTTATGAACAGATGAAACTTTTACGTCAAAATGAAGAAGCACAGCTTGACGGAGGACTGATTATTATACAGGGAAAAACGGGTGAAATTAAAGCAACGATTGGTGGATTTAATTTTAAAGATTCTCAATTTAATCGTTGTTTTCAAGCGTATCGCCAGATGGGATCAACCTTCAAACCATTTCTTTATGCATCAGCACTCATGCAAGGCGTTTCTTTCATTGACGTCGATATTGATGAACCTTTTTCAATGCAACTGCCCAACAAAACTGAATGGGCACCTCAAAATTGGAATAAACTTCATGCAGGATCAATGACCTTTGCGCGCGCTCTTGTTCGATCAAACAATATTATTGCAGCAAAATTACTTCAAAAAATCGGCTATGAACCACTGATCAGCATTGCTCGTGAAGCAGGATTTTCAAAAAAAATAGACCCATTCCCATCACTTGCGCTAGGAACGCTTGAAGCAACAGTTGAAGAGGTGGCCGCCGCCTTTAATATTTTTGCTCAAAATGGAATCTATGCTAAACCATTTTTAATTGCATGCATCAAAGATCAACATGGTAAAACTATATTTGAACAACAATCATATAAAAAACAGATTATCCCAGGAAATATTGCCAATCAAATTAATAGTGCCCTCAAACATCAAATCAGTATTCTTGATGCAAAAACTCAAACTCCAAAATCTCAGATTCCCATGATTGGCAAAACAGGATCAACTAACAATGCTCAAAGCATGTGGTTCGTCGGATCAACACCTTTGTATACAACTGCAATTTACATTGGTAGAGATGATAATAAACGAGGGGCACACAAAAAACTAGCAAGTAAAACTGCATATCCGATTTGGCGTCAAATTCAAGATATTTTTGAAACAAAAAATCAAAATTTTTTATATGATTCTGCGTTGCGAGAACAGATTATTGATGGAATCACCGGGCAAAAAACTGATGCAAATAATAAAAATTGCATGCGACTGTTGTTGTCAAAAGAATAAAACTAAAACTTTCAATATTCTCAATTTTCATACTCAACCATCCGTCTACATCATCAGCTTACGTTTTTTTAAAACTACATCAAAATTATGATTTCGCCGAGACAAGAACTCGTTTACCTGAAAATGCGATCCGCCGTCGTGCTGAACACTAAGGCGAGATTCTTTCATGCTTTACTAAAACTCGTTTACCTGAAAATGCGATAGCAACGCTGATAATCTGAGTGATTCCACGAGCTTCAAGCTCTGCCTGATAATTTTTATCTTTAATTTGTGCATGGGCCTCATCAATTGCTTCTTTGAATGCTTGGTCAGTTTCATTATCAGCAATTTTGAATTCAATTATAATCCCGATTTTGGTTGTATCTTTTGGAATAATCATCACGTCATAGCGGCCTTCACCACTTTCGCGATTTGATTTTACCTCATGACTTTCTTGCAGGCAAACGAGCATGCCAAGAACAAACATATGATAAAATTTTTCTGGTT
>CAZZPM010000074.1:0-2768 GCA_964655535.1 uncultured Pseudomonadota bacterium
ATTATGTATGAAAATTATTTTTTGGTTTTATCCAAGTGAGTTTTTAGAATGAAAAATATTTACGTAGGCAATTTGCCACGCACCGCTACTGAAGCATCCTTAAAAAATCTTTTTGTAACATTCGGAGAAGTTGGAGCAGTTAAATTTATTAAAGATAGATTTACTCAAGAATTTCGTGGTTTTGGTTTTGTTGAAATGCCAAATGACGAAGAAGCAGTTAATGCAATAAACAGCCTTAATGGCCAAGTATTTGAAGGCAATTCATTACGTATTAATGAAGCACGTCCTCAAGAAAATCGTCCACGCAGTGGTGGTTTCGGTGATCGTCCACGCAGTGGTGGTTTCGGTGACCGTCCTCGTACAGGCGGTTTCGGTGGTTCACGTGATGGTAATCGCGGTGACCGTTATTAATTTATAATGTATCCATATCATAAGATATATTTAAAATAGAATAAGACAGAAAGGGGTGGACTAAACATTCACCCCTTTTTTAATACTAAAAGTATTATCGAACAAAAATTAAAATCGACTCAAATGCTATCAATAAAATAATCACAATTGTTAAGACTTCTGTGCGACCTGTTGTTAAATTATCTTGATGCACAGCATAGACATCTTTAATAATATCCATTTTTCGATTAATTGATTCTTTCCAGGCCTTCAATGAAAGACGCCCAACCAACATGCTATACAAATGTTCATAAAAGGGCTCACCAGCCATTTTAATACTATTCTCAAGCCGCTCAGTAATTACTGAAATATCAACACGTAATTTTGCAAGTCCATAAACCGACTCAAGAGCATATCCTCTAAAAAAAGGAATATATGCATTAAGTGGCACTTTATACGCTTCTTGGCTATAAAAATAGTTTAATTTTTTATCAAGCAATCGATCGAAATATTGTAATTCAAGTTTTTGAATATTAGCAAATTCATAAAAATCAAGCGCTTCATAATAATCATCATCATAAATAAACGATGCTTCATTATCAATAATAACAAAATCCTGACCATAATAACCGGTTGTAGATGAGAGTACTTCTTCTGCTTGATATTCTGATAAATTTTGTGTTTCAAAACGAAGCAATGAAACAATATTATTGCCATGCATGCTCTTAAAAGCATCAGAATCCGTCCCTTTGCCCAGTGGATTAACCTGAATTACACAATACATATTTTTAAGATTATAGCAAACTGATTGAGTAATTGATTGATGAATCGCTTCAAAAATAATCTGACAATCTTGATCACTCTGTATGTCATACTTTTTTTCATTCTCAATAAGAATTTTTTTTATTCCTTCAAACGTTGTGTTAAAAGGAATTTTATAACATAACGAGATAACACCAAAATGATGCACTTTACTTGCTATACAATCATCTCGATTTTCTTTTCTTTTTTTACGACTATAACAATCTTCTAAATTAACGATAAGCGGCATATGATAATTCTTAAAATAAGGAGAGACTGGTGCAAATCGAGCATCAATCATCCGTTTTTTTTTAATATCAGCAATGGAAATGTCATCACCCACATCAAAAGCATAAAAAAATAATATATTGCCGCTTAACCCTGTTTCAGCGTTCATTACTATTTCTTGTTCATGCTCTATCATTTTTTTTTGTTCTATCATGTACCCCTCCTTGAGAAAATACTTTAATCTTATTATGCTCTATACCCTGCTGCACATTCACTGCAATCAAGACTAAACGACATTGCTTCATTAATTTGATTAAGCACTTCTTGCGTATCTTTTAATGTTGCTTCTTTTGTTAAAACAGAATCCCAATCGCCAATTACAAAAGGAAGTGGGTAGCCTAAAAATCCATCTTTCTGCCTTAAATTTCCGTCAGGACCAAAGAGTACTTCTGCAGACACTGTTTCATTGCAAATAATATCTTTACCCATTACTTTTTTGCTTGGCAAACAGACCCCAACGCCAGGAACAACTGCATAACAATCTTTTAACTTAACAATTTCATATAATCGACCTTGCACCATGTGATTTTTTTTTCGATATGGCCCCTTCCAATGCTCAGGATATGCTACCTGCAATTCACCAACCATTGAACCTTTAAAGGTTACTACGGTCAAAAAATCAATAACACAATTATTCTGTGCAATGGAAAGAATATTACAATGTGTATCAATGTCAACAAGATCATGTATTATTTCCTGTAGATCTTCTTGAATGACATCGAAAAGAACTTTTTTTTGCTCAAAACGATTTATACCAATAAACATAATAGTTAAAAGAAAAAATAACATGCAGCTTATATAAGGAAAATATCGACGCAAACTATATAATTTGTTTCCACATTGTTGATATATATTTTGAAAAAACATTTTCATACCAAAACTCCTTCAAAAACAAGCCGCATATTAAAATCAAATAAACTAAATTGCTTATAGTCAGATCTTTACTATTACATAAAAAAAGTTTTAAGCCAACTTAATTTTTAATTTTTGTGATTACACAATGAGTCTACTACAGCATTACTTTTAAACATTTGTGCAACCGTTGCAAAATAATGTATCCATTCTTCTGATTCATTATCTTCTAACGCCCACAACCATGAAAGAACACTTTTCACATAAAGCCATTTTCGAATACGATCTGCTGAATAAGACAATCGTTGCGCAACAAAAACTATCCGTTCTTCAATAATATTTTTAGCATTTTTATGCTGTAATAATTCTGGAAGCGGAGAAAATAAAGCTGTCACAAGATCATAGACTGGATCGCCAACAACTCCCTTTGGATCAAT
>CAZZPM010000075.1:0-139 GCA_964655535.1 uncultured Pseudomonadota bacterium
AGTGAAGACGGATCATTCATCAATCGCTCTCGCTGCAACAATCACTATAATTGATTGAGGCCGCGCAGAAATCAAAAGGCGTGCCATGGCACTCACCGTTGCACCCGTCGTGTACAAATCATCAACGATACAAATGCGT
>CAZZPM010000075.1:149-2597 GCA_964655535.1 uncultured Pseudomonadota bacterium
CAATTTTCATTCGTTCATCCGTCCATGCAAATGCACCTTCAACATTACTTTGTCGTTCAAGAGCTGAAACTGAAGCTTGATACGGCGTATTTTTTAATCGAACAATGACATCTTTATTGAGAATATGCCAGCGCTGTGCCAATTCTTTTGTCATCACAGCAGCTTGATTAAATCCACGTTCAGCCTGACGCGTCTTGTGTAAGGGAACCGGAATCAGATAATCAATTTCACCTTTCAATTCACCGAGCACCTCATCGATCATCAATGTAAGTGCATGCGCAGCACATGCATCAGAACGCTTTTTTGCTCGAATAATATCACAGATCGGCCCGCGATACGCATAGGCCGCAAAAACAGGAAGTTCATATTTTGTCGTCACTGAACAGATGGTTGAAACAACCGGCTGCAATCGCTGCTCACAAGAACCACACAGTCCTCGTTCACCAACAATTTCATACCGACATCCATAACAATAAATCGGATACAAAATCGTGACTAACACAGCAGATACTTTTGAAATTACTTGATATATTAACCCGCCTGTCATGTCACCACCAAAATATTATTTACAGAAAAAATCGAATGATAAAAAAAAGAATATTAGTTGCAACACCCGCGATCAAATCGCGCACCAGAAATCCCAAAATGCCTGGTAATAAATGAAAATCAATCTGCCACCACTGTTGCATAATAATCCCCACGCCAATTCTCACCAGATGAAATAGAACAAATCCAACAATCATCCAGGTAAACGCAAACGGTTGATACGCAAACGCACAAAAAATTCCGATTGCACTTCCTAAAACCACACGATGATATTCATAAGGTGATAATGAAAGTAATGCTGTTTCTAAAATTGCACAGAGCAAAAGACTTAAAACCATAAAACTTAAAAGATATAAATCGGTCTGCAAATATTTCATGAGACGTAATAATAAAATCAGAGGAAAGCCAAGGCCAGAAGCAATAATTGAACCAAACGGCATGTTTCCACAAGGGCCAACCGTTGCACATTGAATAAAAAACGATTCTGTACGCTCAACAAGATTCATGGCAAAACCCCTTTTTCAGAAATAATAAAAACCCAACAAAAATAAACAGATCCGCAAGGTTAAAAACAGGAAACGACCATGTACCATAATGAAGTAAAACATAATCAACAACCGCTCCCTGAGTAACTCGATCAATAAGATTACTAAGCGCCCCACCGATGATCAATAATTCAGCAAAAAGATTTCTACCTTTTTGTAGTTCTTGTTTCACATGAATTAAATAGATTAATAAAACGATCATAATGCCAATTATTAACGCATATTCACCTTGTAAACTCGTCGGTGTTAAAAGACTCCAACTAATCCCTTTATTGTATGCCAATGTTAATTTTGCAAAAGGACTCAAAATAATATCAGCATCATGTAAATATACTTGAGCTAAATATTTGCTCACTTGATCAACAATACAAAGAAGTCCAACTACTAAAATTGACCAAAATGCTCGACAACAATTTTTATTTTCCATACAAACAGACCCTTTCTCTTTTTTATGCACGTAACGTAACCGACCGCACAGCCAATGCATCAAGAATCATCGTGCGCACCGCATCAATCATCTCTTTCGTTAATGTTTGTTCATGCGACTGCACCCAGATCCTCAGTCCAACTGAACGATGTTCTTTCCATTCTTTTTTTTCATAAAAATCAAACAATTGCAGATCAACAATCTGATCACTTAACTCTAAAATCATTGTTTCAAGCGAAGCAACAGTCTGATCGCGCGGAACCATTAAAGCAAAGTCAAATGAGCTTCCTTGATATTTTGAAAGTGGTGCCAAGCGTGTTGTTTCACGAGGTGCAAGAAGTGGTTCATACAATAATTCAAAACAGAATGCAGAACTTTCTTCAATGCCGCCAAGCGCATACAATATCTCATTATTCATCATACCAGCATAACCAAGCATCACGCCTTCAAACCAGAGTTCTGCTGTGCGATATGGTCGCATCCAGACTTCTCGTTTTTCAGTCACTTGCTTCCACTCAACTTTTTTCATGCCGCAGAGATTAAATAATCCTTCAAGTACCGCTTTGCATTGATAAAAATCAACATCGGCTCTTTTATTAAAAAAAATGCCAGCAATTTTTTTTGTTTCAACAATAATTTCTTCACCGAGTATCATCGTACGCCCAAGCTCAAAAAAGCGAAGTTGATCTGCTTCATGCATATTTTCAATCACATTATTACAAAGAGCTGGCAACAACGATTGCACCATTGTTTTCTGATTTTCTGCAACAGGATTAATCATCTGCACAGGATTTTCAAAAATCCATCCAAGTCGTTGTAAAATCTGATCATCAATGTAAGCATAATTTATCTGCTCAATCATGGCAGCTTTGTATGCACAGTAGCGTTTAATCAAACGAGTTTTAAGCACTGCATCTAATGACTTTGGTT
>CAZZPM010000076.1:0-2582 GCA_964655535.1 uncultured Pseudomonadota bacterium
GCAAGTTAATTCAAAAGAAATATATAAAAAAGATTTAACCTAAGAGCTTATCTTAAAATTCATAACATCTCAAAAAGTCTGATTGAACAAGCAAAAACAAAAAGACCTGCATAAGAAATTTCTTGCTTTGACCAACAAATTTTAATGCCACGATACCAATTAAGCCAACCAAAAGTTCTTTCAATAATCCATCGACCTGAAGGGTGATAAATACGACGTTCTCTATTGCGTCGCTTGTTAACAGAGGCCATGAGAATATATCCATTTAAATTAGCATCAGCACGTAATTGATTTGCATCATAAGCAGAATCACCAGCAAGAACAGTTGGTTTTGTTGATGGAAACTTCGTAGAAAGTTGTGTAATTAAGTTTTTAAACTGCTTTGAATCATGTTGATTAGATGGGCCAAAAATGCATTCTAATGGAGCGCCTTGCCAATCAACAATAAGGTGTACTTTAATTCCATTACGAGCTCTATCTGTTGGATTTTTTCCACCCCATTTTGCAAAAGGTGCTTTATGATGAGATCCATCTATAGCAAACCAATTGAGAACTTTTCCTGCAATATATTTTTGAGATATTATTGCTTGCATTTGCTGAAAGACTCCTTCTTTGCACCATTTTATGAATTTACCATGAATTGTTTTTGCATTTCCAAATTCTTTTGGCATTGAAAGCCACTTACAGCCATTTTCCATAATGTACAAAATACCTTCTAATACTTTTCTTGGTGGCCATTCAGGTCTTCCAACTTTACTTTTTTTTACCGGAATTACGTTTTTTATTTCATTCCAGTACGAATCTGTTATTCTTTTCATTAGAGCTCCTTTTTAAGATGTTTTTTTGTTTTAACTTCTTAAAAATACCTTGATTAGGAGCTCTTTTAAAGTTTTATTTAATTTTCAGATAAGTTCTAAGGATTCTCTATGACAACATCACTTCCAAAAAGCGCTCAAATCATACAAAATAAATTAACAGAACATGGATTAGCATGCAAAGTAGTCGAACTTTCTGATGCAGCTCGAACCGCTCAACAAGCGGCAGATGCATTAGGATGCAACGTTGCACAAATTGCAAAATCACTTATTTTTAAAACCAAAGAGACCCATCAAGTTATTTTAGTGCTCTGTTCAGGCTCAAACCGTGTTAATGAAAAAACAATAGAACAGAGAATTGGTCAACAAATAACCAAAGCAGATGCTTCATTTACTCGTGAAGTTACTGGTTTTGCTATTGGCGGCATTCCACCAATAGGCCATGCAACAGAAATTCCTTATATTTTTATTGATCAAGATTTACTTGCTTTTGATACTTTATGGGCAGCAGGAGGAACTCCACACACCGTTTTTAATATTAAACCAAGAGATTTAGTAACAATAACAAAAGGTACCATTATTTCTGTTTATTAACCATCTTTTATAACTGGACAAACTAAATAAAAATTTCACTAAGCAATTATAATTTAAGTAAAAAAACTGTATAATTCAGCATTTTTTCTATTTAATTTAATTTTCCTTATCATTTTTAAATTTTTTCAGATTTTTCAAAAAATCATTTGACTCTCTAGTTACTATACAGTTTATCATCAAAATATAAACGATAAAAAACCATTAAATCTGGGGGTCAAATGACTAAATCATTCTTAATCAAAGAAATAAGTAAAGCGACAGGAATATCAATCCAAACACTTCGTTATTATGACGAAATAGGGCTACTTAAGCCATCGTATCGCCGAGACAATAACTATCGTATTTATACGCATGATGACCTCATTATTTTACAAAAAATTACTGCACTTAAATTTTTTAAATTTCCTCTCAAAATTATCAAGCAGATTCTTGACCAAAAAGAATCTATCCTTGATCAATTACATAAACAATCTTTGTGCCTACAAAAACAAGCAGAAAAACTACTTTCTGCATATCAAATGATTCAAACTACTCTTGCTAAAAACCCTGAAGGTGCCGGCCTTTCAGATGATATTATTATTTCATTAACAAGGATCTATTCAATGAATACCTTACAAGAAACAAAACAAATCTTCAATCAAGATCAAATACAATTACTCACCTCATACGTAAAAACAATCTCTGATGAAGAAGGCAAAGCATATGGCCAAACCTGGAAAGATTTAATTGCCGAAGTTATTAAACATCTTGACGACTCTCCTCAATCAGCAATTGGAGAACGATACGCAATAGCATGGATGGCATTAAAAAACAAATATTTTCAAGATCAAACATTAAATGATACTATCTGGAGTGCGTACATGAATGATCAATTCAAAGACAACAGTAATGAACCATATTATATGATACCACTTTCATCAAATGATTCTGAGCTCTGCTTACGATTACCCAAAATACCTAAAAAGGTAATATTGTGGATAAATGAAGCCGTTGGATATATGTATAAAAAGAATAAAAAATAATATTAACCCATAATTGAGAGGCATTAAAAACGCCTCTCAAAATATCTATCAACCATTAAATTTACTTTCTTTCTACATCTATCTTCATAATGCAAATTATGATATGCTTTCTTTATCAGAATACAGTCTCAATCTGTTTATGTTCTGATAT
>CAZZPM010000077.1:0-2575 GCA_964655535.1 uncultured Pseudomonadota bacterium
CAAAGCTTTTTTAGTTTCAATAATAAAAAAATCATTATCAAGTTGTGCATGTGCTGGCAGTCGTTGAATATTGACGCTACTGCGTGGATCGATTTCATTGATGAGTGGGATCAATTTTGAGCGGATGCTGTTGCGTAAAAAAAGTTCTGAATCATTGGTTGAATCGTGGTGCCAGCTCACGTTGTTGTCGGTTAAATACTGAACGAGATCTTTTTTTGCAAAAATAAGCAGTGGGCGAATACTGTTTTGTGCAATCGTTTGCATGCCGCAGATGCCCTCAAGGGTGGCGCCGCGAATCAATTTGATAAAAAAAGATTCAATTTGATCGTCAGCGTGATGTCCCAATAATAAAAAAGGGATATTTTTTTCTTTGCAGATTTTTTTAAAAAAGAGCTGTCGAGCTGCACGGCCATACGCTTCAGATGAGCCATTAAAGGTTAAAAATTGTTTGTAGCTTTCAAGCTTGTCGACGATAAAAGAAATCTGATTTTTTTTACAGAGGGCTGCACAAAAATCAACGGTTTCTTGCGCATCATCACGCCATTGATGGTTTAAATGTGCTGCAGTAAAATTCAATTTTTTTTGATTCTGTGCATGGAGCAAGAGATGAAATAGAAAGACTGAATCGGCTCCGCCTGAAAGTCCTAATAAAAGGTGCGGAATCTGTTTTACTTTATCGGGATGTATTGATTCTATGCTTGTTAAAATATTGCACAGATGTACATGCGCCTGTTCAAAGACAGAAATTGTTTGTTTTCGTTGATTATTAGGAGATGGTTGCTGTTGAAACAAGGTAAGCCTCAATGAATTCAAGGATATCGCCATCTAAAACATTTTGTGGCTGAGGAGATTCAAGATCGGTTCGATGATCTTTAACCATTTTATACGGGTGTAAGACGTAAGAACGAATCTGTGATCCCCATTCAATTTTTTTCTTTTCAATATTCTGTTCTATCGCAAGTCGCTCTTCTTTTTGATGTTCGGTTAATTTTGCCATCAACATTTTCATTGCGGTCTGTTTGTTTTGCGTTTGTGAGCGTTCGTTTTGGCATTGAACGACAATGTTGGTTGGCAAGTGCGTTATTCGAACCGCTGATTCAGTTTTGTTTACGTGTTGTCCGCCAGCTCCGCCTGCTCGATACGTATCGATGCGCAAGTCGTCATTGTTGATTTCAATCGCTGTTTCAGGCACTTCAGGCAGAATGCTGACTGCAGCAAATGAGGTGTGCCGTCGTTTGTTCGAATCAAAAGGAGAGATCCGTACAAGGCGATGAATGCCCGCTTCGCATTGTAAAAGTCCAAAAGCAAATTTTCCCTTGATGTAGAGTGTCGCTGATTTAATGCCGGCCTCTTCGCCTGCTTGATAATCAACGATTTGTGCATTCATTCTTTCTCGTTCACAGAAGCGAAAATACATGCGCAAAAGCATTTCTGCCCAGTCTTGAGATTCTGTTCCACCAGCGCCTGCGTTGATGGTTAAAAAGCAGTTGCCGGCATCTTCTTCTTTGCCCAAAAGAAGCGCCAGTTTAAAAGAGGTTATTTTTTTTTTCAAAGCAAAAAGATTTGATTCTTGTGCAGCAAGTGCCGATTCATCTTCAGCAAAAAGTTCAATCAATTCGATGCTGTCTTGATATTGTTGGATGATGTTGTTGTATTCTTCTAAAAAAGAGGCGTAGCGTTGATATTCTTTTGCCATCGCGATCTGGTCGGCGCCGCCCCATGTTTGGGTGTTATTGTTGATCTGCTCATGTAAAGCTTGATATTTTTTTTCAATCTCGGTTTGCTGATAAAAGGTCTTTATCGCCGCAATATCAGGTTCACAAGATTTAAGTAAGTCACGTAAGGTATCGATCAACATAAATAAGTGCATCCGCAGTTTAAAAGGGGAGATGGTACAATTTGTATAGAAAGAGAGTAAACCGAAGTTTAAAAAAGGTCAATTAAAGATGCCCCCAGGTTTTTTTCTGAGGGCATCGTCATTTTAATTCTTTGATCTACTTGTTTAGTACCCTTTTAAGGGAGTCTTATCTTTCAATGCTCTGATCAATAAACAAGCAAAAGGAATTGCGAGCTTTTTATGATTACGTGGATTCTTTAAAAGGTCTTTTTTGTAGTTGCGTGTATGTTTTACCAGGCGATTCCAGCGTGACAATTCTTTTTTCTCTTTTGATTCTTTTGTATCATGTTTTATATCAGCTTTTTTGGTATCTTTTTTGGTTCCAGATTTATCTGTTATTTTTGCTTTGATATCTTTTTTGACATCAGTGATTTTTTCTGGTTTTTTGAATCGAATAAAGTCATAAAGTATTGCTGCAATGCTGACTGCTTTTAAACCGAACGATCGTTGCGGTGTCCAAGAATTAATGGTGAGTTTGTTGAGGTCAAATGATAATTCTTGAGAGTTTTTTAGTATAGCTTCTAATACATAATATCTTTTAAGTGGAATATTGGTTATTTTGCGATCTACTAATAATTGTATGAGAGCGAGCATTTGAGAACTAATAGTTTCAAAATCTTCATCCTTGCCTACGATATAATTAATGTATGAATCATCTGCAAATTGATGTTCGGGAAA
>CAZZPM010000078.1:0-2565 GCA_964655535.1 uncultured Pseudomonadota bacterium
ATAATAAAAAGTTCGTGCAAGTCGTTCTTCATGCTGTAAAATATCTTTCACTGGCAACACAAAAAAGCGATTGTCGCTTGAACCAAAGGTGATAAATTCTTTATTTTTATTCTGTTTTATCGCTTCACGCATCTCATCAAGGGTGCCTACTTTAACACCATTGACTTCATCAATGATGACGCCTGGTGCAACTAATTTACGCAGGCCATACGCCGGTGATGTCGGTAACATGTGCGTTAATAATAATTTTGATTCAAATTGACTTTCAGGTGATGCATATTTAAGGAGTTGTTGTGCACCTTCCATGAGGAGCAAGTGGTTGATGCGGAGTTCCATGAAGACAAGCCCACCAAGTACTTCATAATCGACCGATTCTTTTTCGAATTCAGAATAGATGAAGCGAATTGGTTGCATGATGCGTGGTTCGATATTGACCGAAATAACTTTCTGTTGTCCTTTGCGATAGAGCAAGAAAGTAACTTTATCACCAACGGTTTTTCGGCTTAAAAGGTCAATCAAACCGACACGATCTTCTGACCAATTAACATTGGTTTCACCAAAATAATCAAGTCGATGTCCATCAACTTCGGTCACAACGTCGCCTTCAAGAAGGCCTGCACGTTCAAGCACAGATCCTTTAAATATTTTAGCAACATGGAGTCCACCACCAAGCGGGTTTTTATAATACCGCATCAACGATTCGGTTGATGGTAAAAAAAGAACGCCGAGTTGTGGTTTGCGGAGCAATTTAATTTTATACAGATCTTTGAGTGCAATTTTTATATCATTGATTGGAATGATGTAGCCAACATTTTGAGCATTCATGATTGCTGCAAAGTTGATTCCAACAACACGTCCATAGATATCAAGGGCAGGGCCACCTGAGTTGCCTGGATTGATCGGAGCAGTAATTTGAAAACAGAGATGATTATTTAAAATTCTAACGCGCTCTCGACCGCTGATAATGCCTTGGGTGCTTTTAAGATGTTCTTGTCCAAGCGGGTATCCCATTGCCAAAACATCATGTCCTCGTTTGAGTCCATCTGAATTACCAAATTCTAAAAAGGGGACTGCGCCAATTTCGGTTCGTAATCGATCAAGTGATTCTTGGGTGAGTCGACAAAGTGCGACGTCACGATCAGGGTTAACACCAACAACTTCTGCATCAAAGCGAATTTGTCCCGTGCTGGGGACTTGGATACTTACGTGCGATGCTTGGCTGACTACGTGATAATTGGTTAAAAATTCACCGACGTTGTTGATAAAAAAACCACTTCCTGTTCCTTCACGTTGTTCAGGAGTGCGATACGGTTCAAGCCAATTAAATTCAAGGCTTTCACAAAAAACTTGTACAACGGTATCTTTAGCTTTTTTCTGAACTTGTGACCATGAATGAACTGATTCGATCGCCATTTCAGTTGAAGGGAGCCCCATTTTTTTCTGGGCACTCTGTTTGTCGTTGGCAAGCATAACAGTGACTACATCTTCAAGGTGGACCTGATGTTGATATAATTTGAATCCAAAAATCGTGATGCTTAAAAGAGTAGCAACAAAAAAGAATATTTTAAAAATTTCTCTTATTGAATTCTGCATAACAGATCCTCGATTACAGAGTTATTGAGCAACGCTTACTTGTGCGCAGCGAATGACAACATCTTGATAGGTGTATCCCTTACGAAGGACTTGAACGATCTGACCTGATGTATGATTTTCTGCATTGACTAATAATAATGCTTCATGAAAGAGCGGATTAAAACCATTGTTGGTTTCAATTTCTTTAACGCCCATCGATTCAAGTTGTTTGAGGACATTTTTATGAATCATTGCAAACCCTTCAAGCCATGGACTGGTTGTTTCTATTTCTGGTTGTTGCGTTGCAAGAGCGCGTTCAAAATCATCAACGAGATTGAGAAAAGGTTTGATCGCATTGATGTATGCATTGGTCTGCCAGTCAATGCGTTCTTTTTCAACTCGTTTTTTGAAATTATTAAAGTCGGCACCAACGCGCAGAAGTTGTTCTTTTGTTTTATTCAATTCATCAACGACTTCATCGAGTGGATCTGGTTGGATAGCATCTCTTTCAATGCCTTCAATATTAATTTGTTGATCAACAAAAACAGTCGGTTCTTCTTGTTTAAGATTGCTTTTGTCACCATCATGCATAAAATCTTTTTCCATTGTTATATCCTTATATTAAGACTATAGCGATATTTTTTTACTTTATTTTTATAGTTGTTCTATCGTACCATAAAAAATGGCTTTCGACTACGTTCGAAAAAAAACTGTTTGTATCTATATTTTTTAAGATTCTTTGAAAGAAAGGTTTTAGCATGAAAATAATGCTTCTGGCTCTTGTAATCGGCATTGGTGCTTTTGTTGTGTATAAAACAATAACGCCCGAAATTGGTTTACATGAAGGCGATCAAGCACCTGATTTTTCTTTGTTTGATTCTGAAGCTGTCAGTCGATCGCTGAAAGATTTTAAAGGAAATCCTATTGTTTTATATTTTTTTCCCAAAGCAGGGACGCCAGGATGTACCGCTGAGGCCTGTTCATTGCGCGATT
>CAZZPM010000079.1:0-2492 GCA_964655535.1 uncultured Pseudomonadota bacterium
TGTTGAGATTCAAAATCAGTATAAAAGTATTGTTACAAAAATAACAGAAGTAATTGATGCAAAAAATATTAAAAAACCAGATGATTTTATCAATAAACAAGGATTGAGTATTTTAGTTGAACAGCTTAATAAGCGTAAGATTTTTACTGATGAAGAAATCCAGTCTTTAAAAGTGCATACTGTTAAGCAAGTGGTTGAGAAACAGAATGGTAATTTTGATGCAGATCAAAAAAAATCTATGATATCAGAAGAATTTTATAATATTGATTTTTTAAATCTTTTTTCAAATGAGTCGATTAATCCGTTTACCGTTGCATCGTATGAAGAGCGAGAAAGTCGTGCTACGCGTATTTGTAAATTTTTTAAAAAAAGATTTCGATATGAAAGAGCTGGCTGGTACAATGGAGTTATTTTGAAAAATCTCGTTAATGATATGCGTGATCCTGAAACAGGTGATAATTATGCTCATCGTGCTTGTAAAAAAGCAAGTCCAGTTTTGATCAAGTTTTTATGGAAGCATCATAAAGATTTATTTTACAAAACAAATTTTAAGCATGAATATCCGATGCATCTTTTACCGCTTTGGCAGACTCTTTTTTTAAATGAATCATTATTCAAAAAAGGTTTTTTAGATAATCCAGAAACCGTCGATGCCGACAAAAAGCATGAGTACGATTACATGGAACGAAAAGTTAATGCATTGAATGATCTGGTGAAGAAGATTTTGGAACATAAAGGATTGGGTGAAGATGCTGTTTCATTGATTGATTCATTAGATCAAAATAAAAATTCAATGTTGGATAAAGCGGTTCGTGATAAGAATGAAAAGTTGGTTGATTTTTTACTTGAAAAAAATGCATTAATACGAGCACACCAAGATGGATGGTCACTATTGTATGAAGCGGTGAGCAATAATAATCTGGACATGACTAAGAAAATTATTGATAGAATTGATCCATTATTAATTTGTCAACAGAACAAAAAAGATGGTGGCAATACGCCACTTCATAAAGCAGCATTGATTTATTCATTTGATCTGTTAGATCTGCTGAGTGAAAAACTGAAAGCAATGCCAGGTTTTGAGAAACAGTATTTTCTATACAAAAATGACGCAGGTCAAACATTTTTAGATATTTTATTTTTAGCACTTGATAAGCATCTTATAACGTACATTCAAGAAAAAGATCATAGTTTAAGGCAAATAACTGATCTGTTTTTAAAAAATGATCAAGGAAAAGAAAAATTACAGGAGCTTTTACAAACAAAAATAGAAAATGAAGCAAGCTTGAGTAAGGGGGCTTCAGGTTTAGATCTTGTAAAACATTCAATGCAAGCTAGTAGATTTGAATACAAAGCATTTTTAAGTCAAGAGCAAGTTGAAGCAATACAACAAAAATATAAGTCATTGTTAGAATCTATTAACTCTGGAGTCAAATAATGTTTTTTAAAAAAATATATAAACAGACTGTTTTTTTGATTGGATTTTTATCTCTTTCATCGAATTTATTTGCTACTGCATGGTTATCGTGGGGCTGGCAAGGGAGTAAAAAACTTGTTGAAAATGTGAGTCAAGTTGTTGCGCCTGATAAATCGTATGATGCTTTAAAAACTATTAAAAAAGAAGCAATTTTATTGGATAATGCAGAAAAATATAAAGAACAAGAAGCTGAAATGATCGTTGCTGTGGCGGATTTAAAAAAACGTTATCCTGAAAATAATCCTTTATTGAAAAAGCAATTAATCGATCTTTTAAAAAGTGTTGATGATGCATCAGGCGATACACTTGCGCATTATGCAGCACGAAAAATAAGTCCAGCCTTAGTTGATTTTCTTGTGGAAAAAGGACTTGTGGCACTTTTTTTTCAAAAAAATAATCAACAAGTGATTCCGTTTGTATTATTGATGGAAGCGTATAACAAGCTTGAATTATTGAAATACTCGTTGTCGACGTATGTAGATGACAGCACTAATAGTCTTCATAGTATTGTCAGTGATATAGGTGTTGAAACATTTTCAAAAATCTTAGACGAACAGAACAATTCTTTATTCTATCGAGCACTTATTATTAATAATCTGAAATTAGTACAAGTATTATTACAAGCTAATGTGATGCCTGTTATGTCACAGGGTAAAAATCCGTTGGCTCTCGCGGTGCAAAAAGTAAATGTTGCAATTATAAAGCTTTTATTAGAACAGGATCTTGCGAAAGATTTAATAGTATCTACCGATGATATAGTGAGAAAAACTCCGTTTGAAGTGGCAATGGAAAAAAATAATGTTGATATCGGATATCTTTTTTTGAAAAAAGAAGGAGTTTTTGAAAGTCTACTTTCTAAAATGAAGCGATTGTCAAAAGATCAATCAGAAAAATCAAGAAGTCTTGAGGATGCGTTGAAAGATGGTTTATATACAAAAGACCAGTATAATCAATTTCTGAAAAATATTGGGTTAGCTTATTTAAATGATCCTGATGCAGAAGAGGTTATAAAAAA
>CAZZPM010000080.1:0-2478 GCA_964655535.1 uncultured Pseudomonadota bacterium
AATACGATGCTCCCGTTATTTCTGGTTTTGAAAATGGGTATTATAGAGAGATTGTCAATTTTATACAGACTTTTTTAGGCGCTGCATTGAAGACAAATTTACATCTTAAAAAAAGCTTTTTAACCGGTATTTTACGCGTTTCAAAAGAATCGATTTTTAGTGGCGTTAATAATTTATTTGTTCGAACGCTTATTAATAATGAATATGCAGAGCATTTTGGATTTTCTGAAAAAGAAGTTGTTGCATTGCTTGAATACTATGATGAGATTGATAATCTAGACAGAGTGCGAGCCTGGTATAATGGATATCAAATTGGTCGGCACACAACGGTGTATAATCCGTGGTCGGTCTTGTCATACGCAAAAACTAAAGAGCTATTTCCTCACTGGATGAATTCAGCAAATAATAATTTAATTAAAACAATTATCAAAAAAACACCTGCTCGTTTTAAAGAAGATCTTGCACAATTGATGTCTGGCAAAACAGTTGACAAAGAACTTGTTGATTATGTGACCTTTGATTCATTATTTACATTGCCTGATGTTGCGTTCAACTTTCTTCTTTTAACCGGATATCTTTCATTTGAAAAAATATATTTAAATCCACAAGATGATTGGATGCTGACGCTTTCTATCCCGAATATTGAAGTGCGTAAATATTATCAAAAAACGATTATGGAATGGATTCAAGAGACAATTGATCTTGCAACGTATCAAAGCATGCTCAGTGACTTAACAGAGGGCAATATTGAATCGTTTAAAGAAGCATTTGAAATAACCGTTGAACGCGTTTTAAGTTCACTGGATACAGCAAATGATGAGCCTGAAAAATTTTATCACATGCTTGTTCTTGGCATGCTTATTTGTTTGCAAGAAACACATGAAGTAAAATCAAATCGTGAAAGCGGTACTGGTCGATATGATGTAATGATTATTCCAAAAGATTTATCAAAACTTGGTATTATTATCGAATTTAAAAAGGCAAAAAATATGACGACTGAAGCGCTTGAAACAGGAGTTGCAGCTGGACTTAAACAAATCAAAGATAAAAATTATCAAGCAGAGCTGCAGTTGCGTGGCATAACGCAGATTATCAACATAGCGATTGCATTCGCGGGCAAATGTGTTCTAGTCTCATCTAAATCATAACCATGATGTAGACGGATTGGTCACTTTGTACTCTCAGACAAGTCCGCTTCATGATACTTTTTGATCGCACGATTCCATCGTTTCGTCAATGAACCGCGCCACGAAGAGGCTTTATTTTTCACCTGCTTTAAAACATCTTGAGGCATTGCTGCCACCAATACTTGTTGCATCCGTTTTGGCATTGCTTTAATTTTTTCTATTGAAAGCCCTTCTTTTTCAAGCGCAGCGATTAACAGATCTTTGCCTGAAACTTCTTGCTCTTGGGCACGAGCTTTTTTTTCTAATTTTTGATATTGACGATGAACGCGATATGATTTGTATAAACACGCTCCAACACCTAAAACAGCAGCACCATGCAACAAAGTCGGCTTGAAATCTGCTGAAAAGCCTGGATCGACCAGAGGATCAACAATAACAGGGGCATGAATGACAGGATCAACAACAAGGCCTTCAACGGGAATAATTTCTAACGACTCATCTAAGCCCAAAGACTCTGTATCGAGTAAATTATTTTTATATCTGCTGCTCAATACTTTTTGTTCATTTGCCTGACGCCTTGCTTCATTTGCCTGACGCCTTTTTTCATCATCTTTCTGTTTTTCTTTTTGCTTTATTTGATGAAATACTTTTTGATCTTTTCTGCCTTGATTAATCTTTGCAAGTCTTTGTTGTTGCTCAGGAGTTAAATTTTTAAGTTTTCCTTCATAAGAAGATTCTTTGATATAAACAACTTCGCTTACTTTTGTTTCAAGTTCTTGTAAAATTTTTTCATTCTGTCTAAAAACCTCAAAATTATCTATATTCTTTTTTAACGCTTTATATTCTCTTACTTGTCTTTTAAATCGATAATTAAGAGCACCATACTCGTCTTCTAATAATATCAGCTTATGAGGTTTTAATCCTCTCTCCAATGCATTTCTTAATCGCTGTGGTGCATCTATACTCGCAGACAAATCTTTTTTAATTTTGTTAAGCGCTTCATTCACTTGAGTATTTTTTTCTTTCTGTTTTTTATATTCTTCCTTCAAATCCTCTAGCTTAACTATTATTGCATCAATTGCCTGCATCTGGACTGCCAAAAGTATCTTATGACGTTCGCTCTGATAAAAATTATTAATTCCTTGTAAGACTTCTTTTTGTCCAGGAATTAAAAATGACTCAAGCGATGATAACTTTGTATGAATCAGATTAATCTTTTTTATATTTTTAAGAGGAATTTCTTCTGCAGCAACTAATAATAATTCTTTAATCAATGCTTGCCCCATGAATTGCATAATTTTTGCAACTTCAACAGATTTCACTTGACCCGTTTCTGGATCAGGCGTTGCTA
>CAZZPM010000081.1:0-335 GCA_964655535.1 uncultured Pseudomonadota bacterium
TACAACAAAAACAAAAAACAGGATTTTTAAAACAGCAAAAAGATTGCTTAAGTGATAAGGCAAATTGTTAAGGAAAGTCCTCACCTTGTTCATATTAATTTGATTACTTTGCTTTTATTTGAGTAAATTGTTAAGCAAACACTAATCACTAAAAATAGAGTGTCAATTAATTAGTTGACAAATTCAATTTTCGAACTTCATGAAATACTTAATTATCAACGGAGCTGGTTCTAGCATTGATATCAGCAATAAATTCCCAGACGGTAGAAAACTGCTAGAGAATTTAAAAAATAACTACGACACCGGAAATGTGATCAAAAATCATAACCCTTCTA
>CAZZPM010000081.1:345-2416 GCA_964655535.1 uncultured Pseudomonadota bacterium
ACCCTTCTAGTATCGATCATTTAATGACAAAAATTATAGATCAAAACCAGCATCAAGAGTTGGTAGGTAAGGTAAAAAAAGCTATATCCGATATAATATTCGAAGCTCAGAACAAAGTACCACAATGGAATAATAATTACTTTTTTGACATAATTCAAAACCTTATAGGAATTGATAACATTGATCAGCTCGATGTAATAAATTTTAACTACGATACCACGCTAGAAAAAGTTGTGGAATACCTTATTGGTATTTACAAATCCGAAGATGATGAAGAGCGAAAAAAAAGCAGAATAATAAAATTAGAAAATTTGCGGACTAGGCTGCAGAATAGTCACGTTTATGGCTACATTGGTGATAATGGAAATAATATAGATTTCATCAGAGTTACTACAAATGAAAGAACTGAAGATTTTATTACAAAAATTAAAAACTCAGAAAATATTTATTTTTTAGGATTTGGATTTGATCAAACCAATCTGCAAAATCTTGGATTCTTTGATAACGAACTAAAGAGCCACTTTATCTCAAATCGTCGCCTATCAAATTCAAAAAAGATTTTTGTGACTAATTACGTAGGAGAAGTTGAAGTGCGCATGAGCGCAACGAATCAGTTCGTGAAGAGCACCCAACCAATTCCATACATAATTGATAAAAGAAGATTCTCCAACAAAATCATGCTAACTCTAGAAGAGATTTTTGATTGTAAAATTCAAATCGTGCGGGATGGATTTTTTTCTCAAGGATTTGTATATAATGAGCATGCCGTTTGGTATCCAACAAAACTTTATATTTCTAATCTGGGAGTTGGTAACGCAGTTAGGGAAGATTTTATTTTTTAGAGAAGCAACCTGAAACCTTTTACAATTTCAACACTTCAACAAACTATCCACAGAATCTTCTCCAGAAATTTTATTGCTTATTTGGCATATTTTTCTAAAATAAATTCAGAAGGGATATTGCCGTCAAACCGTCAAAATTTGAACAGGTTTGCCTATTCAAGGAGCTATGCTCTAAACTGGTCCAGCAATACAGATCAATTCATAGGAAATATATGATTAATATCGGTATGTGCGGGCCTAGAACGGAATGCAAAAATTGTCGTTTTTCCCCTTCGCTTAGTTTCGCTTAATTGATGGCTTGTTAAGTTTTTAACTTAGCAAAAGCGGTAACGCTTTTTTTATAAAATAAATCTCAAATTTATGAAAATTAAAAAAAGAAAAAAACGACAACCTAAATCTGCAGGAAAAAATAAAATCTATTTAGAAATAGTTTATTGGACCCTCAAGTTTACAGATCTGTTAATTGATCTTTTGCATTCCATTTTCTACCACGATGACAAAAAATTCAGAAGCAAGTCCTACTCATAAAATAGAGCAATCCTGTTTATTTGGATTACAATCGAAGAGAAAATTATACGAAATCTTACTTACAAAAAAAGAGACTGTAGATCAAATCCTCAAAGCTGGCGATAAGTGTTATAAAGAGAAAATAGTTCAAAAATCCGTAAGAGATAAAATCAAAGATAGAACCTGTCAGATTCCAAAAAAATATGGCTCTTTAGATAAAATTCACTCTAGAATCGCCAAAATATTATCTTCGATAGAAACAAAAGAATATTTGTTTTCCTGCAAGAAAGGTAAAAGCTACATTGATAATGCCAAATATCATTTAGAGAACTCAAACAACCTCGTTGTGAAACTTGATATTAAAAATTATTTTCCCTCCATAACCTTTGAACATATATTCCAGTTTTTTAGAAAAGATTTATTTTGTAGCGAGGATATATCTAATATCTTAACTCTATTAGTGACTTATAAGGGTCATTTGCCAACTGGATGCAAGATGAGTATGCACATTGCTTATTTTTCTCAGATGAGGCTTTTTGATAAAATCCATGAAATATCTTTAAAAAATAAATGCATAATGTCGCTTTGGGTTGATGATATTGTGATTTCTGGAAAAAAATCCAAAGTAGTGGCAAGCAATGCAAAAGTTCTGATTAGGCGGCATGGGCTCGAATACCACGATGGGAAGAAGTTTAAGGTATATTCTCCAAGATATCGAAAGG
>CAZZPM010000082.1:0-2355 GCA_964655535.1 uncultured Pseudomonadota bacterium
ATAATTTGATGACTTTCAATGTTGGTCATGATGCCACTTTTGCCGATGATTTGTACATGATCACCAATGATGACATGATCTTTAATTGCTGTCTGCGCGCCGATTTTACACCATGAACCAATCTCTGTGCTACCGCCAATAATAACCTGACCTAAAATGAGTGTATTTTTTTTGATGATAACATTATGTGCAATATAAACATGATTATCGATTTTACAACCATCTTCAATGATTGTTGTATCAAAAACTGCTCGATCAATTGATCCAAGGCGATAGCCAAATCCATCGGTTCCAATAGTGGTGCTTGCATCGATTTGAACATGATTACCAATGATTGTTTGATCATGAATCGTGACATGAGGGCCAATGGTGCAATGCTCGCCGATTTCAACAGCATGATCGATGTATGCATGTGCTTTGATAATACTCTGAGCGCCAATTTTGCTTTTTGATTTGATTATGACACCCGGTTCAATGATAACGTTTGGATCAATGATGACATCAAGACTTACAAATGCATGAGGCCAGCGAGGATCAAATGTTGTATCTGATTTCCAATCTTTTTTTTTGTAAGCAATTAATGTTGCAAGTGCATCGAGAGGATTTTGAACAATTAAAAATAATTGATTAGGAATTAAAGATTTTGTTGCAATGATGCATGAAGCCTTGCAAGAGAGAAGTTGTTCTTTTGAAAATGTTACAAAATCAGTATCAAAAAAAAACGCAATATCTTGAGCTTTCGCTTGTTCAATCGATCTAAGATTTTCAATAAAAAAATCATCAACAGATTTTGAAAATGTTCCTTGCAGAAGTTTTGCAAGAGCAGCATCCGAAAGCTCAAGTTTCATGACTTTAAATCAACTAAGCTTTTTTAGAAGCAGTTGTTGTTGGATGTGTTGGTGTTGCTTTTGCAACAAGCTGTGCTTTTGCTGTTTTTGATTCAAATGTTTTGTTGTATGCTTCTAAAATAGTTTGGGTTTTATCAAGTTCTGTTGCAGCATACAAAAGATTTCCTTGTGTATCACGAACTTCGGTCCAACCATTTTTGGTTGCAATTTCTGGAACAAGTGCAATGATTTCTGTATCAAGTTTTCGTTCAAGCTCTTGAATATATGCAGTGACTTCTTCTTTTTTTTCTTCGATTTCAAGTCCTGCACGTCGTTGTGCTTGTCCGATTTTTGCTATTTTTGTTTGTGCTTCTTCTTGAGAGATTTTTCCTTGATGATATTCGGCACTAATGGTTTGCTCGAGTTGTGCTACTTCTTGTTGTTTTTTATTATGAAATTCACGAAGTTCTTTATATTTTTGTTCACGTTCTTTTTCAAATGCTTTGCCAGCTTTTGATTCTATTTTTAATGTGGTGCGATCAATGATAACTTTTTTTTGATCTTTTGCGTTTGCAATGTTGAATAATGAAAGGCTGCAGAAGGAGGCTAATAATAATATTTTTTTCATAGAAAAATCCTCATTTTTATGGTTATACGAAAATGACCACTCCCTTTTAAGATATTTAGAAGATATTTCTTTTTTTTTATTTCGTCAAATTTCATGTGTCAAAGAAAGATCAGTATAAAAAAGTTTATTCATAGGCTTGAAAAAACAAAGAGTGAGTAATGGTTAGATTACTCACTCCTGAAATAAGAGATTAATTTTGATATTTAATTTCTATTTTAATAATATCAAAATGATTGGGAGGGGCAATAGTTTCAGATATGAAATATTTTTATTTTTTAAAAAGTGCTTTTTTAGTCAGTTTTTGATCTTTTTTTGATGGGTTTTGGTGCTTCTTGTGGTTTCAAAGGGGATTGGGTAGACTAAGGCATAGATTTTGAAAATGATTTTTTAAAAGGACAAAAGAATGAATAAAAAAACGATAGCGCTCGGCACCTCAGATTTCAAGAAAATAGTTGAAGGAAATCATTATCTGGTCGACAAAAGCTTCTTTATTAAAGAAGCGATCGAAGATGGAGCAAGTGTTATACTTTTGCCTCGCCCACGTCGCTGGGGTAAAACACTGAACATGACGATGCTCAGATATTTTTTTGAAAAAACAGAAAGCTCAAATCGACACTTATTTAATGGACTTTTTATTGAGCAAGACGAAGCAGTGAT
Source organism: uncultured Pseudomonadota bacterium (assembly GCA_964655535.1). Classification (GTDB taxonomy): domain Bacteria; phylum Babelota; class Babeliae; order Babelales; family CAZZPM01; genus CAZZPM01. The sequence goes on from CAZZPM010000082.1 coordinate 2,113, forward strand.
GAAGCATCAGGGAAAATATCCGGTTATTTTTTTGACTTTGAAAGATGCAAAACAGCTTTCATGGAACTTATGTTATGCTCATTTAAAAGAGATTATTGCTACAGCATATAAAGAACATCAATATTTTATGACTAGTGATCTTCTCAGTCCACAAGAGAAAGAAGTTTTTCAATCAATTATGGATGAAAATTCAGGTGAAGCGCCATTACAGAGTTCTTTAAGAAACCTCTCTTCATATCTGCA
>CAZZPM010000083.1:0-2276 GCA_964655535.1 uncultured Pseudomonadota bacterium
AAAACTTGTTCAAATGGGTCTTGTAAATCGTATAGAGCATGAGGTAGACACACGTGCAAAGAGCGTTTCGCTTACCGAAAAAGGTAAAGATATGGTGCGTACTTTAGTCCCCATTGTAGAAGGTATTGATAGTACTTTTTTCAGCAAAGCCTCTGATCAGGAGCAAAAAAGCCTTGTGCAAATTTTGGCGAAATTAACTGCAGGTACCACAGATGAATAAGAAAGCAGAATTCTGGATTGGCGTTGCTTGCAAAGAGCATGTGGAAAGTGGGGTTAAGCTTGGTATTTGTCAATTTTGCCACGGTAAATCTGCGCCGGCTAAACGACTATCCAGTGGTGATTTCATAATTTATTATTCGTCTAAAATCACCATGGAAGGATCTGATCTCTATCAAAAATTTACTGCAATTGGCGAGGTCATTGATGATGCACCTTACCAAGTAGATATGGGAGATGGATTCAAACCATTTAGGCGTAATATCAATTATTTTGAGGCAAAGCACATTGATATCAAACCGCTTGTGCCGTTGTTGCCCTTCATCAAAAATAAAAATTCGTGGGGCTATGTTTTCCGCTACGGTTTTTTAGAAATCGACCAAGAATCATTTGAGATTATTGCTCATCATATGCTTGGTTTTAATCCGTTATTACAGGGGAACAGATGATACCAATAAAACCAAATCTTGAAGATAAAAAATCAATGCCTGAATTTCGGTCGCACGTTTTTTTATAATCTTTATACTGAGTGTAAGTAGCCGGAAGGCTTGAAGCGAAGGACCAATTAATACAGGATTTAAATGATAACAGATGCGCAAAAACAAGAATTCTATCAAGCGCTCCTTAAACAAAAGAGCCTGATGTTCTCTGTATTTTAGGTGCCACGCGGGCAGGAATAGAAACACGACTTGACGATGCGCTTTATTTTTTAAAAGACCAAAACATTAATACACCATATTTAATACTTTTAACCGGCGAACGATCTCCAACGCTTAGCCAAGGATCAAAAAAACTTGATGGCAACATTGAAGATCTCGAATATATTGCGAAAAAGCATAATCTTTCAGCTTGGAAGCAAGTTACCGAAGAATATCTGATGCATGATGCATTTGAACATTCGGCTTTGGCAAAATATGTTTTTTGCAACGAAACTACCATTCATACTGTCCACGGGATTTTTTATAGAATAGCTATGGATATAGACGTTTATTCTGTTAATGCTCCACGGCAAGCAAGTAATCCATCAGCAACTACACAAGAGACTATTATTGAACTTTTACATTGGATACAAAGAAAAATCGAAGAGATCTCTGTACGTGAAAGTTCTCTAGAAAAACCTACAGATAAAAATAATTTCTTAGATTATTTAGAAAAAATAGCCCCAAAGAAGTCGCTACCCCCTCTGTCACCTATTAAACATATTATTTTTGTATCAAATCAACCCTATGCTTTATATCAACAAGCAATTATTGAATCAGTCTTTCATGCAACGGGCTCAACAATAACTTTTGAAACCATTGGTAAAAATTCGTACGCCAATAAAGATCAAATACTTACAATTATTGGTAGTCTTGGATCATTTTTATGGGCAACAACGCCAGCACTGCTTGCATCACTAGACATTCAAACAACTGATCCTGAAAATATTGAATTATGTAAACAGTTGTACGAAAAAGTTGACTCTTTATACAAACGCTTACCACCAATCTTACGCGGAGAATAATCATGATTAAACTTGGTCTTTATCAACATTACAAAGGCAACATGTATTTCATACATGGCATTGCACGTCATTCAGAAAATCATGAAATTTTTGTTATGTATCAAGCTCTTTATGGCGGGTATAATATGTGGATCAGACCATTTACTATGTTCACTGAAATTATTATTATTGATGGCATTGAGCAACCGCGCTTTAAATTTATAAAAGAAACGGTCACTGAAGTTGCATCACTTGAAACACGTTAAGATCATATATCTTGAATTTTATATTTTTTAGAATTTTTTTGATAATAGCAAGCAATAGGATTCTGATCTTCAAAATTGATTTCTGAGACAAAAATACGATTTTCAAATCCACCTTTTGTTTCTTTCTTTTTTAATTGTGCCGCCACAACATCACCCTTATCTATTGAAAGATGACGCAATAATGCATCAATAACTTCATGTAAATCAGCAAGCTCTTCAATCAATGCATCTTTTGAAAGAGCTAATCGAACCTCAGCAGACTCTTCTATTAATTTTTCCCTCAAGGCGCGATCAAAAGCTTCATTATTTAA
>CAZZPM010000084.1:0-2203 GCA_964655535.1 uncultured Pseudomonadota bacterium
ATGTTCTAGTTTGTTCTCTTGCTAGGTAATTTTGACATATTGCCCCTTGAGTGGGATCTCCCCGCCATTTAAATATTTCTGTTAGTTGAAATGGTGCTTTATTATTCTTTATAAGAAGACTTTTAAGTTGTTGTATATTTAAAGCAATGGGTGGAATATTATTTAAATCAGTAGTAATCCAAGAAGGACGTGTCCAATATTCAGGAAGAGTAAGCATATATTCTTTTTGGTTGATAAGGTAAGTGATTTTTAATTTTTTTACATATCCAGGAGCTGTATCACCAAAAACTGCAGTCATATTTTGAGGAATAACAAAAGCACCAAATTGAGCAGATTCAGTAAACATAGAAGCAAAATCTTTATAAAGATTAGGATCTGAAAGTTCACCATACAATGCTTGTTTTACGACAAATGGATTTCGTTGATTCAAATCATTAATAATTTTTAATTGATCGAGACTGATTGCTCCAGCTGGCGGCCAAGGTGATGATGGTGGATTTTCCGCTGGATTTGATTGTTGTAATGATGTTGTTGGTTCTGGCTCTAAAATAAGATATTGATTTTGAGTTTTAAACCATAATGGCGTTGTTGATTTCTTATACCAATTTTCTGAAAGTCTAAAATAATATAATATATTATTTATTGTAAATCTCATAGGTAAGCGTTTGAGTTCACCTGGAGCGGGATCACCAAAAACAGCATTCATATTTTTAGGAAGTAATAAAAGTCCTTTACTTGCTTCTTTTTGAAGTAAAGCGGTTACATCTTTTCGTTTGTCGGATATAGTACTTTTGTATAATGCTTTATTAATGGTAAATGGTTTTCCCTTATTTACAATTAAAATTGATTTTAATTGGTCTAAATTAATAGTAGTTGATGATCCATGGCTTATTTGTGAAAAAAGCATAGCACTTAAAAAAAATATCGATAAAAAACGTATGTTCATTTCTCGCTCCTTTTTAAAACAGATAATTTAATTTCTATTTTAATAGTATCAAAATGGTTGGGGGGGGGGCAATGATTTTCAAGTAGAAAATATTAATTGAAGATTAAAAACTAAAAATACGTCTTTTCTTTTTATTTTTAGTATGTTTTATATAAAAAACAGAGAATTTGATTACTTTGATTTTTGTGTCAAAAATTGAATTGCATGTAAAATGTATGAAAAGTCTATTTTAATCAATGAATTTTTATGCAACTTAAGCTTTAAGTCTTTTATAGCAGTTATTAAAATGATTTAGTAATTGCTATGGTATCTTTAAAATTATTTCGCTTTGATGGCCTCTTGATTTTTTTGTATAAAATCTGTTATAGTAGTCATTAAAGTTATTTATTGTTTTTTATAAAAGGCGTAAAAGAGTTATGAAGTATAAAATACCGATCCCCGCAGGGCGCGCATTGCGTAAATTAGGAAGTGATATTAATCAGGCGCGACGTCGTCGCCGCATCACGATTGCAATTATGGCAGCGCGTGCGGGAGTTTCGCGATCGACGATTGGCAAAATTGAAAAAGGTGATGCAACTTCAGCAATTGGAAATTATGCATCAGTCCTTTTTGTTTTGGGGATGATTGAGCGTCTGGGTGATCTGGTTGACACGGCGCGTGATTTGATTGGGCTTCGGTTAGAAGATGAACGATTGCCTCAACGAGTTCGGATGCCTTGGCGTAAAAAAAAGGATCAACCTCATGAGCAATAAAGTAATTAAAAAAGTTCATTAATCATTTTTGAGACTTCTTTTTTTTCATGGACTGATGAAACTGCAGCATAAAAAAGCTCATCATAATTTCTGGTTTTGAGAACAACAGGCATGGGAAGTGCATGGCCGAGCGCAAGAATCTGTTTTTTTGTATCAAGTGTTGATAAAATTGATTTGAGTCCTGATCCGTTTGAAACGCCAGTGAGTACTGCAGCAATATCTTTTTCATCATTTAAGAGTGCAATAAATTTGGTTCCAATTTGTGAAATAATTTCTGGATCGATGCCGGAAGGACGTTGATCAACAACGAGGAGTGAGACATAATATTTGCGCATTTCACGAGCAATGACGCCAAAGATTGTCTGTTTTGCTGCTTGAGGATTTAAAAATTTATGAGCTTCTTCGATCGTGATCAAAAGCTTTTGTGGCTCATCTTCTTTCTTTTGTGAGGCTAAAAATTTTTCTGTTTTTTCGACATATTTTTCATGAATTCTTCTGGTGATGA
>CAZZPM010000085.1:0-671 GCA_964655535.1 uncultured Pseudomonadota bacterium
GAAAGAGTAACAATTAATTAAAAAAAATTAAGAAAAAAATTAGTCAGGTGTTAAGCAAATCGGTACTATCATGAGAAACAAGTATATCAAAGAAGACATGTGGAGTAAAAGATTAGTTTTTGTAAAAATTGTAAAAATGTATATTTAGGCAATATAAAAAAACTCAAAATGTTTATTGAATCAATATATTGGCTAAGTCGAACAGGTGCTCAATGGCGTGAAATGCCAAAAAAAATGGTATTTCATATACCTCTTTTTTATATAATTTTTTTATATATTTTTTCTTTCATGCTTTCTGTCCAATGAGGAAAAAATGCTTGAACAAACATATATATTGTAAGATAAGGTCCAATTACTACACTTAAAACAAGTGAATTAATATATGTTTGTTGTAAATAAAGATATATTCTATAAAAACCATATAGAAAAATTTCTTTATCAGTGCTTAATATTTTAATACGAGTACCCTGCTCTATAAGCAATGGTGGATGTATTAAAGACTTTTCATTTGTAGTGATTCTATTATAAGTCTCTTCTATCGAAGAGGAAGGTATATGCTTTTTTATTATGATAAAAAAAATAAATAACGATACAATAAACAGACTACTACCCAAATAATATATCCATATTTCATGTAAAAGTATGCTTTGCATGCTAAAGGGAGCCGGTAT
>CAZZPM010000085.1:681-2184 GCA_964655535.1 uncultured Pseudomonadota bacterium
ATGAAACATGTATGCAAAAAATATGAGAATAAGAACATTACTTACAATCAATTCTTTATATGTTTTATTCATTTTTCTTACCGATCCTCGATAAAGAGGTGGATATTTATATAAATCTTTAATCACCAAATATTGAGTACTTGCCATGCATACAAAAAACATAAAAAAAGCTAAAAAACAACCTATCGGAAAAGGAAGTATGCATATCATACAAAAAGAAAGCACATAAGGAAAAAAAGTTGAAAAAAATCGATCAATTTTTGCAATTTGATTTATTGATGGAAGTCTAATGATTGTTTCTGGCAAACAATTTTGTTGATCATGCAATAATAGAAATGTCCTAAAAATAGTATTCCACACAAGAAATGCCAATAAAGTTTTAATGCCTAAACTAAACAAAACGAGTATACATCCAGTATTTGCAATGGTAGCATAGATAATATTTTGATTATTACTAATCTGTATGCTTTGCCTTAAGCTTGCAATTGTGATTGTTATGCAACCAATAATATAAATCGCTCTTAAGAAAACAGGGCAAGTATAAAGCAAAGGTGCATATCGTATTAAAAAATAAAAATGCATATTAATGTAAATGCAGTGTAAAAATACTTGTAATTCTTGTGGCAACGCTTTATTCACGCATAAAAACCATTGCTCAAATGGCCAGATTCCTCCACTTATTGCAATTGCAAGACAGATGCAAAATCCAATCAAACAAGTAATATCTTCAGAAATTTTGCATGTTAGAGCCTCAAAAAATAATATCTTTTGAGAAACATAAAATAACATACTTAAACTTAAAACTATAAAAAAATAAGCAGCCAAAAAATATTGAATCAGAACATTGAAATTTTTAATATACTTCTTAAACAAAAAAACAAGTAAAATACCACTTATTCCCCATACTAATCCAATTAAGAAAATATTTTTACTACATAGAACAATAATACTGCATATCAAATATCCAATCATTTGAATAAAAGATTGAATATTTGATTTTTTGTACAACCTGGCAATACTCATAAATCCTTGAAAGCTTATCAATAAGCCAAAGATCAAAGAAAGATAGTCAACATAAAAAATACTAATACTCATTATATTTTAATTTTATAAATCTTCTTTTTACCGACACGAACAATAGATCCTGACTTCCAAGAGACTTCTGCTTTAAAATCAGAAATTACTTGCTCATCAATGATCACAGCACCTGCTTCAATAAGCCGCTTAGCATCAGAAGATCCTGAAATAGCATTAAGATCTTTTAATAAATCAACAATCCAACAGGGTGCTACCCTTTTAATTTCAACTTCCGTTGCTTGGGAATAATCATTTTTTTGAAACAATGCTTCAAAATGCGCTTTCGCTCGATCTGCATCTTGTTGCGACCAAAAAATATGTACAATTTCATAAGCAAGTTGCTTTTTAAGATTCATAGGATGCAACGCGCTAGACTCGATCTGTTGTTGCAACTCTTTGATTTCATCGTCTGTTTTTGAGAGCAAC
>CAZZPM010000086.1:0-2180 GCA_964655535.1 uncultured Pseudomonadota bacterium
CACTATTTACTCTTGCACTGGTTAAAAATTGGGTTCCAGGATTAAAAGATTTATAAAATTTAAAAAATATTAAAGGGCGACTACAATTTTCTGTAGTCGCCCTTTTTTTTATCTCATCATATTAATCAGTTATATTAAACTTTCTAGAAATTTCTTAGAGTAAAAATTTTCGTCCTTCTCTTTCTTTAAGGTTCATTATACCTTTAAAAGAGGAATTTTTCACTTAGCCCAGAATTGGCACTTATCACTTGGCTCTAATAAAATATTATCCACAACTTGACTGGCAGTAAACTTGTTGATAATATTTTGTTTGAAAAATATTTCTGCCGCCCGTTAAAGAAAGGAGTTTAACATGCGTCTGTATTTTATTTTCTTGAGTCTTTTAATAAATGCGTCGGTCTTATGTTCTGTGTCTGAAAAATTAACTGAAAATAAAACGATTACTCACTTAGTATCTAAGTCGTTTGAATTTCGGGAAAAATTTGGTTTTGATCTGTTGCGACGATATTCAGAAGAAGGATTTGCTGCAGGAACATTGGTGGCAACTCCTGATGGTTTTAAGTCGATTGAAACTATCAAAAAAAATGATTTGATTCTTGATCATCATGGAATATCCAAAAAAGTATTCAAAGTTGCTACAAAAAATGTTTCACAGGTTATCTGTTGCAGTATTGATGCTCAAGAAATTTTTACCGGGCGTGATCAACTTTTTAATGTGTCTTGCTCGCAAAAATGGTGTAAAGCTTGCTATTTAAAAAATTATGGAATTCAATCGTCATTGATTCAAGAGAGCGTAAAGCTGTATCAATTGACTGTTGAAGATCATATATTTGTTGTTGAAGAATCAAATATTGTTGTTCATAATGTAGACTTTTTGGTGACACCAGCTGGTGCTTTATATGTTGCTTCTATGATAAATCCAGTGACTGCGGTTATTGGTGCAACGGTAGGACTTTCAGCGCTTGCTTATAGTGCATACATGATTCATCAAGCAGAACAAGTGGCTCATCTGTCTCAAATAGCGATGCATCAAAATCAGCAGGAACAGATTAAAAATGGCATTGTTTGTGCAGTAGAAAAAGATGTAGTAAAAACTCAAGAAGTAACCCTTAAAGCCGATCAAATTAGTGAAAATATTCAATGTAATAAAGCATTAGAAAGACGTTCAAAAACGCTCGAGAAATTAAAAAAAGTTTGCAAAGAACAGGTAAGCGTATCTTCTGCTCCTGATCCCTTAAAACCGGAGGATGAAGAAGAGAAAAAAATAAAAGAAGAGGAGGAGTTTAAAAAGAAACATCCAAAGGGACGATATAAAGATGCTGATTATCATAAAAATTATCAATCCGGTAATAAAAGTCCTCGACCGCGAAATGGACAGGATGCTTTGGATAGATCGTTTGAGGTGCCAGATAAGGAAAAGGCTCGCATAGCACTTAGTGAGAGCCAATTTGTTGTATTGCGTAGAACAATGGATGGTCTTTACCATGGATATGTAAGTACATGGAGTGAATTGACAATTGGAATGAAGAAAGTGCTAATAAAACAAGGCCTTGTTACAAAGTTAGGTAAAATTATATGATGCAATTAATAGAACAATTTCAATTTTCAAAAGATGTTACATTTGAACTTATGATTCCACCACTTGAGGAAAAATATAATTATTTTTACAAACCAACTGAAGCATTACATAAATTTGATGTGGGAACAGTAATCCTGAATGTAAACAAAATAAAAACTATAATTATAGTTGAAGCTATGCAAGACATAGCTTGTCAACTCAGATCTCGTTTAAAAGAAGCATTACAGAGCGAACTTATTTTGTCATCACAGATTACTTTAGGTTCGTTAATGACTTTTTATAATCGCGATCATTATCGAAATTATTGGCAAGATGAAAATTTACCTTATACGGAGAACATTGACTATGATCCATTTTGGCTTTGGTCTACTCCGGATGATATGCAATCGTGGATTTATAATTGTAACGGTAAAATATATCTTGAGATTGGGAAAGTCTATATTGTTCCAGAACTACAAAATGATCAAGCGTTCGAAGAATTTATGTCTCAGTATAAACCACTTTTTTTTGAAGAAATTCCTCGTGAAATAGCGCAAGAGTGGTTGAAGAAGGCCGAAAAAATTGTTCGTGAAATCGGAGAAGATTGAGCGCATACTATGAA
>CAZZPM010000087.1:0-2118 GCA_964655535.1 uncultured Pseudomonadota bacterium
AATTCAAAATGTTCTTTTTTAGTTAGCTTAATTAACTCAACTAACTTTGGTTTAAAAGCCTCTTCATATTTTTTACAAGGAATTTTAATAGTTTCCATTGAAATAATAAACCCTTGAATAGCAAAAAAATCCTTTCTGTTCAAGTGAAAATAAATCAAGTCTGCTTCTTTTTCAGGGAAGACGGGTCAGACACCCCTTCTTTTTTTCTGGCTCTTGGACGATCGACTCTTTTTGCATTGATTTTTTTTCAGCTATTATTTTTTTTTGCTCTTGCAATACTTTCTTGCCACTATTTGCAGGCACTAGTTTTTTTTTTTGTTCAACCATTTTTGACTCTTTGGGCAAACTTGTCTCGCCATAGCGCAAAGCGCGACGGCGGACCTTTTTGGTTACTTCAGATATTTTTACTTCTGCAGCTTTTACTGTCTGAGTCGCTTCTTGAATCGACGGCTTAACCACCGATGCAAAATAAACTTTTTTTTCTTCTTGAGTCACCTGAGCATCGATCCAAAAAATATTTTTTACCTGTTCACGATATTGCATGCCAGCAAAAAAAATAAACGCGCCATGCAAAGCAATTGAAATAAAAAAACCTACAACGAGCTGTTTACCAAGATCATTCATAATATAATTAAACCATCGCATTCGCTATGGCACGCGTTGACATGCCAATTTTTTGAATTCCAGCAACTTTTAAATCATCGAGCAGGCCCATGATCTCCCCGTACGAAATAAATTTATCAGCATGAATATAAACCGGTTGCCCGGTCTGCTCACCTCGCAACTTTTGAATTTCTTCAATCAAATCTTCACGGGCGACGGGATAACTGTTTAAAAACGATTCACCTTTTTTATTAATCGAGATAACAATCTCTTGTTGAGCACTGATTTCAACACTTTTACCCGAGGGCAGATCGAGATTGATGCCGCTTCGAATTACCGGAGCGACCACCATCAAAATGACTACCAACGTCAATGCAACGTCGATAAGTGGTGTTAAAACCACCTCAGGCATTGAGATCGATTGTCGTGCTTTTTTTCTAATACTCATGCTTTCTTTTTCCTTTTTATTTATGCTTCTTTTTTGATTAACAGAATCGTTAATTCAAGCACCTGACGCAACTGCCAATCAATTTTTTTTATCTGGCCTGCACAATAATGAAAAAAAATGAGTGCTGGAATCGCAACCAAAAGTCCTGCCAATGTCGTAAATAATGCTTCTGCAATCCCTGGTGCAACAACTGCAATGTCAGCTGATTTTTCATGACTAATGCTGATGAAAGCATGAATCAAACCCCAGACCGTGCCAAAAAGTCCTATGAGTGGTGATACAGCGCCGCTGACACCCAAAACGGGTAAAAAACGCTCAAGCTGTCCGACCAGATCATCAACCTCATGTTCACCCTTGGTATACAGCAGTTCAACATCATGCTCTTTGAGTTCTTGCGAACGAACCAGCTTATCTTTTTCTTGTAAAACTTTTTTAATTACAAGCGCTTCATACGCATCAGCATTCTGAACCACTTTCATTAATTCAGTCAAACTTGATGCGGCTTTAATACGATTGATGTACTCTGCAGATGCTCGCTTCACTAAAAAAAGATATATCAACTGAGCAACAATGAGCGTGATGCAACCGATTGAAGTTAAAAAAAGTCCTATCAAAATTAACTTGGTCATCAGATCAGCTTGCAAAATCAATTGCCATGAGGGAGAACTAAAAAATAAAAGTGCCATATTTTTCCTTTCTGTGCAGAATATAAAACCTCAAAAATTCTTTAGTAGTCTACAAAAAACTAATCTCTTTGTAAAAAGAAAAACAAAACAATCTTTATCCTTGCGAAACAAGAACTCGTTCCGCCGTCGTGCTTCGCACTATGTCGAGATTCCATTTATTATTGTCCTCTACATATACCAAAACACGGCGTGAACCATGATCTCGTCGAAGCTCATTGAGCGTAGACGGATTGCCAGCGACGCCGTCGCGCTCTACGTGCTATGGCGAGATTACTTCATGATTTACCAAGACTTGTTTGCCAGCGAATGCAATTGCTACGTTGATGATCTTCGTTATTCCACGAGAAACAAGCTCTGCTTGATAATTTTTATCTTTAATTT
>CAZZPM010000088.1:0-2088 GCA_964655535.1 uncultured Pseudomonadota bacterium
TAATAATTATACTGTTAGATCCATGAATACTATAACTATAAAAAATGTTAGTGACTTAGAAGAACTTTTTTTAGAACCGATATGTCTTTCTGGTGAGGTTTATGAAGAGATTGAAAAAAATGCGTGGCATATAATGCTTGCTCAGGAGAGTAATTTACAAGACATTACTATTGAAGCTTTAGAAAATTTTTTTAATAAATTGATACAAATAAAAGAAAAACAGCTTGATAATCAACAAGCAACGTTGTATGTTTGGTTTGATGCTCAATCATCACAATTATGTTTTAATATTATTTCTGGAATCGTTACAAAACTTCCTTTTGGAGCTAAATTAAATAAAGTTCCAGAAGTTTCAAGTATTATTCGTGACTTTTTAAATTTGCTTCATGATAATCCATTTTCGTCTGAAAATATTACTTTTTTTGACGCCGATGATGAGGACTTTGATTGGGAGGCGTATGAAGAGGAATTTGAGAGAAATTTTGTTTTAGATGTGTACGTGAGGTTTTTAAATGAAATTTCAAAATAAAAAAGACTAGAAAAGGATCTCTATGCAAATTAAATGGGATAATCTTTCTATACAAAAATTATTATTGGTTATTTTTATTTTTGGATCAAGTGCTCATGCTGTCAACCCATGCTTAGTCGATCTTGCGCTTTTGACGTTTTTATCATCAGGTGATTATATTCAAAAAGTTCGTCGGCATAATAAAAAAAGTTATACATTGCAAGAAACGCTTGAGGCTCTTGCTGATGATGAACAAGCACAAGCATTATTAAAAAAGAAGAAAAAATTTTATAAAAAACTAAAAATTCAGAAATATTCTATAAAAAATCTTACGTTTCATTTTGGTAAAAAATTAAATGTTTTTATTCAAAGTCCTTTAAATTTCGTTGGGCAGCCGTGGTTTAATTTCTTCTGTTTAAAATTAATCTATGATACCTGGTCATGGTCTCGTGCTGTTGAAAAACAGCTGTTGCCAGATGATTTTAATCTTTTTACGCAAGAACAAAAAACAGAATATCATGATCAAGTAAGACTTCTTAAAGATCAACCAAAAGCTGATGAGCGTATCAAGTTGCTTGCATCATTGCCGCCTTTTGTTTTTGGGGCTTCAGATGCGCAAACGCAAAAAGAAAATATGGAAACAGTAAAAAAAGATTTTGAATCATTATATTCAAGCGAAGCGCTTAAAAAAGAAAAGTGGTATCGAGTCAAAGAGCAGATTTATCAATTTTTATATGCAGCTGCAGAACGGCGTTTGCAAAATAAATCAACAGCAGGGATTTGCATCTGTTTGCAAGGGAGTCCGGGCGTTGGTAAATCTGAAATTGCACAAGAGATTGCTGAAGAATTGTTTTATTCATTTTATCGATATCCAATGGGTGATGAATCATCAGATTCGGCAACAGCTGCTGAGCTTAAAGGGTTTCAGCCAACGTTTCAGCATGCAGGGCCGGGTGTTTTGGTTGAAGCATTGCAACAAGTTGTGCGTGAAAAAAAAGATGGGCTCATTTTTTCACTTGATGAATGTGATAAGTCAAAACAGCTTAATACGATTGCAGGTATTATTGATCCCATACAAAACCAAGCGTTCCGAGATCATTTTTTGGATACTGCGCTTGATCTTTCATCAGTAATTTTTATTGCAACATCAAATCAATTTGATGATCTGGCTAAACATTCGCCATCACTTGCAGATCGCATGATGAAGATTGAAATTTCTGATTATACGGTTGAAGAAAAAATTAGATTGATAGAAAAAATAATAGCTGATCCAAAACAAAAAAAATATACAAGTCAGTTCGTTCACTTTTTTCAAAAACATGAAAATAAAGAATGTATCAGAACATTGATTGAAAAGTATGATCCAGTGTCAGGGGGTGTTAGAAAATTATTTCAGATGTTTGCTCTGGTTGAATCAAAAATTATTTGGAATCCATCAATTACGCACGATCAGATTATGCAGGATCTCGATATTTTTTATGGAGCATCATTATAATTTTTTATCTTGTATTTGATAACCAAGCTTTTGCAGCTTATCACGGAGTTCATCAGCTTTTGCCCAATCTTTTTCATGGCGCGCT
>CAZZPM010000089.1:0-2045 GCA_964655535.1 uncultured Pseudomonadota bacterium
TATATGTTGATACCATTACATTTGATGTATCTTTGATCCAGCCCACTATTGCATTACTATTATCAACTGCAAGTGTATTGCCACCTAAAGAAACTATTGCATTAGACATATCAACCATTAATCCTGAAACTGCATTTGATGTATCTTTTGCCCAACCAACTATTGCATTACTATTATTTGTTATCCCTTGAGACATTGATTTAATCGCTTGTGAATTTGCAGTAATTCGATTGCTATTATTTATTATCGCAGAACTATTTTGAACTACTAAATTATATGTTGATACCATTACATTTGATGTATCTTTGATCCAGCCCACTATTGCATTTGAGTTTGCAATAGCTAGATTATTATCATTGGATGCTTTCAAAATACCATTATTTTTATAAATCAATTTTAATCCATCAGGAATATTTGGACTCACATTAACCGTTGAAGTTGCATCAAGTGCATCAGCAAACAACGTAACTCGATCAACCGTCATCGATGCACCTGTTGCTATAGTGAGCGTGCTTGTTCCGGTAATAATTGAACTATTTGCCCCTTCAACATAGATACCCCCTTGTGTCACCGTATAATTTGAAGCAAGTTGAAGCGTTGCATTTGAAAGTCGAATGCGCGATGTTGCATCTTCAAAAACAATGTTTCCGTAAATAGTACCAAGACCACGAACATGAATATCAGTCAATTCAACATCAGCACCTGATTTAATCCAAAGCGTTCCGCCCGAAGTTAGATCTAAAATATTTCCATTCCCCTGTAAAACTGCTCCTGACCCCTCAAACGTCCAGGTTCCTGTAAGAGACGTTTTTGCATTTAACACAACATCATTTGCCTGAATAAAATATAATTTTGAAGTCCATGTTGTCTCTTTAGCAGGCATACGCAAAGTTTTATAATTAAGATCAACACGACCTGAACCAGTTAATATTGTATTGTCACCCAATGTTAAATCATTAAGCAACGTTATTTTTCCATTATTCATTAAGATCGATTGATTAAGTCGATTAGTAATTTGTATTTGAAGCTCTGCTAATCCATTTAATAAAGTACTTGTTCCAACAAAATCAGGCTGCCCTGATAAAATATTTCCTGTGCCACGGACATTCAATGAATCAATCAGAACACCAGCAGATCCGACAACTTTTTCATTGGTTCTTAATGTAACAATTGGAGTTGCAGAAGGCGTCACTTGACCTGTTGTTTCTAAAACACCTTTAGTTGTGCGGACTTGTCCTTCATTTAAAACAATTGAATTTCCTGTAATTGAACCGCTCACGAGTTGCAAAGTTCCCGTCCAATTTTGAATGGGAGAAACAATATTTAATGATCCACCAGAAACCACAAAGCGACTATCACGACTGGCAAAATCAAGATTGGAAAACAAAGAATATGTCATATTCATAAAAACAACATAAAAAAATATTTTTCTCAAAAATGACATATTCTTCTCCATCTTTTTTTTGATGCTTTTTTTATTTAAAAATCAACTGAAAATGCAACTTGAGCCTGAATTTCAGCAGCATTATTACGTCCTGCAAATGAATATCCAGCTTTTGCTGAAAGTCGAATATATTCAGACCACTGATATGCCGCTTGTCCACCAACATGATGATCAACAACGTTACTATTTTCAACTAAGCGTTCAAGCGCCCAATCACCTTTTTCATAGCCATTTTCTTGCACACTGCTCATACTTTTTACATGAATATTATAAAAAACATCACAGGTTAAACCTTGAGCAAATGCTGGTCTAAAAACATTTCCCACGGTTAAATCGAAGGCAACACCCGGAGCAATTTTTACACGATGAAAAGAATCAGCAAACGCAGGAACTTCGCCATCATAGCCTGAAAATGGTACATCATTTTTTAATCCAACATATGCAAAACCAATCATTTCTGATTTAACTTTCTCTTGAGTTTCTTTATCTATGTTTTTGGGAAGATGAAAAGTGACCTTAATTTCACCTATTCTTCTTGGATTTGCGATCATAATTTTTTTTACATGAAAGTGAGATCCCGCAAGGTTTATCTCTCTTGCTT
>CAZZPM010000090.1:0-1998 GCA_964655535.1 uncultured Pseudomonadota bacterium
TACTTTGATTGGTATTTCATTTGATACACAAGAAAAAAATATTGGTGATTTCATAATTGAAAAATTATAAGCAACGACTTTTGTAATATCCTAAAAATATTGCATATGAAGAGTCGCTATGTTACGCTTTTTTTATAAAAAATAATCTTCATGATAAAAAGACTGGTAATATACGTATGATAAAAAAAACGATCGGCGACTCTTTAATTTCGTTAAAAAGCATTGACCAAAAAACGCTTGAAACTGAGATTGCCGTTGCGAATGTTCATCCAGAAAAAATTGGTGAAATTCTTGTTCAAAAAGGTTTAATTACCAAAGCTGCTTTTTCTCAAGCGCTTGCTGCACAAGCAAAATTAACGTACATCGAAAAGATTACTGAACAGATGGCTGACTTGACTTTATTGAGTAGCTTTCCGTTACGTTTTTTGCGTCAAAATATAATTATCCCTGTTTTTTATGAAGGACATGTTACGGTGATCACGGCAGATCCACGAAATGTACAATTGTTTGATGATGTGATGCTATTGCTTGGTTCTCAAGTTAAAATTGCTGTTGCTAAAGATGATGTGATTATTGAAGCGATCAATAAATATTATCCGCTTGAAGGCAGCAAAGAGATGATGGAAGAGCTGAAAGAAGAGGGTGAAGAAGAATTTGATCTTCATTCAATTGAAGGCAAAGACATCATGGAAATGGCCAATGATGCACCGATTGTAAAATTAGTTAATCATATAATATTTCAGGCCGTTAAAGAAGATGCATCTGATATTCACATTGAACCGTTCGAAAAAGAATTACGCGTTCGGTATCGCATTGATGGAGCAATGTATCAAAAATTATTGCCACCAAAAAGATATCAAGGTGCAATTGTTTCCCGTGTTAAAATCATGGCAAATCTTAATATTGCTGAAAAACGAATTCCACAAGATGGCCGCATTCAGATTAAAATTGCCGACAAAGCGATTGATCTTCGTATCTCGATTCTGCCTTGCAATTTTGGTGAGCGCGTTAATATGCGTATTTTGGATAAAACAAAAAATGCTGCTGAACTTGAAAAATTAAATTTGAGTGAAACAAATTATGAAATTATTATTCGGAACATCGAACGTCCCAACGGTATTATTTTAGTCAGTGGTCCGACGGGATCAGGTAAAACGAGTACTTTGTATGCTATTTTAAATCGATTAAATCAGCCCGATGTAAATTTGATCACCGTTGAAGATCCTGTTGAATATACGATCACGGGCATCAGCCAAGTGCAAGTGCATGAAAAAGTTGGCTTGACGTTTGCTAGCGCGCTTCGCTCTATTTTACGTCAAGATCCTGATGTAGTGTTGATCGGGGAAATTCGTGATGGTGAAACGGCAACGATTGCAACGCAAGCTGCATTGACGGGACATCTAGTTTTAAGTACGATTCATACAAATAGTGCACCAGGGACGATTACTCGATTGATTGACATGGGGATTGAACCATTTCTGGTTGCATCATCATTGATTCTAGTTATTTCACAGCGGCTTTTACGACGACTCTGTAATGCATGTAAAAAAGTATACAAGCCGGATGAAGTGATGCTTGGCAGAATCGGTTTAACGCCTGCAAAAGCTTCATCGATTACTTTTTATGATGCAGTTGGCTGTGATGAATGTTTAAATACCGGTTACAAAGGTCGGATGGCTGTTTTTGAAGTTATGGAAGTCAATGATGAAATTTCAAAATTAATTGTTCAACGCGTTGATGCGAGCGTGATTAAGCAGCGTGCACTTGAATTGGGCATGAAACTTTTAAGTGATGATGGGGTTCGTTGTATTATGCAAGGAAGTACAACAATTGCAGAAGTTCTTTCTGTGGCGTATGTTGAAGATGAACAAACGACACCTTCGATTTCGTTAGATGAAGCATTAGAAGATAAGAAAAAATAATTACTTGATAAACTTTTCAATTATGAAATCACCAATATTTTTTTCCTGGGTACTAAATGTAATACCGATCAAAGTG
>CAZZPM010000091.1:0-1971 GCA_964655535.1 uncultured Pseudomonadota bacterium
ATCAATTATAGTGATTGTTGCAGCGAGAGCGATTGATGAATGATCCGTCTTCACTAAAGCTATCGGTCGTCGCTAAGGCTATGCCCGACAAGCGCCGTGATTTTATCGGATTGTACTAAAACTTTTTTTCCTGAAAATGCAATTGCTACACAGATAATCTGAGTGATTCCCCGTGCCTCAAGTTCAGCTTTATAGTTTTTTTCTTTGATTTGAGTAAGTCCTGTTTTAATTGCTGCTTCAAGCGTTTCACTTGTTTTAGCTCGTTTAAATTCAATAATAACACCAATTTTGGTTATATCTCGTGGGATAATCATTACATCATATCGTCCCGTTCCACTATCGCGATTGGATAAGATTTGATGTGTTTCTTGTAGACAAATAAGCATGCCAACGACAAACATATGATAAAATTTTTCTGGTTCATCATCAGCAACATCAAGTGAACTTAAGACGCGCTCAACGGTACGTTCAAAAACATCTTTGAATGATTCGACATCACCCGAAGTAAGATCTTGAAGCATACCTTGATAATTCGTTAATTGTACTGTTTCTTCAATCCATTGAGTGATAATTTTTTTATAACAATTTTGAACTTCTTTATTAGGAATTGTCAAAGAAAGCATAGGAATATCTTGCGTACTTAAATACGCTTTATTAAAAGAGAGATATCCAGTAAAAAGTAAAAAATTAAAAGCAACCGATTGATCGGTAAAGATTGAATCAAAAGTAACCAGTTCATTTCGCTCTTGATCTATTGTTTTGCGAAGCATTAACTGCTCAATATCTTTTTTAAATAGTGCAGAATTTTTTTGAACAATCATTTTAATCAGATTGTTATTGGCCGAATTCATCCAATAGGGCAATAATTCTCGATTATTTTTAACATAACTCAGGATTGACCATGGATTATACATAGATTGTTGCTGTCCAACTTGATAATTATTGTACCAAAGCTTGATCTGTTCATCGTTTTCATGAGATCCATAATATGCAAGCATTGTTTTAACTTCGTTTTCAGTAAAACCAAAATGTTCTGAATATTGACTACTTAATAGAGTACAAACGCTCAAATTATTTAGATTACTAAAAATTGACTCTTTTGCAACGCGCAAGATGCCGGTCATAAAACCTTTTTTGAGGGATGAATTTCCTTTTAATGCTGCTCCCAAGAATGTTTGCATAAAACTAACAACTTCTTTATAATAATCATTTTCAAAACCAGCAATAATTGGTGCGTCATATTCATCAATTAAAACAATTGGTTCGATGCCATGATATTGATGTAAATAGATACATAATTTATACAGTGAACTTTGAAGAGCTTGTTGACTTGCTTCTTTTTGTATAATCAGTTGAAAGATTTCTTTTTCTTTCTGATTTAATGTTTCATGAGTGAGTAGATATTCATATTTTTGATATGCCATTGCAACAATTTCTTGTATGTGTGCATAACATAAATCCCATGTTGATTGTTTAGCATCTTTAAGTGTCAAAAAAATAACGGGATATTTGCCTTGATGCTCCATAATGTCAGGATGTTTCTCTATGGCAAGACCATTAAATAAGTGTCGATTTGAGCTTTCTGTTTTTTCAAAAAAATACTTGAGCATTGATATATTGAGTGTTTTGCCCCAACGACGTGGGCGAGGCATAAGCACCACGCTTGCGCCATCTTCAACTGCTTCTTTAATAAACAGACTTTTGTCGACTAGATAATGGTTACCCTCAATGACCTTTTTAAAATCATCGGTACCTAATGCAATCGTTTTTTTATTCATCGTAATTCCTTAACCTATAATAACAATCTCTAGCATTAGTTTTAATATAGTCCGTTAAACAAAATAATACAACAAGCATAGACCAGCATCGATTATGGTAATTGTGAGTAGTGAGAGAGATTGATGAATAAGATTCTAAAAAAATGAGCATAAAAAAAAGAGAGCTTTTTTACGGCTCTCTTTTAATTTTGTA
>CAZZPM010000092.1:0-1932 GCA_964655535.1 uncultured Pseudomonadota bacterium
GATTAATTGACAAAAAATAAATCTTTAACCGCATGACAATTCTGTCAACATTGTAAAATGGAAACTTTTTTTATGCAAGGGGGAGTTGTGAAAAAGCTTATTTTTACACGTTTTATTCTGGTTTTTTGTTTTTGTTTTCGATCAATGAGTAAAAGATTGCGTAAAAATGCGTTCTTTTTTTTCATTAAAATAATCTTTGCAGTACCATTCGGTCTGACTGGTGGGGGCATCAAGGGGAAGTGATCCGATGGAGACGTTCCAGGTGATCAGCTCGTTTTCTTCAGGAATTTCTGGTTTTTGTGCCAGATGTATTTTTTCCTGAATTTTGCTTGAAATATGTACATTTTTAAGCTCAAGAGGTTCTTTTTGTTTCTGTGTTATGCCTGAACAGGTCAGTTTTTCAATGGTGAGATCATATGTTTTTGTTTGTCTGAGGTGGCCGATTGAAAAGCGAA
Source organism: uncultured Pseudomonadota bacterium (assembly GCA_964655535.1). Taxonomy (GTDB): domain Bacteria; phylum Babelota; class Babeliae; order Babelales; family CAZZPM01; genus CAZZPM01. Next base: position 456 of record CAZZPM010000092.1, read on the forward strand.
GGAGGTCGTGCAATGTGTGATGAGGGAGGATTAATGCATTGATAGCATGTTCCACTTGTACATCTGTTTTTGCTGAACAAATAAGAGGGAGCAGTTGGTCTTTGGGATTAAGCGTGAGGTTAAGTTCTGTTATTGGTTCGTGAAGCATGATGACTTTTTGTTCCGTAATTTCAAGTGATTCTTTTTTTTCTTCAACATATTGTTTGAGCTTTTTTTTGGTGAGATCAAGAAGTTGGTTATTGAGATTGACCAATTCAAGCTGTTCTGTTTTGTGATTATATTTCCATGGAAGATCAGCAACGCCATGAAAGTATTCATTGACTGAACTGTTAAGATCGTATTTTTGTCCCACGGTGATAGCTTGGAGTCCATCGGTAGAAAGTTTTTGTGCAAAAAATGTTTTGAATGAGAGCGGAGGAATAAATGAAGCATTTGCTTGCTCATCGATGTTAAACATTGAAAGTGTTGGAATGAGAGAAGGGACTGCTGCATCAGTAAGCGCGCCGACTGCACAATCAACGTGATATTCTGGATTGATATTTAATTGTTTGGCCATTTTTTCAAAAATGAGTCGATTGCTGCCGCCGCCAAAGCAAGTTAAAAGATAGATCGTTTTAAGTCGATTTGTTTCAACGCTGCTTTCAATGAAGTCATTCAGTTGATTGACCGTTAATCCTGCCAGATGTGCTGATTCAGGAATTAAATCAGCATCTTTTTTTTGAATCGTATTTTTGGTTGTTGTGATGGCATCGTAGGCTTTTTGGTAGAGCGTTGAAAGATTAGTGATGAAGAGCCAGAAAAAACTGTATTCAAGATCTGTTTTTTGTAGTTGATGAAATGATTTTTGTAAAAAATGTTCAACGTCAATCGGTTCTGGACAGAGTGGATTTTGATTCTGAGCATGAGCGTGATCAATAAATTTTTTGTTTAAATCGTATGCTAAGTTTTTGTATTGTTCTGGTTTGATGTATTGAAAGTTGGTGATATTTTGAATTATTTCATCAATTGGTTGTTCGGTTATGGTAATTAATGCTTCTTCGGACAACGTTGAAAGCGAAGATAAAAATTGGAGCGTTGCTTTGATTCGTTGTTGTTGATGCGTCTGTTGTTTGAGATATATTTCTGTGCGCTCTTGAGGGGCGCCATGTCCAATCATAAAAACATCAAGGGGGGCTGTATATTTCTGGTCTTCAAGAATAAAAAATTGATCGAGTAATTGAAGTGGACTTATCAGTGTTCGTTGATAGAGTGCATAGACGCCTTGTGCTTCAATCGCATGTTCAGCAATTATTTTGAAAATATCTTGATGTTTATTCCAAGCTGTTTGAGGTAGATTTTTAATCTGTATATTTTGTTGAGGAGCATTTTCTGGTACGAGAAAATAAAGATCAGTCTCTTTTTGAAAGAAAATTTTCCAGAGATCTTTTTTGAAAGAAGCAAAGCGATAGGTGTATTCAAAAACATATTCGGTTAAAAG
>CAZZPM010000093.1:0-1916 GCA_964655535.1 uncultured Pseudomonadota bacterium
GTCCCTATTTTTATTGCCGGTAAAGTTGATCGTGCATCGATTGCACACTTATGCAATCTCAAGCCAGCAGGCATTATTGTGGGACATGCAATTACGCATGCCGACAATCCTGAAGCTGAGGCGCAGCATTTTAAAAGCGTTGTTAATCCATAAAAAAAGGGGAGCTTTCGCCCCCCCCACTCATTTGTGTACAATTTTTTTTTCGATTATTATTTTTTTTATTCATCTTCATACTTTTTCAACTGTTGTAAGAAAAAGAGTTGTAAAAAAGTTGCATCTGCAGCACGTGTTCCCAACGAATCGGCAAGCGTTGTTCTGATCAAATAACGATCAACCTGATCCCTTGTCTCAATTTTTGCAGTCTTTTCAAACATGACGGTAATCCAATGACCCACTTTGTCTTTTTGATTAAAAATATTAAATAAATCTTTCTGTACTTGATCCTGAGTTTCTTCGATAACATTCTTAAGACGTTTGAATAGCTCTTCTTCAAGAGTATATTCAACAGTATTAAAAAGAAAAACTATTTTTTCCCCAACGCCACCTTGACAAAACGCACGCATTTTTTTATCAAAGTCAGATCTCCAATATTCGGCTACACTGTCAAGATTTTTTTCAGCGATCAGTTTAATCTGTTCAGGAATACTGATGAAAATAGTATAATTTTCTACTTCTTTTTTAATAGCATTGCTTAAATCATCACTATTAAGATTCTCGGTCAACACCTCTGTTTGCTTTTTTGATTGGCGAAATTCTTTATAAACATTACTAATTTCTTGCCGCATTCTATTAATCCGCTCATCATGATTCACTAGAAAAGCTTTATTTTCAGAGCCATTCAAAAGAAGCTCCGCATTAATCAATGCATGAAGCCCACAATTATTGGTCGCCTGGTCACCTTGCCCTTGATGCGTCACCGGCTGAATTTTAGTTTCAGAAACTATGTGTCGTTGAGCAAAGCCATCTGGTTGAGAATACAGAAAGTAATTCTGTTGACTTTTTTTAACACCATTGCCCCAATGATTTCCATCCCAATATTGATTATGTAATTGTTGTTTATAACCAGTACTCCCACCCCCGATAGAAAGATCAATCATCAAGTTACTAGTCCCAAATTTTTCTTCTAATTTGCTCCCAAGAAGATTAAAATCCGTTTTAAAATCGATATTCCAAAAAGACGACTTCATATAAAAACGACTTTCTTCGTACTTAAAAACATTTTTAAAAATATCACTGGTTGCACTATTGCTCATCCCCGCATAAAATTGATCTAAGTAATTATCTAGCCAAAGCAAATCAACCAGTTTTTTTTCCCGCAATGCATTAAGCAAAAACAAGCGGGGCAGATTCAATGCACCCGGCATTATGATTCGATCTTCTGTCCCTGAAACATTGCCCAAAACTGCTTCTTTGCCTTTGTCGCCATGACTCAAACTGTAGGCCAACGCTGCATCTTGATACTCTTGAACACGTTTAGTTAAATCAGCATCGAGCAATTGAAAGGCATCTCTAAAATTACCCTCATTCAATCGATCACCTAATTGATAGGCTTCTGGAATCTGACGTAAAATTCCCCCCATTTTTACCTTTAAACCTTCTTTGCTCTGTGCAGCTTCAAGCGTTCGCCCAACGTTCAAAAACGTACAAAACAAAACTGCCCAGAACATTGATTTTATTGTTTGTTTGATCACGATGCGTTCTCCCCCTTCTTTGTATAAAAAATAAGGGCTCAACACAGATCATCAAGCCCTTATTTTATTGCCGTCTCTCGTCGTAGTGTTAAAAACACGTAGACGGATGAATTTTTTTATAAAAATATTTATTTCTGTGATTCTATTAACTCTGATCCATTCCAATCGTATGCTTTACTTTGATTCCACTCACCTCTTTCAACTAAAGTCGCAAAGACATCACAG
>CAZZPM010000094.1:0-1912 GCA_964655535.1 uncultured Pseudomonadota bacterium
AGCAGGTATCTGGAGAAATCCGGATCGAGGGTTCGAATCCCTCTCTCTCCACCAGGCTTCGCTCATTGAGCTTCCCGCTTCGCATGTAGCTACGCAGGACTTGCAGTTAAAATCTCGACATAGTGTTGAAAACACGAAGGCGGATGGCGAGGTGTCTATGTAAAAATTAAAATTTTTTAAATTATTTAAAAGGTGGAACCATAAGTTCAAACAAAATATTTTCTGTAAATTTAAAATGTTCTATTACTTGCATAGCATTCAATCTTTATAATCTGAACCGATTTCACGAACAATTTTTTCAGCCTTTTTCAACCAATTTTGCGCTATTTCATGAGAAATTTCTTCAAAAAAAAGTGGTTTATACTGAGTTATATATTCTTCGAACGCTTGATCGTTTTGTGGTTCTGGCACTACATAGGACTTACCAATTTCAAGATATATTTTATCATTACGATTATAAATCCATGATTGCATACCACCAGAAACCATAGACCAAAGCGAAAATGGACCGTAGTCAATAGTCTCTGTATAAGGTAAATCTTCATCTCGCCAATAATTTTGATAATTATCACGATTATAAAAACGCATTAAGGAGCCTAACGGTATCTGTGATGGCAAAGGATATTTATTAAGTAATGCTTTTTTTAAAAAAAACTTAAGTGGACAAGCTATCTCTTGAATTATATCAACCATAACAATAGTCTTCGTCCCCTTGACATTCAAAATTACTGTTATTTCGTCAAACTTATTCAAATCTTCAGTAGCTCCATAATAATAATTATACTTTTTTTCCAACGGCGGCACCAAAAACTCAAACAAAATATTTTCTGTAAATTTAAAGTGTTCTATTAACTGCATCATATAATCTTTCCTGATTTTGTAACAAGACCTTGATTTTTCAGCACTCTTTGCATTCCATCTCGTAATGCTCCCCATGTTCTTACATGTCCATGATAAAGACCTTCTATAGTTTCAGTCAATACCACAAATTGATCATCACTGACCGCTATACGCCTATTTCCCTCCCCTGGTACCTCAAACGAATTATCCAAAGCCTTTTGTCCGTTGAGTGGTCGAGGACTTTTACTTCCCGATTGATAATTTTTATGATAACCAGCATCGTCATAACGTCCCTTTGGATGTTTCTTTTTAAACTCCTCCTCTTCTTTTCTTTTTTTCTCTTCTTCATCTTTTGGCTCCTCTGGCCTATTAATCATGGGCCCATTGTCCGATGATACACTTGCTCGTTTTAGCTCATAATCTTTTTTAATTTTCTCAAATGTTTTTGTACGTCGCTCTAAAGCATTTTGACTTGATTGCACATCTTTATTTATTTGATCAGTTTTAACGATCGCTTCTTGATTTTTTACTACATCTTTTTCAATTGCATAAACAATATCATTGTTAATTTGTTCCTGCTGCTTCTGCTGCATAACCATGCGAGACAAATAAGCCGCTTGTCCTGCTTGATGTATCTTATATGCACTATAAGCAAGCACTGCAACTCCTACTGTTGTGCCAATAACTGCAGTCACCGGATTTGTATATGATAAAAACCAAAGCAGTGGTGTTACAAAAGCATCTACATTGTGAACAATAATATTTGATTTTTCGATAGAAAATATATGACCTTCAACCGTCAATTGATACAGCTTTACATTCTCTTTTTTTAGAAATGACTCAATGCCATAATTTTTTAAATCACAAGCTTTGCACCATTGCTGCGCACAGAACAGATCAAATAGTTGATTGCACCCTGTAAAAATTTCTTGATCATCAACAACAAAACAGATAACATGTGAAACATTTCTTGTAGCAACTTTGAGAACTTTTTTGGACGCTCCATGATGGTCAAGGACCAAATCATTTTTTTTGATTGTTTCAATAGTTTTAAAACCTTCAGGAGTTGCCA
>CAZZPM010000095.1:0-1883 GCA_964655535.1 uncultured Pseudomonadota bacterium
GCCCTTGAAGTCGGCTTTGAAGATCATGCAGCTTTTAGCCGTTGCTTTAAAAATATATTTGGTTACACTCCTTCAATTGGTCGAAAAAAAATTCATCTTGTTGATGAACTTGAATCAATTCAACTAGAAGAACCAACAATAGTTGAACTTGATAACATTGTTGTTCAAGCAGCAACTGCGCAAGGGACCTACTTTCAAGCGGCACCAGAAGCCTGGGATCAACTTGAAAAGCAGATTGATAAAGCTGAAATAGATGACGACTCCACCGCAACATTTATTGGCATTGGTCATGATAATCCACATGAACAAAAAATTGCTCATGATCAAGTTAGATTTTCTGCTTGCATTGCTCATACTGAAAAAAAATATCCTCATTTACAAACAACAACTATTGTTGGTGGATTATATGCTCAATTTCATTATCACGGAAAACTTATAAATCTTGGACTTGCATATCATTACATATTTGGAGCATGGAACAATACAAATAACAATTCTATTGATCATGCTCGGCCTGCTTTTATTATCTTTGATCAATTCCCCAGTAATTTTAAAAAACAGAATCTTATTATTTCAGTTCCGATTAAAAATCAATAACATAGAAAAAAAATCTTGCTATTCATACATCTTTAAGGTACGTTACAACATATTTTGTATCTCTATTTCATATAATAAAAACAGTAAAAAATATGATAAAAAAACCAATAGTCATTTTTCTCAATGGTGGAAGCAGTAGCGGAAAAACAACACTGAGTCATGCATTACAAGAAAAACTTGAACCCCCTTTTTTACATATCGGTATTGATAAAATTATTAGCATGATGCCACATAAACATAATGATTGGGTCAATAGTTATGAATCTGCACCAACGCATCACAAAGAAGGATTCTGGTTTGAAAGTAAAAAAAACAATAATGCTGAAACTGAACATGAACTAAAAATGGGCCCCCTTGGAAAAAACATTTCATTACTTCTGGTTGATATTGTAGAAACAATGCTTCAATCAGGACATAACCTCATCATTGATGAAGTAGTCACTGATCACAAATTTTTTAATACCTGGAAAGAACGATTGAAAGAATATCCTACGCTCTTTATCGGGCTCACCTGCAATAGAAATATTCTTGAACAACGAGAACGTGAACGAGGCAACCGCATGATCGGCTCAGCACTACAACAAAGCAAAGTTATTCATTTGAACAAAGAATATGATCTCATGATTGAAACAAGTGATAAAACTACGCATGAACTTGCTCATAGTATTATTACCCATCTTATAGATCATTCTTTTTTTTAATCAGATTGGAAAATATATTTATTCAAAACATGAATAGAACAAAAATATAAATACTTTATTCCACGAAAACAATATTCTTCACAAATCATTTCTTGATCAAGATCATAGTTTGCACGTTTTTCAACATCACTTAATGTTTCATATGCTTCACCAATCAACTTAAAATATATCTCAGCTTCTTCTTCATTTCCTTTATTTTTATCAGGATGCCATCGCAAAGCAGATTTTTTATACGCATCTCGAATCGCTTGAAATGATGCATCACATGATACACCTAAAATATCATAATAATTTAATGCTTCATATTGCTGATGTTGAATAATAGCAGCCTCTCCTTGAGCATAAATAAGAAACAATAGTAAAAAAATAGATTGAATATAGATCATCAGATTCCTCAAATAATACTCTATAACAGAGACAGAAAATTAAAAAATGATTTAATATCAATTGCTCGTATGTATCATAACAAAAATTATTTTTAAATAAAAAAATGTGCATAAAAAAAGCTCCGAATGAACTGAATCATTGGAGCTTTTTAAATCTTGGCAATATCTATTTTTCCGGGCCGTAACCAGCCGAGTATCT
>CAZZPM010000096.1:0-1871 GCA_964655535.1 uncultured Pseudomonadota bacterium
ATGGGGCGTGAGTCTTGTTGATATTGTTCAAAGTATTTTTTGATTTTGATCTGCTCAAGTGCTTTTGAAGCGTCAGCATTCAATTTAAATTCGATGATGTAGATGAATTTTTCTGTTTTAACAACTGCGTCGATGCGACCAATGCTTGTTGCAACTTCGACATCAATCTTAATGCCAAGTAACATCAAAATTGTATAAAAAATTGTTTGATAATATTTTTCGTATTCAAGATGAATGGTGTATGGAATTGCAGCATAAAAAGACTTTAAAGTGTCGATAAATAAAGATACGTTGTTATTTTTTAAAGCATTACAGAGTTGGAAAGAATGCATCTTGATATCACTATCGTTGACTTCGGCCATCCAACTTAAGACTTCTTGCAAAAAGGCTTCTTTAACTTCAATATTTGGATAGGTTAAAATAAAAGTGGCCGTATCTTTGTCATATTCTTTAATCGTCACATATCCAGTCTGATATAAAAGTGTTTTAAGGGGGAGTTTTTCGGGTTCAAAACTTCCTAATTCTTTTGCTGATGCTCTTAATTCATCAAATGATTCGATTTTGTACTGATTCTTTTTGAGTAAATTCATCAAGAACGTCGGTGTTCCTGATTCAAACCAATAATAAGCAAAGGTTGGATTATTAAGATTATGCATCATTGAATACGGATTGTAGACGCGTGGAAGGTCGATTTGAGATTTTCCAGCTGCTGCATTTTCCCAAAATCGATAGCCATTATAATATAATTTTGTCTGTTCTTTAAATTTATCGAGGCTTTTGCCACTTTCTTGAGCAGCAACATTCATATGCTCAGCCAACGTCGTATTAAGTTCTTCATCGGTGTAGCCAACTAAGTGGGCAAATTGGGGATTCATCGAAATATCTTGAATCTGATTAAAGCCAGAAAAAAGATTTGTCTTTGAAAATCGACTAATGCCCGTCACAAACAAAAATTTAATTGATTCATGCATCGCTTTAATACACGTGTAAAAATCTCGTATGATTGCTTGCATTTCTTTTAACGAATCAGGGCTTGTGAGGTGATGTAAAATCGGTCGATCATATTCATCGATAATAAGCACAACTTTTTTATTATCATATTTTTTTACTAATTGAAACAGCAGTCTTTGCAACATAGTTCCAGAAGTTGTTTTTTCAAAGCCTACAAGATCTTCTTTTTGGGCTATATCATATAAATAATCGGCTAATTCTTGAGTAAATATTTCTGGCGATTTGATAGAAATATTGCCAAAATCAAGATGAATGACCGGATGCACAGGAAAAGTATAATCGGTGTTTTTGGTAATCCAAAGATCTTCAAAAAGCTCTTTTTTCCCTTGAAATAATGCTTTGAGTGTTGAACATAAAATAGATTTTCCAAAGCGACGTGGCCGAGCAAAGAAATAGTATTTTCCCTGAATTAATTGATAAACATGTTTCGTTTTATCAATATAAACATAATTATCTTCACGTAATTCTGAAAAAGACTGGAGTCCCAAAGGTAATTTTTTCATACATATGTTCTCGCTTTAAAGAATCAAAAATAACTTCTTCCTTCATTCAACTCTACATCAATCTAGTAAAAAGCACAAATATGCCCACACCCACAAAAAAAGGCCCACCATTTTAAAGTGAGCCTTTTTCGAATTCGTATGTAATTATTGATGAGAATTAATCGTCGTCGTCATCGAGCACTAAGGAGTCGTCTCCATCAAAGCTTTCATTGTCGCTACCACCCTGATCATCGCCAGAACAATATTGCCCACCTTGATCTTGAAACAATGAAAAACTCGGCATCTTGAAACTTTCTTTTTTATTGTAAATCAATGAGCCAAGTGCAACTGCTGCTGCTGCCCAGAACATTTTGTTTG
>CAZZPM010000097.1:0-951 GCA_964655535.1 uncultured Pseudomonadota bacterium
TTGCTACACAGATAATCTGAGTGATTCCGCGTGCCTCAAGTTCTGCTTTATAGTTTTTTTCTTTGATTTGAGTAAGTCCTGTTTTAACTGCTGCTTCAAGTGCTTCTTCGGTCATATTTTTTGCTCGTTTAAATTCGATAATAATACCAAGCTTTGATGGATCTTTAGGAATAATCATCACATCATATCGACCGCCACCACTTTCACGATTCGACTTTACTTCATGTGTTTCTTGCAAACAGACTAACATGCCAAGAACAAACATATGATAAAATTTCTCTGGTTCGTCGTCTGCGGTGTCAAGCGAACTTAAGACACGTTCAACCGTTCTTTCAAAGACTTCTTTAAACGATTCAAGATCTCCTGAAATTAAGTCTCTGAGTATGTTTTGATAAGTCGAAAGATTTAAAGTTTTTTCGAGCCATTCATTAATGGTATTTCTATAATATATTTTTACTTCTTTGTTTGGAATAACTAATGAAAGATATTCTATGTCATCTTTAAAATATCGTTTTTCAAATGAAAGATATCCGGTCAACAACAAAAAATTAAAGGCGACATCTGGCAAAGTGAACAAAGAATCAAAAGTAACATAATCAACGCGCTCTTTCTCAATACTGTTTCCCAGCATCAATTGCTCAAGATCTTCCTTAAAGCTTGCTGGTGTTTTTTGAATAATCTCTTTGATTAAATTATTGTTGCCTGAGTTCATCCAATGAGCAGCAAGTTCTTTGGTTTTTGCATATGACAAGACCGACCATGGATTATACATGGTGATCTGTTGTCCAACTTGGTATCCATTGTACCAGGCCCGAATTTTGTCTAAATTATCGATTTCATCGTAATATTCAAGTAATGCAACAACTTCTTTTTCAGAAAACCCAAAATGCTCTGCATACTCATTATTTAGAAGAGTACGGACAAATAAATTATTAAATCCACTAAAAATCG
>CAZZPM010000097.1:961-1789 GCA_964655535.1 uncultured Pseudomonadota bacterium
CAAAATGCCAGTCAAAAATCCTTTTTTAAGGTGAACATTTTCTTTAAGTGATGAACACAAAAATCAGAGTGTAAAATCTATAATTTCTTGGTAATATCCATTTTCAAAACCTGAAATAATCGGGGCATCGTATTCATCAATAAGTACGATTGGTTCGTGATTATAGTGTTTGTGAAGATAAAAGCATAATTTGAGTAATGCTCGCTCAAAGTCTCCTTGAGACCCTTTTTTTGTAATAATGCTTTGAATTTCCTTTTTTTCTAGTGCATCAATTTTATCTGATTTTAAAAGATAATCATGTCTTTTGTATTCAAATAAAATAACCTCTTGCAACACCTCATAACACGACGCCCAATTTAATTTCTTTGCATCTTTGAGTGTTAAAAAAATAAACGGATATGTGCCCTGATGCTCCATAATGTCTAGATATTGCTCTATAACAAGACTATTAAATAAATGTCGATTTGATTGTTCAGTTTTTTCAAAAAAATACTTAAGCATGGTCATGTTAAGTGTTTTTCCCCAACGACGTGGACGTGGAAGAAGAACGACAGGTGAACTCTCGCTTATTGCCTCTTTAATAAATAAACTTTTGTCGATGAGATAATGATTTCCTTCAACTACTTGTTTAAAATCGTCTGTGCCGAGTGCTATTGTTTTTTTATTCATCTTGTAACCTCTATATTTTTTTCACCAATCATTATAGCATGGGTTTTTATTATAGCACAGAATGGGGTTTATTATAGTTTGAGGATAAAAAAGAGATCTGATTTAAAAAATGAGCATAAAAAAAAGAGAGCTTTTTTACGGCTCTCTTTTAATTTTGTA
>CAZZPM010000098.1:0-1728 GCA_964655535.1 uncultured Pseudomonadota bacterium
TGCAGCCGATGTATCAAAAAACTTTTAATACAAAAGCATTTCGTTCTTATTTTGGGATGCCAACAAGTGATGGAACTTTTTCTGACAACATCAGTGTTGGACCTGATCAAGCATTGAAAGCAGCAGATGTTTTGCATGATTTATCAGTTGCTCCAACATTGCGTGAGAAACTTTTTTTCAGACCAAAGCGAAGCGTTGCTGGTCTGCATTTTTCTTATTTTCAACAGCTTTGTGATGTATCAGCGCTGTTTGCATTGAGTCTTGAGTTGCCAATTTTAGCAGTGACGCATTCGATGGGACTTGCATCAAAAGAAAATTCGCGTAGTCAGCAGGTGAACGGAACAGAAGCAACCTGTTTTTTTTCTGAATTACTAGCGGGAAAAGAGATTCCTCAAGGCGCGCAAAAACAAGAGCCGCTTAAAAAAATGAAAATTTCAGCCGCTTCATTAAGCAGTGTTGGTCCATCTGACTTGACGATTCGTGTTCACGGACTTTTGAGCTATCGACCTGAACGGATTATTGATCTGAGTATTCATTGTTTAATTCCTTTTGAGTCACATCCCAAGGGGAATTTTTTGTTTGAACCGATGCGCGGCAACGCTGGGCGCTGGGGTTTTGGTGGTAAGCTTGAAGCAGGAGTACAGTTTTTTTGGAATAATAATACCACAAGCTTGCATTTTTCTGGAGCTGTTCAGTATGATTATATTTTGCAAGGAGTTGAGTGTCGAGCCCTTGGATATAAACGGCGTGACCAAACAATTTCACCATGGCAATTATATCGACTGGCAGGAACTCGTGGAGAAAAAAAAATCGAACCTCTTGCAAATGTATTAACACACGAGGTAAAAGTAAAACCACAAAATAGATTGTTCTGTTCAGGAGTTATGGGAATACAACAACAAGAGTGGCAATGCTCGATAGGAACAGAATTGTATGTGCAACAGAAAGAAGAACTTTGTATAAAACGATGGAAGAATGACGTGTATAATCTGGCTGCAGTAACGTATGATACAAACACTGTTTTTGATCCAATGGTTGATCAAGATCCACTCGAGGGTCTTGCACAGGGGATAAAAAAAGAAGATTTGATTTCAGAGTTTGCAGTAACCGAAGCACTCTGTTTACAAGATTTGTATGTGTATATTTCAAAACTGTTTCACTTGAGTGAGCAATCGACAGCAGTTTTGGGATTTGGTTCTGGTTTTTCTATCGCACATGCAGATAACGAAAAAAAAAAGATTGGTGAAAAATGGTTTGTATGGACACGACTAGGAATTATTTTTTAATTAAAACTCTGCATCTGCAGAGACGAAAGGATGGATGCAAAAAAAAAATTGATAAAAAAGTAAAAGAATTTCAATTTTTTCTTGCAAAACGTACAACATTGTGTACATTGTGAGATGAGAAAGTTAGTTGTATTGGTACTACAAAAATGATTTGATGTTAGTTTCCAAAATACATCAATCAAAAAAGGAGAAGCTTATGAAGGGTTCACTTACACGCCTTTTATGCGCAATGCTTGCGGTGTCTTCTGCACACGCAACAATTCATTCAGGAAAAACATATTTATTACAACGTTCACAAGGTGTAAACCTTGCTAACGAATACGTTACATGGCACAAACATGTAAACATGCCTTGCGAAGATCGTATTGGCGGCAGCTTGCAAGTAGTTCCATTTTACCAAGAATCAAAAGGCATCAAAGATGCAGGTAAATATTTTGGACGT
>CAZZPM010000099.1:0-1694 GCA_964655535.1 uncultured Pseudomonadota bacterium
TTTGAATCAAAAATCATGTTACTTACTTTTCTCAATAAACGATTCGCTGCTTCTTGCGCAATTACGTCATACAAAGAGGTAACTAATTTAGGCAAACTGAGAATGATCGCAGCAAAAATAGCCGTTTCTGATGGCAAAATAAACTTTTGTACAAACAAATTATCTTGAAGAGAGCTACTCAAAATTGGATACAATAATGAATTTTTCAATAATCGTTGCTTGTTATGACCTTCTTTAAGTTCTAATTTTAATAGTCCATTAAGAATATCATTTGGCAAGCCATTCTTTAATTCTTTCTTACCTTTTTCATCTAACATATTCTTTGGCGCAGAATCAATCATAAATTCCAATGAAGAAAAAACACCTGAAACCCAAGTTTCTTCTTTATTTTTTGGTTCATCTTCATTGACACCACAAAATAATACACTGGGCAAAAAAACCAGAACAAACATCAAACTAAAAAAACTCTTTTTTATACTCTTTTGAGCGATCATCAGAAATGCTCCTTATAATCAAACTATTTTTATTAATAATTGCAGTCTGACAAAAAAGAACGCCTTTGACAATTTTTACTCTAAAAAGATCTTTATAAACAAAAAAAGTGGCACTGTCTTTCAACAATGCCACTTTTTTCTATTTTTTTTAAAATAAGCACTACTGCATATTTTTATTTATTCATTGAAATTTCTCTTTTTTTGCGACTAATCGCTTCATCAATAACCATGTTGATAATTTCAGGTGTTGGAACCCCATTATGCCCGAGTCCAATACTATGGCTCTTCATATCAACCATGATTGTTTCAATATTGGCCGGTGAAAACACATCGCCTGATTTTAAAGGACCTTCTGCTATCGGTGGCACTGCTAATTTTTTAGCCATGTCAATCAACGTTGTATCATCTAATAATTCTGTAATCCTCATTTTTTCTAAAGCTGAAAATTCAGGATCTGATAAAAATTCTTTATTAAGATATCGCTGTAACAAAATCACACGGCTTGCAAGATCAGGATATTCAAATTCAATAAATTTCATACGACGATGCATTGCAAAGTCAATTTTTTCTGCATAGTTAGTCATATAAATAAACTGAATATAGGGACTTGGCTTTGACGTAAATTCAAGCCATTCAAAAATTCCCTTGCTTTGTTGTTTCTGATTGCCTATACGAGCAGCTAAGAAAGTTTCGCACTCATCGATCACCACAATCGTTAATTGTCGATGATCCTGCAATTGACCGATAAAATCTTCAAGATCTTCTAATTTAGCTTGCGCCAACTTATTACCGGATAAAAGATAATAATTAATTTCTATGCCAGCACGATCAATTTCTGAAGCAATAGTTTTAGCCAATTCAGTTTTTCCTGTTCCAGGAAGTCCACAAAACAGCAGTCCATTAAATCGGACACGTCCCATTTTTCCAGAACTATTTTTAAATGACCCAATAACTGCCTCAGCAGCGGCATGAATATTTGGATTCAATACCAAATCATCTAAATATAAATCTTCTGGCACTCCTGATTCTTTAACCAACGGTGACGTTAAACAATATCGTTTAATATAACGAACAAGGCGTTCTTGTGATTCATTCAAAATACCCCGTGTTATCAAATCTTTACCTGCATAAAAAGTCGCTGTTGCAAGACTATAAAAAGCATTATCCCACATAAAGCGATAAAATTGCCCCATTGTTCCT
>CAZZPM010000100.1:0-1672 GCA_964655535.1 uncultured Pseudomonadota bacterium
GCTCCAGCGGTTGCTGTTGCAAAACAAAAAGCAACAGAGGAAATTGTAACTCAAGTTAAAAATCTTAAAGCAGAAATAGCAGCGTTAGAAGTAGCGTCAAAGATAGATGGCTTTGATAAGCAAGGCGATCTTGATAGTAAGAAACAAGAGTTAGCAAAACTTGAACAAGAATATGAAATGCCAACAACATTTACTATGAATCAAGTAGCAGGTATTGGTCTTTTGATAACTGCATTGTTTGTTCCACAGATGAAACGGTGGATTCGAGAATTGAAAGCATTTGCGACAACTAAGAAAAATAAAAATTTAACTAAAGAACAGCAACTTGCGTATCTTGGTTTAACCGTACAACAAATGAATGATCATTTTGGTTGGAATAGTTTGTCAAGTGATCAACAAGTAGCAATTTTAAAAGATAAAAAAGACGAATATAAAGATCTTAAAGGTGCTGCATTACAACAAAAATTAAATGATTTAGCACAGGAATATAATCCACGTAATAAATTAGATAATTTACATGGTGACTTTTTGACCTATGCAACGGGATTTGATTTATCAGATCTTGGTTTTGAAAAAAAAGATGGCCTTTTAGGCGGCTTTGATGGTTTGTTTGAAGATGTTACAAAAGATCTTTTGTAATTATTAGTTGAGAACAGACAGAGAAATTAAAAAGTAAAAAGGAGAATTGAGATGGAAAATATGAAAAAAATATTACAAGTGTTACTTGTTATTGGTATGGTCGGACAATCAGGTTTTGCAATGTATGATGATGAAGTAGAATCATTGTTGTCACCTGAAGTAAAAAGATTAGCAGAAAACTATGCAAAAGATTGTGGCGGAGATGCAGCAGATTCAGGTTTTGATTCAGTTTCATTTGCAATAGATCTTGATGTCGTTGATGCAAATCCAGCTGCAAAGTTTTATCCATCACCATTGTTACGTTTAAATGAAGATGCATCAAAGAAATTGTATACAACGTTGAAAAACATTGTAAGCAAGATCAAAGATAAAGCTGCAAAAAAAGTAGAAAATATTAAAGATGCTTCTGCTAAAGATAAGCAAAAAAAAGAAATCGTTCAGCGCGCATCTGATGTATTGCATCAAGTTGCGTTTGGTCAGCAAGAATGGTTATTGACAGTTCGTTTACTTCAAGAATTAGTAAGAAAATCTGCTGAACTTGATCGAAGCAATCTTGATTATGCATTAAGTGAAAATCCAGCAATTTTGAAATTGGTTGGATTAACAGGTACCGAAGAAGATTTGTGTGAGACATTTTTTCAGATCGTTGGTGCAAACATTAGACCATATACAATGATTCAAAGTTATGTACATGGTCGCAGAACAGTTCAATCAACATCAACTGAAGAAGATAAAATTGCTGAATTTTTAGTTAACAAAGCATTTAAATTTTGTGCAGCAAGTCAACGTGATGCAGTATCTGCTCCTGCATGGAAAGATGGTACTGATGATTCAGTAAATTTGAAAGCATTTATGAGTCAACATAAAGAAGGTCAAGCCGCAGCACAATTTTATGCAAGTTTTGATATTACAAGAAAGTGTAACGCATTAAGAATGTTTACAGAAAAAATTTATATGGTTGAAAAAAAGCGCTTCACCTTAACCGGTAGCTTATTTGGTGATGGTGGTGTAGGACTTGGATTATTAGCAGCCG
>CAZZPM010000101.1:0-1651 GCA_964655535.1 uncultured Pseudomonadota bacterium
TTTTTTCTTTTAAATAACGACCGATCCCCGTGATCGTTCCACAACTTCCTGCAGCGACAAAAACATGCGTGACGGTCCCCTTTGTTTGTTGCCAGATTTCTGGCCCTGTTGATGCATAGTGGGCGTCGCTGTTGTCGGGATTAAAATATTGATTGGGCATAAAAGAATTAGGTATTACTTTGGTCAGTTGTAATGCACGTTCTCGATAATCTTCCTCTTCATTTTCATCACAGACAATAACCTGTGCACCGTAGGCGATCATGGTATTTTTTTTTTCAATGCTGGTTCGTGCAGGAACGGTTATAATAACTTTATATCCTTTTAATGCACCGATCATAGCAAGAGCGATTCCTTGATTGCCTGATGAGGCTTCGATGATGGTACCGCCGGGCCTTAGAAGCCCTTTTTTTTCAGCTTGTTCAATCATGTAAGCAGCAGTTCGATCTTTGATGCTGCCGCCTGGATTGAAGTATTCAAGTTTTGCAAAAACATTATTAGGAAGATATTGAGAAAGTTGAATCAGAGGCGTTGATCCGATCAATGATAAAAGGTTGGAAGCAGCAGTAAAAAAAGGTTCTGTTCTTTTTGTTTCTGTTGATTGAAGCTCTGATTCTGTTTGCATAAAATATTCCTTTTTAAAAATCAATTCTGTGTTAAAATCTATAGTAAGAGTATACAATATTTTCTGTTTTTTGGGAGAAGATTATGAGTTTTAAAGTTCGTGTTCGTTTTGCCCCATCGCCGACTGGGTTTATGCATTTGGGAAATGTCCGTGCTGCGTTGCTTAATTTTTTGTTTGCACGTCAACATCAAGGGACATTTATTTTGCGGATTGAAGATACTGATGCTGCGCGTAATCTTGATGTTGCAGCACAAAAAATTTTAGATGATCTTTCATGGCTTGGCTTAAAGTATGATGAAGGCCCTGTTGTGGGGGGCAACTATGGTCCTTATAATCAATCAGATCGATCTACACATTATCAAAAACATCTTGATGAATTAATAGCAAATCAGAAAGTGTATCGTTGTTTCTGTTCACCTGAAGAGCTTGAAAAAAAACGTGAGCGTCAAATTGCGCTCAAAAAACCGCCTCGTTATGATCGGACCTGCCTTCATTTATCTGAAGAAAAAGTAAAAGCAAAAATAGCATTTGGACTTCCTTTTGTCTGGCGTTTTGCATTAAATAGCGATCAAGCGATAACGATTAATGACATTGCAAAAGGGGCAATCAATTTTGAAATGCATAATTTCGCTGATTTTCCTATCACACGAGCTGATGGAAGCTTTACATTCATTTTTGCTAATTTTGTTGATGATTGTGAAATGGCAATGACGCATGTGGTTCGTGGTGAAGATCATTTGTCAAACACTGCATTGCAGGCAGCCTTGTATGATGCGTTTGCGGTGCAATTGCCAACATTTTGGCATTTGCCCATGATTTGTAATGTTGAGGGAAAAAAGCTTTCAAAGCGTGACTTTGGTTTTTCTTTGGATGATTTAATGCAGGCTGGTTTTTTACCGGAAGCTGTTGTTAATTATCTGGCAATGATTGGATCATCAAGTATGCAAGAGCTCCAATCAATTGATGAGATTATTAAAAGTTTTAATTTTAATCATGTTAGTTCTGCAGCAGCAGTTCGTTATGATGTTG
>CAZZPM010000102.1:0-1557 GCA_964655535.1 uncultured Pseudomonadota bacterium
GCATTTATTTCTTTGATCCAGTAATAATTTTTATTGGTAACTTGTAAAAACCAAGACCAATGATACAAACTTTTTGCATGATGCATAGAAAAAAAGGAGTTATCATGACAAAAAATATAGGAATGATTTTCCCCGGACAAGGATCTCAATTTGTTGGCATGGGAAAAGAATTGTATGATCGTGAACGAATTGTCCAAGAACTTTTTGAAGAAGCCAATGCCTGTTTGGGAATAAACTTTATCAAACTTTGTTTTGCATCATCAGAAAAAGTTTTAGCTGAAACACTCCATACACAGACCGCCATTTTTGTTGTTTCCACTGCAATAGCAAAACTTCTTGAAGACAAATACCAGATTGCTCCACACATGGTCGCTGGACATAGTTTAGGTGAATACACTGCAATTCATCGAGCGGGCGGCATGAACTTTGTTGATAGTTTATATCTTCTTAAAAAACGTGCAGAGATAATGCATAAAGTGATGAGTAACCAAAATGGTGGCATGCTTGCTGTACTCGGATTTCCAGAAGAAGAGCTCAAAAAAATCTGCCAAAATTATGATGACCCAGATAATCTTGAAGCGGTTGTTGAACTAGCAAACTTTAACTCCCCCACACAGATTGTTGTTTCAGGAACAAAAACACTTCTGCAAAACGTCAAAGAAGATGTGGAGACCATTGGAGGCAAAGCAGTTTTTTTGCCCGTCTCAGGTGCTTTTCATACGCGACTCCTTGCCGAAGCAGAAAAACTCTTTTCATTATATTTAGTTAAAGCCGATTTTCATAATCTCAAAATTCCCCTCATCAGTAATTTTGACGCACGCATCATCACCATGGCCGATGATATCAAAAGTGCTTTGACCAAGCAGACAAGTGGACATATTTTATGGTGGGAAAGTATGCAGTATTTTTATACACTTGATGTCATCATTGAAATTGGCCCCAACAATAAATTTAGTAAAATGCTCAAACGAGAATGGCCAGAAAAAATCATTCTTTCGGTCAACAATCATGAAGACATTTATACGGCGCTCACCTATCTTGAACGGCCAGTTCCTGAAGAACAATTTGAAATTGACGATACTGAACAATTTTAAAACATACTTTTCTAAAAAATCAAAATTATGAAAGCTTTTGTAGCATTGCTTTATTTTTTCTATGGAAAAAAAAAGGATTTTCTATACACTGAAACTAAGATAAAAAATTTATTTTTAGAGTGAAAAACTGAGGTGCTGATGAAAAAATTACCTTTGGGACTCCAAACCTTTTCGGAATTACGTGAAGAAAACTATGTTTACATTGATAAAACTGAACATATTTATCGATTAATTCAGACAAAACATACTTTTTTTGCTCGCCCACGACGCTTTGGAAAATCAATTTTATGCTCAACGCTCTCGTCATTATTTCAGGGGAAAAAAGAATTATTTGAAGATCTTTGGATTACCAAAAAAACTGATTATGCTTTCCCTGTGCATCCAGTAATTCATATCGATTTTGGTAATATTACGGTTAAAACACCTGAATTATTTACACAAGAATTAGTAGATCGTTTATATG
>CAZZPM010000103.1:0-1540 GCA_964655535.1 uncultured Pseudomonadota bacterium
TATTTTTGTTTTATTGACACCTTATTATCACAACTAGATGATCAGGTAAAGTTAGGATCCGATGTGGGAAGAATTTATAGTGGCTCTGCCGGATACCATAAGAATCAAAACATGTCAATGAAGCCGTTTGTGGTTGAACGCTTACTGTCATTATTTATTACAACATGCGAGCATCAAAATAAATTTAATTTTTCAAAATTTGAACAACTCGAAGAACATTACATTAAAAAAGCCGGGCTTCATTATGGCAATTTACTTTATAATTTAAAACGCGCCAAAGACATGAGCCATTCAAATGAAAAAACACTTGAGTTATGGAATTCCGTACGCTTTGAAATCATGAAGAATCAAAGCATCTTCCATGGACTTTTACACTTGGATGATCCTGATTATAAATTAATTAAAAATTCAAGCGCATTAAAAATGCATGTGGGAAATATTGGCTAATGAAGACAATTGTAAAATTTATGAAAGTAGGCGGCAATGCAAAATAGTATATTCAAAAAAGTTACGTCACACATCTCATGTGGAGAATTCGAAATTGCCAAAAATTTAATCTATCCACTCGCAAAAAAAACCCCCCCTAATTTTGATGCTTGTTTTTTGATGGGGTCTTCCCTTTTAGGTTTAAAATTGCCCCAAGAGGCATTGGATTGGTTTTTAAAAGCGTTCTCCATTAACGAAAAAAATATTCATCTTCTTAATAATATGGCGTCTGCATATGGCTCGCTCAAAGATTATAAAAATGCCTCCATATTTTACACAAGCGCAATTCAAATCGATCCCAAGTTTCGTGAGGCACATTACAACTTAGGAAATGTCTTAATGAGTCAAGAAAAATGGCTAGAGGCCATTGGAAGTTACACTAACGCAATTGAACTAAAAAATAATTATGCAGAAGCCTACTGCAACATGAGCATTTGTCTTTCTCATTTGAATGCTCACTCAGATGCCATCAATGTCTGCGATACCTATTTAAATCAATTTGGCCACAATGCAAGAATCATTGTTAGCAAGTCAAGAGCATTGCATAGCAAAGGTATGAAGGCCAATGCTATTCAAACTCTTGAAGAATCTATTTTGCTTGAGCCGAATTCTTTCGAGATGCACACTGTATTAGCTGATTTTTGCATGGAAGCCAAACAATACGAAAAAGCAATATTCCATTATCTGGCATCTATTAAAATCAATCCATTGGAGTATGCCAACTATAATAATCTCGGGATTCTTTATTGGGAGATGGGCAATATCAACAAATCTATTGATATTTACAAAAAATCAATTTCTATTAATCCAATATCGCCTGTTTCATACCAAAATATAGCCAACTTATACAACCAGCAAAAGGATTATGAATCGTCTCTTCGCTATTTAGAGAAGGCTTTTTCATTAGATAAGAATGCCCCATACATACTAGGAATGATCGCTCATGCAAAAATTTATACTTGCAATTGGGCCGATTTGAATTTTTATATTGATCAAATACAAAACCTTATACCTTCTCATGGAAAAATCAGCAATCCTTTTCCACCAATAGCCT
>CAZZPM010000104.1:0-1534 GCA_964655535.1 uncultured Pseudomonadota bacterium
ATTGTGAGCCGTTTTTGATTCGACGCGGTTTTTTACAAAAAACTTCTCGAGGGCGTATAATTCCTGCACAGAGAGTTCGTTTTTTACGGGCACTCTTGTTGGGTGAAAAGATTCATGATCAAGATCATATCCCTTTTTTTTAATTTTATAATTTTTATATAGATTTGACATTAATTAAATTGACTATTTGATTATAGTCATGTATAAAATATACAGTTTATTCTGATTTATATAGAAAATAATTCGAGGTTTTTATGTTTAAAAAAATTATTTCAATTTTATTGATAGTTCAAAGTATTATAACTTTTAACTCTTTACAGGACTTAGATATTTCTCTCAAAACAAAGATTAGTTGACGATTTTAAAAAAACATGTTCTCCTAACTCTATTCCAGACTGTTAAAAGTCAAAAGAAAGGAGAACAAGATGCCATTAGCACAGAACTTAACATATTCAGTACTTTCGATTCTGTCAACAGCAAAAAACAGTTTTGAAAATTTTGGAAAGATGATTTGTAAATCTGGCAAAACTATTGCTCGGTGGTTAAGCCAAGAAGACAAAGTATTTAACAATCTCAAAAAACTTGCCCTGTCAACATTTTCTCAAAAGAAAAAACTCTTTTTAATTATTGATGACAGCTTTATAAAAAAACTTCATTCACTTTACATAGAAGGTACAGGATGGTTTTATGACACTAAGTTGCATCGATCAAATCCAGCTCTGAGACTGATCTTGGCAATGCTTTCTGATGGAAAAACACATATTCCAATATATGATAATTTTTTACTCTGTCCAGAATTAATAGAAGCGACGAATATATCAAATCAAACAAAAGAAGATTTTATTAAAACTGCCTATAAAATCGTGCAAAAACTATTCCCACATACAGAAATAATTGTTCTAGCCGATGGATTGTTTGCGACAGTTGAATTATTAAGCTGGGCATCGAAAGAAAATATATTAATTGAAGCAAGAATGCATTCCAATCGCATTATTGAATACAATGGTGAAAGATATTCACTTAAAAATCTTGCTTTACTCAAACGCGTACGATTAATTAATCGTATCATGCAAAGAACCGTACAAGTAAAGTGGAAAAACATTGATCTATACATAACAATCTCAAAAAGAATTGATAAGCATCAAGAAGAAAGCATAGTTTTTCAAGTCTCAACAAAAAAGTGTGAGCCACGCGAACATGTTGCTCTCTATAAAAAAAGATGGCCGATTGAGAAGGCTTTTCGAACAACAAAACAATATCTTGGACTTGAAGAATGTTTTTCTACAAAATTTCAAACTCAAAAAAATCATGTAGCTTCTGTTTTTCAAGCATATGTTTTACTGCAGCTAGAAGCCAAACGATTGAGATTAAAGACCCCTGAAGCCGCTGCCAGATACTACAAGGAGAAATCTGCAGGAGAATTAATTAATATTTTTATTGATCAGTACAAGCATTTGCTAACTTGATGTCTAAGTCCTGTTTATATGATTTTTTTTAAAAAAAATTGATAAAAAAGGATAGAAAAAGAATCTAT
>CAZZPM010000105.1:0-1503 GCA_964655535.1 uncultured Pseudomonadota bacterium
TTTTCATTCTAAAAACTCACTTGGATAAAACCAAAAAATAATTTTCATACATAATTTTGTATAAAAATTTTAACTTCAAAAAAAACATCCTCTCATAAAATGTAACATAAATAGTACTAAGACATCTTTACTTTATCATTTTATTTTTTAAATTACTATTCTTTTTTTTCTAGACAGATTTGCAGAAGGCAAAATTGTTTATTTCTTTTTTGAGTAAATTTGTAAAAAATTGATTATTTGATCCTTTACTTGGTAAAAATGGATAGAAAATGATCTTTTTAGATAATCATCATTTGATCATCAATTAATATTATATATCATTTATGGTAGAGTAAAATCTTTTTTATGGATTTTTGTGTTAATTGTTGGATAAAAAATCCATAGCTTGACCAGTAAATGTATCCAATCTGTTAATCATTTGCACATCTTTTTTCTGATCAATAACAAAAAAAAGATCTGGATATTTCTGGGCCAGTTGCAGTGCATTCTGATATTGATGATCATCAGCTACTGAGCGAAGCGGTAAAATCACTGTTTTTTTTTTGAAATATAAAAGTTCATGCAAGGTTCCAGATCCGCCGCGTGAAAAAACAAGATCAGAAAGTGCATAGATATTTTCTGGATGTTCTGACCACGGAGCAACTTCAGCATTGATCTGACGAGTCTGGTACCAGGTTTTAAAGTCTATACTCTGGTCATTTCCATAAAAATGATAGACTTTGATTTTTAAAAAAAGTTCTGGTCTTTCTTCAAGCCATGTAAGAAAAAAAATATTTAATTCCTGTGATCCTTGTGATCCACCAAATAATGCAAGAATAATTTTATGAGATTCTTTTATTGTAAACATTTTTTTATCGACGTTAAATGATCGTAAGGGGTAATCAATGATTGTATAACGCGGATCATTTTTTTTAAGATCAAAGACCGTTAAAATTTGAGTTGCAAAAGGGGCCAAAAAACGAGTTGTTTTTCCAGGAATGCTGTTGAGTTCGATCAGATGAATTGGCATGCGCATGAGGTAGGCAGCAAGGCAGATTGGAATACTGAGTATGCCACCCGTAGTAAATACTTTTTTATCGCCAGAAGTTTTGAAAAATAAAAAAATGCTTTTAATAAAGATGCTCATGAAGTGATAGATAAAAAGTGGATAGCGCCAGATTTTTTTGCCAGGAAGTGTAAGCGACGAAAAGCGCATAATATTCTCTGTATCAAGAATCAGTTGCTGTTCAAGTCGATTATTGCCAGTTAAAAAAAAGAGTGAACAGTTTGTATCACGTGTTACTTTTTTACTATATTCTTGGGCGGGAATAATATGCCCACCCGATCCACTTGCAATAAAAAATAAGGTCGATAGTATCATATGTTTTTTTGATCTTTTTCTTTTTGGGTAGTCGCTTGCACATAATTTGCGTATTGTTGTTGCTTTTTCTGCATCACATGTTGTTTTGTTGTTAAAAACGCTGGATTGTGCTGTTCTTTTTCAAGAACAGTATTAATCAATTT